>JBOGEN010000034.1:0-13489 GCA_050743265.1 Actinomycetes bacterium
CCGGCTCCGCCGCCGCCGTCTGGGCGGCGACCCGCTCGTCGGACGCGCCGCGTCCGGCGAGGATCCCGGCCGCGCGCGCATGCATCCGGGCACGTTCGCGCCGCCCGATGTCGGCGTACACGGCCTCCCGTACGACGGGGTGAGCGAATGCGAGGCCGTCGCCGGGCCGCAGGATCGCCAGCCCGGCCACCAGGTCAGCGGCGGCGGCCGCGTCCGCCACGGAGAGGCCGGCCAGAGGCGCGACGTCGGCGAGGCCCGCCCCGTCACCCAGGACGGCGACGGCACGGACGAGCGCACGTGCGGCGGGCTGCCCGGCGAGGCGCAGCAGCACGGCCCGGGCCACCGCGGCCGGGCCGAGCTGTCGTACGCGGTCCACCGCAGGTGGGCCGGCTGCGAGACCCTCCTCCTTCGCCTCGCGCAGCAGGGCCTCGAGGAAGAACGGGTTGCCCAACGTGGCCTCACGGCAGGCTGCGGCGAAGTCGGGCGCCACCTCCGTTCCCAGCCGGCGTACGCACAGCGCTGCCGTCCCCTCGTCGCTCAGGGGGCGGGGACGCAGCACCGTGATCTCCGGCGCCGCGACGAGCCGGGCCAGGTCACCCGTACCGCTCTCCTCGGGCCGCGCGGACGCGAGGACGGCGACGGGGAGGCCGTCCAGCCGGGGGGCCAGGTACGCGAGGAACCGCAGGGACTCCCTGTCGGACCAGTGCAGGTCGTCGACGGCCAGGACCACGGGCCCCTCGTCCGTCAGGTTGTTGAGCAGCCAGTACAGGCCGTGGAGCATCGCGAAGGCGTCTCCCGACGGTGCGGCCGCCACGCCGCCGGTCGGGGCGAAGAGCGGCATCGCGAGGGCGGCGGCCCCCTCGAACAGGCGCGCCCGCTCGGGCTGCGCCGCCCGTGCGACGACGGGCTCCAGCAGCTGGCGGACGCATCCGTAGGCGAAGTCCCGCTCCAGCTCGCTCGCACGCGCGCGCAGGCAGGTGAACCCCGCCTCCGCGGCGGCCCCGGAGGAAGCGCGCAACAGGCTCGTCTTGCCGAGCCCCGCGGTCGCCTCCACGAGGACGACGCGGCCACGGCTCTGACGCGCGTGGCTCAGCGCGTCGGCGAGCTCCGCGAGCTCGTCCTCGCGCTCCAGCAGTTCCGTCGTCGTCTCGATCCCCACCTCAGACAGGGCCGCCGTCTGCCGCCGAGTCCCCCGCGTCCCGCGTCGTGAGGCCGAGCGGACGTGCAGCCGCCCGGCTCACGATGTGCCGCATCCTGCCCGATCCCCGGGCTGTCCGTGGCGACGAATCCGCTCCCGGGTGAGGGCCGCGGCGTGACGTCGCACCGGCGACGTCAGGTCAGTCGGCCAGCTCGGCGGCACCGAGGACCTGCCGGTGCGGCGGTTGCTGCCGGTGCATGGTCGAGGCGACCAGCGCGGCGAGCACGATCAGTCCCGCCGCGATGAGCAACGCCGCGTCCGCACCGCTGACGAACACGTGCCGGGCTTGCTCCGCCGCCCCGCGCACTCCGGTGCCGTCCGTGGCCGCATGGCGACTGGCGGTGCTGAACACCGTCACGAGCACCGCCAGGCCCAAGCTCGAGCCGACCTGCTGGGCCACGTTGACCAGGCCGGAGGCGGCTCCCGCGTGGTGCGGCTCCACCCGCTGGAGTGCCGCCGCGGTCAGCGGGACGAACGCCGTGCCGTTCCCGAGGCCCATGACGAGGAGCGGAACACCGATGGACAGGTACGACGTCGACTCCGACGTGTGGCTGAGCCAGAAGACGCTCGACGCCGAGACCAGTGTGCCGAGCACCATCGTGGCGCGCGGGCCCAGCACGTCGACGAACCGCCGAGCCGCCACCTGGGAGCCGATGAGGACCCCGGCGGTCACCGGCAGGAACGCCAACCCGGCCGCGAGGGCGGAGTAGCCGAGCACGCCCTGGACGAGCTGGGTCATGAAGAAGAACATCCCCATCATCCCGGCGACGAGCAGGATCCGCGCGACGTACGCCGCCGTACGGGTGTGGTCGGCGAACAGGCTGAGCGGGGTGATCGGGGCCTCGGCGCGCTGCTCGATCAGGACGAACGCGCCGAGCAGGCCGGTCGCGGCGACGAACGAGCCGACGGTGACCGGGTCTCCCCAGCCGGACTCGGCGGCGTTGACGAAGCCGTACACGAGGCTGGTCATGCCGAGGGTCGCGCTGAACGCCCCCGCGACGTCGACGCGCCCGGTGTGCCGGGGCGTCTCGGGCAGGATCAGCGCGGCGGCGACAAGCACCCCGATCCCGATGGGCACGTTGACGAACATGACCCAACGCCACGAGAGCCACTCGGTGAGCATGCCGCCGGCGACGAGACCGATCGCCGCCCCGCCGATGGAGACGGCGGTGAACAGGCCGAGGGCCCGGTTGCGCTCGCGACCCTCGGGCACGCTGATCGTGAGCATCGCCAGGACGGCTGGAGCCGCGAGGGCGGCACCCAGCCCCTGGACGGCGCGGGAGATGACCAGCCACTCTCCCGTGGTCGCGAAGCCACCGACGAGCGAGGCGAGCGTGAACACGGCCATGCCGAGCAGGAAGATGCGGCGGCGGCCGAGGAGGTCACCTGCCCGGGCGCCGAGCAGGAGCAGCCCGCCGAAGGCGAGCGTGTACGCGTTCATCACCCACGACAGCGCGGCCTGGGAGAAGCCCAGGGCGTCCTGCATGTGCGGCAGGGCGACGTTCACGATGCTGGCGTCGAGCACGACCATGAGCTGGGCGACGAGGACGGTGCCGAGGATGAACGCGGGGGATGCGGGTAGCCGGCCGCCCGGTCGGGGCGAGGTTGCCGGGGCGGGAGGACGCGCGGCGTGGGTCTGCACGGACACGTGTGATCCTTCGAGTACGATGTGGCGAAGTGGAAGGTGCCTCCGCTAATATACGGAGGGGTCCTCCACTTAGGCAAGCCGGTTTCCCAGGAGCAGTGACGACGTGGCCACCAGGCATACCGACCAGGTGTTGGAGACCCCGGCGTACGACGGCACGCCCCAACGACCCCTGCGATCGGACGCCCGGCGCAACTACGAGCGCATCGTGGCGGCGGCGCGAGAGACGCTGCGCGAGCTGGGCGCTGACGCCTCCCTCGAGGAGATCGCGCGCCGCGCCGGTGTGGGCATCGGAACCCTCTACCGGCGCTTCCCGTCCCGGCTGGCGCTCCTCGAGGCGGTGTACCGCGAGGACGTCGACACGCTCCGGCAGAGAAGCCAGGACGTCGTCGAGACCGCCTCCGAGTGGGACGCGGTCGCGGCCTGGGTCGACATCTTTCTCGCGTACGCCTCGACGAAGCGGGCCCTCTTCCACGAGCTCGTCGAGGCCGTCGGTCGGGACGCCGAGCTGCTGACCTACTCCCGTCAGGTGATCACCGACACCGCTGGGCAGGTGCTCGACAACGGCAAGCGCGCCGGCGTCGTGCGTCCCGACGTCGAGCCCTCCGACCTGCTCCGCCTCATCGGCGGCTGCTCGATGATGGGTGAGATCGACGAGGCGCAGAGGCAGCGGGTGGTCGCGATCGTGCTGGCAGGCATCCGCGCCTGACCCGGGGCGCCTGACCCGGGGCGGCTGAGCGTCGGCGCGTGGGACGGCAACCTCGACATCTTCACCGCCGACGAGTCGCGTCTGGCCGCACCTGCCGTTTACCTCTCCTTTGTCACATAGTCACCCGGTCCTGGCCCGTTCTTCGGGCCCACCGGCTTCGGTGAGGACGTCGCAGTCCGCCGTCTCCGGAAGGAACGCCCCCGTGAGCACTTCGTTCTCCCGACGTGACCTGCTCCGCCGCAGCGGCGCCGCAGGACTCGGCATCGTGTTCGCCGGCAGCATCGACGCGGTCGCCGGCCCGGGCCCGGCCCTGGCGGCCGCGCCTACCGGAGCCGGGTATGGCCCGCTGGTGCCCGACCCGGCGGGGGTGCTGTCGCTGCCACCGGGCTTCGGCTACACGGTCGTCGCCGAGGCGGGCACGACGACGCTCGTCAGCGGGGAGGCGACCCCGAGCGACCCGGACGGCACCGCGTGCTTCCCCAGCGCGGCCGGGGCGACGCTGGTGAACAACCACGAGATCTCCGGCAGCGAGCCGCATCGGGTGCCCGCGCTGGCGGGTCTCACGTACGACCCCGGCGCCGGCGGGGGCACGACGAACATCGACGTCGACACGAACGGCAACCGCATCCGCGAGTACGTGAGCCTGGCGGGCACGCACAACAACTGCGCCGGTGGCAAGACCCCGTGGGGCACCTGGCTCACCTGTGAGGAGACCGAGGCGCGTGCCGGCGGCGCACTGCTCAAGGACCACGGGTACGTCTTCGAGGTCGACCCGTTCGACAAGAAGGCCAACGAGGACCCGGTGCCGCTGAAGTTCCTCGGCCGGTTCGCGCACGAGGCGGTGGCCGTGGACCCGAGCACGTCGGTGGTGTACGAGACCGAGGACGCCGACGAGCCGAACGGGCTGTACTACCGCTGGGTCCCGGCGGACGGGTTCTCCGGCGGCAAGGGGGCCTTCCGCGATCTGGCCACCCCCGCGGGCGGGGACACCGCAGGGACGCTGCAGGCGATGAGCTGCGCCCAGGGCAGCCGGCACGTCGCCGACCTGTCCGAGGCCACACGCCCCGGTACGACGTACCGGGTCTCGTGGGTAGACGTCCCGGACCGCGACGCCCAGACGACCCCCGTGCGCCAGCAGCTCTCCGACGGACAGGTGACGCGGAGCCACAAGCTCGAGGGCGCGTGGTGGGGCGACCGTGGCGCCTACTTCGTCGCCAGCTTCGCCCGGGCCGGCGACGGCAGCGTGCGGGAGCACGACGGCCAGGTGTGGTTCTACGACCCCACGTCGGAGACGGTCACCCTGAAGACGATCTTCCGCGTGAACCCCGACCCGTCCCAGGACACGCACTACGACGGGCCGGACAACATCACCGTCTCGCCGCACGGCGGCGTCATCCTTGCCGAGGACGGTGAGGGCATCCAGCACCTCGTCGGCGTGACCGAGGGAGGACGGTCGTACTCTCTGGCCCGCAACGAGCTCAACGGCAGCGAGTTCGCCGGCGCCACGTTCAGCGACGACGGACGCATCCTCTTCGCCAACATCCAGTCTCCCGGCCATGTCTTCGCGATCACCGGCCCGTGGGGGCACCCCCGCGATGCCCAGGGCGAGTCCTGAGAGCCCTTGACGGCGCGGAGCAGCGTGCCGCCTGACATAGGAGCGTTCCCGGCTGCGCCTCCACGGGTCCTCAGCAGCCGACTCGGTCGGCGGCGGTCAGGACTCCCGAGGCCTCAGAGCCGGGAGCACGAGGTCGACGAGCTGGTCGGCGTACCCGTCACCCGTGGGCTCGCCGCTGACGAGAAGGCGGTAGTAGAGCGCGCCGTACAGCAGGTCGATGACGACCCCGGTGTCGAGGTCCGCGCGCAGCTCTCCTCGCGCGCGGCCCCGGTCGAGAGCCCGGGTGGCGTCAGCCCGCCGGACGGCGAGGAAGCGCTCGCGGAACGCGCGGGCCAGCGTGGGGTCGTGCTGGCTCTCCGCGACCAGGGTGGCGATCGTCCGCCCGGCCGGGCTCGCGTACATGGCGCGGATCACCGCGCTGAGCTGGAGGCGCAGGTCGTCGACGGTCGAGCCCGTGTCGGGGAAGGCGATCTCGGAGCCGGTGTCGTGTAGGTACGCGTCCATCACCACGGCGGACTTGTTGGGCCACCGCCGGTAGATCGTGGCCTTGCTCGCCCCCGCTCGGGCGGCGATCGCGTCCATGCTCAGAGCGGCGAAGCCGCCCTCGGCGAGCAGCTCGCTGGCGCTGCGCAGGATCGCGAGGTGCGCGCGCTCACTGCGGGGCCGACCGCGGCGGGCGAGCGGCTGGGCCTGCGTCGCTTCCCTTTGCGTCGTCACGGCGCCGATGTTAGCGTACGAAACGTACCGTTTCGTAAAGTCTGGAGTGATCTCCATGGCCACCAGCACCCCAGACCCGGGCCGGGTGTGGTTCGTCACCGGGGCTTCGAGTGGTCTCGGCCGCGCGCTCGCCCAGCGGGTGCTCGCGCACGGCGCCGACCGGCTCGTTGCCACCGCCCGCGAGCCCGCGACCCTCCGTGACATCGAGCACGCGTACCCCGGGCAGTGCCGCGTGGTCACCCTCGACGTCACCGACGCCGAGACCGCCCGCGTCGCGGTCGACCAGGCGGTCGACGCGTTCGGACGCCTCGACGTCGTGGTCAACAACGCCGGGTACGGCGCCTTCGGCGCGGTCGAGGAGCTCACCGAGCAGGCGCTGCGCCGACAGTTCGAGGTCAACGTCTTCGGCCTCCTCCACGTCACCCGGGCCGCCCTGCCGCACCTCCGGCGACAGCGCGCGGGCCATCTCGTGCAGATGTCCTCGCTCAACGGGGTCGTCGGCCAGACGGGCGCCGGGGCGTACGCCGGCACGAAGTTCGCCGTCGAAGGGATCTCCGAGTCCCTCGCCGAGGAGCTGGCGCCGATGGGGATCAGGGTCACGATCGTCGAGCCGGGACCGTTCCGCACCGGCTTCGCCGGGGCCTCGGCGCACGTGGCGGACCCCATCGACGACTACGCCGACAGCGTGGGTCGGGCGCGCGAGTTCCTCCGGCAGCTCGACGGCAGCCAGCCCGGCGACCCGGACCGCGCCGCGGAAGCCGTCATCGCGGCGGTCGAGGCGAAGTCCCCACCCCTCCGGCTCGCCCTCGGCCGGGACGCCCACGCCGCCATCCGCGACAAGCTGACGCGACAGCTGCGTGAGCTCGACAGCTGGGAGCGCGCAACCGCCGACACCGCGCTGACGCCGAGGCTGACGTAGGCGCTCGACGCGGTTCGTCACCGGGCTCGGCGCGAGGCGGGACGCGGCCCGGCCCACGTTGCTCCGCCGGGTTTTCGGGTAGACGACCTGCAGCGACGAGTTCCGCGTACGAAGGGAGTGGCCATGCCCGCCTCGGCGCAGGACCTGCGGCAGCGCGTCGACCACTTCCGGGAGCGCTCCCAGGAGACGTACACCCGGCACGGGCGCCTCTTCCGTGTGGGATGGACGATCGCGGCGTTCGTCGTCCTACTCGGCGGTCTGGCGATGACCGTGCTCCCCGGGCCCGCGGTGGTCGCCGTCCCGCTGGGCCTCGCGATGCTCTCGCTGAGGTTCACCTGGGCGAGCAGGCTCGTCGACGTGGGGCTCGACAAGGGCACCGAGGCGGCTGACTGGGTGCAGAGCTCCCGCCTGCGTCAGCTGCTGCTGCTGACGGCGGCGGCGCTCTGCCTGGCCGGTGCCGTCGGCGCGTGCCTCTGGCTGTCCTAGGTGTCGCCCCGAGGGGATGCGCGTCCGCCCCGGGGTGTCCGCGACGAGGGGGGCGATGTTCTCCCGAGCGGCCGGCCCCGGGCGTGAACCTGGAGCCGGCCGCGGGCGGAGTCCCGGGCCGGGCCGGCGTCAGTGAGCAGCTGGCCGGACGACGTGGTCCATCATGCTGTCCCGCTCGTAGAGGTGGACCTTGTGCACGTCCTGCTCGGGGGACGCCGCCTCGACCACCTGGTTGCGATCCACCAGCAGCCCGACGTGGTAGATGCCGGAGGCGCGGCCGTTCTCGGTCCAGAACACCAGGTCGCCGGCCTGGCGCTCCGACATCGGCACCGTACGGCCGCCGTTGCGGTACTGGTCGTCGGACACCCGCGGTATCCGTACGCCGGCCTCCCGGTACGACCGCCAGGTGAGGCCGGAGCAGTCGTACGCGCGGGGGCCGTCGCCGCCGGTCCGGTACGAGTCGGATCGCTGGGCCAGCGCGTAGTCGACGGCGCGGTCGGCGCTGTCCGCATCGGAGGCGTGCACCGGCGCCGCCACCAGGGCGGTGGAGGCGAGGCCGAGTGTGGTGAGGGCCGTGAGGACGGTCGTGCGCATGGTGTTCCACCCCTTTCGGGGTTGGCGTCATGGGCGCGCGGGTTCTCGTGGTCCAGGAGAGTCCGTCGGGTGGGTCGCCGCGGTTCGGATCACGCGGCGCAGGCGCAAGCGGCCTGAGCCCCCACGGTAGGCACGGCACCGCCCCACGACGCAAATCTGGCGCCTGAGTGGCCGGGCGTCCTGGCGGTTCTCGCTCGGGTCGTCCGCGTCAGGCGTTCTGCGGCTGCACGCTCGGGTCGTGCGAGGCGTCCAGCGTCACCACGCCGTTGCTCTTCACCCGGCGCCCGCGCGACCACACCCCCGTGATGTGGCGGGGGTCGCGGAAGACGGCGATGTCCTCGAGGGGGTCGGCGTCGAGCGTGAGGATGTCGGCGTCGTACCCGGCGGCCAGCCGCCCGCTCTTCGGCGCTTGCGGCCCCAGCGTGAGCGGCCCGTGCGCGGTGGCCGCCCGGATCGCCTCCCGCGGGCTGAGCCCGGCCTCGGCCATCAGCGGCAGCTCGCCACCGTTGCTTCCCCAGGCGTTGACGGGCTGCCCGGCACCGAGGGCGATGTCGGTGCCCATCGCGATGGTGACGCCGTGCTCGTACGCCTTCACGACGGACTCCAGGTGGTCCGCACCGACGCGGGCGATCTTCGCGCGGGCGTACGCCGGGACGCTGTCGGAGTGGCGCAGTGACTCCACCACCGTCCGGGTCGGGACGAGGATCGCGCCCGTCTCCTTCATCACCTGGCAGCACTCCTCGTCGAGGTACGTCCCGTGCTCGATGGTCAGCGCGCCCGCCTCCAGTGCGGCGAGGATCCCGGCCTTCCCGTGGCAGTGGGCCGCGACCGCGCGCTCGGACAGCGCCGCCGTCTCGACGATCGCCCGCAGCTCGCGGAGCGTGAACAGCTGGTGGTGCGGGTCGTCCACCTCGGTCAGCACGCCGCCGGACGCGCAGACCTTGATGACCTTGGCGTTCAGCCGCAGCTGCTCCCGGACGGCACGGGCGCAGTCGTCCACCCCGTCGCAGACCCGCAGGTCACCCTCGCGACTGCCGAAGTCCGCCATCCACGCGGACGGGAACGAGTGCAGGTCTGCGTGCCCGCCGGTGGCGGAGAGCACGGCGCCGGCCCCGTACACCCGGGGACCCACGACGGTGCCCTCGTCGATCGCGCGGGCTAGGAGGACGCCGAGGCCGCCGACCTCGCGGACGGACGTCACGCCTGCGTCCAAGGCGGCGCGCAGGTCGGCGGTGGTGCGGGCGGCCCGGAGGGCGACCGGCTGGAGCGGCAGCTGGTTGAGGTCGATGCCGGTCAGGCCCAGCAGGTGCGCGTGAGCGTCCCAGAGCCCCGGCATGACGACGGCGGCCCGCGTCGTGGTGGCACCAGGCGTGTCGGGTGCCTCCGCCGCAGGTCCGGCGTACGTGATGACGTCACCGTCGAGGACGACGATGCCGTCGGACACCGGCTCGCCGTCCCCCGGGAGGAGGAGGTCGCCCTCGACGCGTTCCATGGTGTGCTCCTCGGGTGTCGTGGCGGGGACGCCGCTGGTCGTCTGGCTGGTCATCGGCGCGAGGCCGAGGAGAGGGCGAACTGCGCGTCCGCCTCGGCGAAGTGGCAGGCGCTGGGGTGGGACGCCTCACGCGGCACGAGGGCCGGCTCCTCCTCGGCGCAGACGGACTCGGCCTTCCAGCAGCGCGTACGGAAGCGGCACCCGGAGGGCGGGGCAGCCGGGTTCGGCACGTCGCCTTCGAGCACGATGTGCTCCCGCTGACCCCGCATGCGCGGGTTGGCGATGGGGGAGGCAGACAGCAGCGCCTGCGTGTACGGGTGGCTTGGCGCGCTGTAGACCTGGTCCCGCGTCCCGGTCTCGACGAACTTGCCGAGGTACATCACCGCCACCCGGTCGCACACGTGGCGGACGACGGTCAGGTCGTGCCCGATGAAGATGTACGCGAGACCGAACTCCTGCTGGATCCGCTTGAGCAGGTTGATGACCTGCGCCTGGATGGAGACGTCCAGCGCGGAGACGGGCTCGTCGAGGACGAGGAGCTGCGGGTTGAGCGCGAGGGCCCGGGCGATGCCGATGCGCTGGCGCTGCCCTCCGGAGAACTCGTGCGGGTAGCGGTTGTCGTGCCGCGGGTTCAGACCGACGATCTCCATCAGCTCGCGGATCCTGGCCCGCCCGCCGTTGGCGTTCAGCATGCCGTGGGCACGCAGCGGCTCGGCGATGAGCTCGCGGACCGACATCCGCGGGTCCAGGGAGGCGAACGGGTCCTGGAACACGATCTGCATGTGCCGCCGTAGCTCGCGCATCTGGCGCCGGTCGAGCCCGCTGATGTCGCGCCCGCGGAACTCGATGCGTCCACTCGTCGGCTCGACCAGCCGGAGCACCGTGCGGCCCAAGGTGGTCTTGCCGCACCCGGACTCCCCGACGATGCCCAGCGTCTCGCCGGCCGCGAGCTCGAAGCTGACGCCGTCGACGGCGTGCACCGAGCCTGCCTGCCGACGCAGCAGCCCTCGGTTCACGGGGAAGTGCTTGGTGAGGTCCTCGACACGCAGGATCGGCTCGCCCCGGGAGGCGCGCCCGTCGGCATCGCTGACGTGGTCCGCCGTCATGCCGGCCTCAGTCATGCCAGCCTCCGTGGTCATGTCAACCTCTCCGCGGTCGCGAGCATCCTCGACGCCTCGCCGTCCAGCTCGTCCGTGAAGTGACAGGCCGAGAGGTGCCCGTCCTGCGTCCCGGCAGGGGCGAGCACGGGCAGGTCCGTGCTGCACGCCTCCCTGCCCTGCGACAGCAGGCAGCGCGGGTGGAACGGGCACCCCGAGGGGACGTCGACGAGGTTGGGCGGGTTGCCGGGGATGGGCCGCAGCCACTCGTCGGTCGACTCCGCCTGCGGCAGGCTGTTCATCAGCCCGAGCGTGTACGGGTGGCGAGGGTCGTTGAAGATCTCCTCGACGGTTCCGGTCTCGACCACGTGGCCGGCGTACATGACGATCACCCGGTCGGCCATCTCGGCGATGAGCCCGAGGTCGTGCGTGATGAGGATCACCGCGGCCTGGGTCTCCCGCTGGGCGGTCTGGAGCAGCTGGAGGATCTGCGCCTGGACCGTGACGTCGAGCGCCGTGGTCGGCTCGTCCGCGATGAGCAGCGACGGCTGGTTGGCAATCGCCATCGCGATCATCGCCCGCTGGCGCATGCCGCCGGAGTAGTGGTGCGGGTACTGCTCGAACCGTCGCTCCGGCTGCGGGACGCCCACCATGCCGAGCAGCTCGACCGCACGCGCGCGGGCCTTGTCCGCGTCGAGCGAGGTGTCGTGCGCGCGCAGCGCCTCCGCGATCTGCTTCCCCACCTTGAACACCGGGTTCAGGGAGGTCATCGGGTCCTGGAAGACCATGGAGATCTCGTCGCCACGGATGTCGCGCAGCGCTCGCTTGGGCATCGTCAACAGGTCCTGGCCCTCGAACAGCGCCTCGCCGGAGACGATCCTCCCGGGTGGCTCGCGGATGAGCCGGAGCAGCGACATCACCGACACGCTCTTGCCCGAGCCTGACTCGCCGACGACGCCCAGCGTCTCGCCCGGGTAGACGTCGTAGCCGACATGGTCGACGGCGTGGACGACGCCGTCGCTGGTCCGGAACTCGACGGTCAGGTCCCGGATGGACAGGAGGGGCGTGCGCGCGGAGCGATCCATCGGCGTGCCCTCTCAGGTCTGCAGGTTGGGGTCGAGTGCGTCCCTCAGGCCGTCCCCGAGGAGGTTGAAGCCGAGGACGGCGAAGAAGATCGCGAGGCCGGGGAACGTCGCCATGTACGAGGCGTGGAAGATGTACTCGCGTCCCTCGCCGAGCATCGTTCCCCACTCGGGTGTCGGCGGCTGCACCCCGAGCCCGAGGAACCCCAGGCCGGCGGCCACCAGAATGGTGATCCCGATGTTGAGCGTCGCGTACACGATGATCGGGGCCAGGCCGTTCCTCAGGATGTGCCGGCGCAGGATCGTCAGGTTGCTCACCCCGAAGGCGGCGGCGGCCTCGATGTACGTCCGCTCGCGCAACGACAGTGCGAGACCCCGGGCCAGTCGGATGAACTGGGGGACGACGCCGACGCCGGCGGCGATGACGACGTTCTTCAGCCCCACGCCGAGCACGGCCACGAGGGCCAGCGCGAGCAGGAACGTCGTGAAGGACAGCATGATGTCGGCCAGCCGCTGGATCACCATGTCGACCCAGCCCATGAAGTAGCCCGACAGCAGGCCGAGCGGCACCCCGACGCTCACCGCGAGGGCGACCGCGAGCACGCCCACCATGAGGGAGATCCGGCCGCCGTAGATGATGCGCGTGAGGATGTCCCGGCCGACGTTGTCCGTTCCGAGCAGGTGCTCGGACGACGGCGGCTCGAGCGCCGCGGACAGGTTCTGCTGTGCCGGGTCGTACGGCGTGAGCAGCGGTGCCGCGATCGCCACGGTTCCCAGCACCACGATGATGAGCAGGCCGACGACTGCCGCCCGGTTGCGCAGCAGCGCCCGCAGCGCCTGCACCCACGGCCGGCGCACGGACTCCGCCGCGGGCTCCTGCGGGCCCGCAGCCCGCCCTGGCTCGGTCGTACCGGGCTCGGTCGTACTGGGCTCGGCCGTTCGTTGCTCAGACCGTCCTGGCTCAGTCATACAGACGCACCCGCGGGTCGACGACCGTGTAGAGGAGGTCGGTGATGATGTTGACGACGATGAACATCACCGCGTACGTGAAGACGATCCCCTGGACCATGGGCAGGTCGCGGGAGAAGATCGAGTCGACGAGCAGCCGCCCGATGCCGGGCCAGCCGAACACCGACTCCGTGAGCACGGCCCCGCCGAGCAGGGTGCCGAACTGAAGGCCGATGACCGTGAGCACCGGGATGAAGGCGTTGCGCAGGGCGTGCTTGTAGACGACGGCCCGCTCGTCGAGTCCCTTGGCCTCCGCGGCCCTGATGTAGTCCTGGTCCAGGACCTCGAGCATGTTCGCCCTGGTCATGCGCGAGACCAGGGCGATGGAGAACACCCCGAGCGTGAGCGACGGAAGGATCAGGCTGGACAGGGTCTCGGCACCGGACGCGGGCAGCCACCTGAGGTTGACCGCGAACACGATGATGAGCAGCAGGCCGAGCCAGTACACGGGCGTCGACACGCCCATGACCGCCACGGACGAGAGCACGTGGTCGAGCCACTTGCCGCGATGGGTCGCCGCGGCCACGCCGACGAAGATGCCGACGATGGCGCCGATCGCCGTCCCCGCGAGGGCGAGCTCGATCGTGAACGGGAGCCTGGCCCAGATCTCGGACACCACCGAGGCCCCGGTCCGCGCCGAGGTCCCCATGTCCCCGTGCACGAGGTTCTCGAGGAACAGCCAGTACTGCGTGACGAGGGGACGCTCGAGGCCCAGGTTCTCCCTGATCCGGTTGACCTCGGTCTGGCTGGCCTGAAGCCCCGCGATGACGCGTGCCGGGTCGCCCGGCAGCAGACGGACGAGGACCACCACGATGAACGCGACGCCGAGCAGCGTCACCAGCGACGCGGCGACCCGGCGCCCCATGTACAGCGCTAGACCTCGCACAGCCACTCCCCGCTCACGCTCGCGGCGGGTCCGTCGGTGAC
>JBOGEN010000035.1:0-7310 GCA_050743265.1 Actinomycetes bacterium
CGTCGGGGATGTCGGCGACGATGGGGTGCGTCGATGAGAGCTGATCCTGGCGGTAGGCCCAAGCTTTCTCGTCGTTCGCGAAGCTCACCCAGGACGTCGTGAACCGCGTGGCGCGCTCCTTGGCAAGATAGGCCATGTACGTCGCGAAGCTCTCGTTGAGCCAGAGGTCGTCCCACCATCGCATCGTCACGAGGTCGCCGAACCACATGTGCGCCATCTCGTGCAGCAGCGTCTCGGCGCGCCGTTCGTACGAGGCGTCGGTGACCTTCGACCGGAACACGTAGTCCTCGAGGAACGTCACGCACCCGGCGTTCTCCATCGCGCCGGCGTTGAACTCGGGCACGAAGAGCTGGTCGTACTTGCCGAACGGGTACGGGTAGTCGAAGAGGCGCTCGTAGAAGTCGAAGCCCTTCTTCGTCACGTCGAGGATCTCGTCCGCGTCCAGGTGCTGGCCGAGGGACTCCCGGCAGTACACGCCCATCGGCACGACCTGCCCCGACGGCGTCGTGTGCTCGCCCCGGGCGACGCGGTACGGGCCGGCCACGAGCGCGGTGATGTACGTCGACATCCGGGGCGTGGCGGCGAAGCGGTGCACCCGTACGCCGTCGGGGCCGTCGGTGACCTCCTCGGCGGCGGTGTTGGTGACGACCTCCCAGTCCGCCGGCGCGGTGACCGTGAACGCGAACGTGGCCTTGAGGTCGGGCTGGTCGAAGCAGGCGAACATGCGCCGGGCGTCGATCACCTCGAACTGGCTGTAGAGGTAGACGTTGCCGTCCACCGGGTCCACGAAGCGGTGCAGCCCCTCGCCGGTGTGCGAGTACTCGCACTCGGCGACGATGCGGAGCTCGTTCTCGGCGGCGAGGTCGTCCAGGTGCACACGTGTCCCGTCGAACACGTCCGCAGGCTCCAGCAACACCCCGTTGAGCGTGACGTGGTCGACGGAGGCGGCCACGAGGTCGACGAAAGTGGACGCGCCCGGCTTCCGGCAGGCGAAGCGGATCGTCGTCGCCGACGAGAAGACCTTGTCGCCTGTCGTGAGGTCGAGCGCCACCTCGTACGCGCCGACCTCGAGCGTTCCGGCGCGCTCGCGCGCCTCGTCACGAGTGAGGTTGAGACCTGGCACGGGTCGCAGGCTCCTTCGTCGTCGTCCGTCGTGGGTGCTGCGTTCTCAGGGTCGTCCGGGGCTTGTGGTCGCTGTGCGTGATCCTGTCAGAGTGCCTGATCATCCGTTGTGAGGGGAATCGCGCCGGGTAGGTGTCCTGTTATGTCCACGTCGGCAAGCGGCCGCAGCGGCTCTTGCTGACCAGGCCCGACCCCACGCTGCCCGAGGAGCCCCGATGCCCCAGCGCACGATCGCCGACTTCTGGTTCGACCCGGTGTGTCCCTGGGCGTGGATCACCTCGCGCTGGATGCGCGAGGTCGAGAAGGTCCGGCCCGTCGACACGCGGTGGCATGTGATGAGTCTTTCCATGCTCAACGCCGGACGCGACCTCTCCGAGGACTACGCGCGGCGGATGGACGAGGCCCGCGGCGTCGTCCGCGTCTGCACGGCGGCGGCGGCCAAGTACGGGGAGGAGGTCCTCGGGGACCTCTACACGGCCCAGGGCACGCTGTTCCACGTGGAGCAGCGGCCGAAGGACCGGGAGACCCTGGTGGCCGCCCTGGACATGGCGCAGCTGCCGGTCGAGCTCGCCGACGCCGTGGACGACCCGTCCTTCGACGAGCCGCTGGAGCGGTCCCACCACCAGGCGATGGCCAAGGTCGGGACCGACGTGGGCACCCCCGTGATCAGCGTGGGCGAGGTCGCGTTCTTCGGCCCGGTCGTGACCCCGGCTCCGCAGGGCGAGGCCGCCGGCACGCTCTGGGACGGCGTCCTCGCGGTCGCCCGCACCGACGGCTTCTTCGAGCTCAAGCGCTCCCGCGACCGCAAGCCCCAGGTGGTCTGACCGGCGCCCCGTCACGCCACGATCCGCATCGCCAGGCCGCGTGCGTCCCGCGGCGTCCCGTCGGCGGGCAGCGTGCGTGCGGTGCCGTCCTGCCACCGTGACGCGGTCCAGGCCAGGACGAGGGCGTCCAGTGCGTCGTCCAGGCGCGGGCCGGCGGGCAGAGTGGCCACCGCGGCGGCCGCGTCCAGCCAGCCCGAGAGCGCAGCGACCCGCTGACCGGCGCCGCGGGGGGTGCGCTTCGGGTCGTGCACCGCCCGGCCCGTCGTGCCGTCGCGCAGCCGGTACGAGACCTCCGGATGGCTCTCCACCACGCGGGCCTGTGCTTCCGGGGTGATGAGCCCGTCCACGTCGCGGATCCGTGGCACCAGCGCCCAGGTTTGCTGTGAGAGAGCCCGGCCGTCGGCGTCGCGTGAGACAGCGCACGCCTGGTCGTACGTCGTACACCCGAGTACCGCCCGGACGGGGGCGGGGAACACGCTGCTCGCCGCTGCACCCTGCTCCCGGAGCAGCCGGCGGGCCGACTGGTCGCAGTCACGCGGCCCCTGGTCGGGCAGGCCCATCGGGATGTCGACGGCCACCGCCTCGGCGTCGACCGCGAGCACCGCCCGCGCGTCCGGGAGCAGCAGCCAGCGCACGGCCTGGGGCCCGACCAGCGCCCCGACCCACCCGCCGGGACACCCGTCCACGCCGAGGACGGAGGTCACCGGTCCTCACCCCGGCGTACTCGTCCGGCCGGGAGCGGGCTGGGAGACTGCACGCCATGCGCGTGTACCTGGGGAGTGACCACGCCGGGCTCGAGCTCAAGGACCACCTCGTCGCCTGGCTCGCCCGCACGGAGCACGAGGTCGTCGACTGCGGTGCGCACACGTACGAGCCGGGCGACGACTACCCGCCGTTCGTGCTGCGCGCGGCGCAAGGCGTCGTCGGCGACCCCGACTCGCTGGGCGTCGTCATCGGCGGCTCGGGCAACGGGGAGGCCGTCGCGGCGAACAAGGTGCGTGGCATCCGCGCCGCCGTGGTCTGGAGCGAGGAGACCGCCCGTCTGGCCCGCGAGCACAACGACGCGAACGTGGCCAGCCTCGGCGGTCGCTTGCACACGGTGGCGGAGGCGACCGGGTTCGTCGAGACGTTCCTGGCCACCGCGTTCAGCGGGGAGCCCCGCCACTCCCAGCGCATCGCGATGATCACGGCGTACGAGACGTCCGGGGTGCTGCCCGCACTTCCCCCCGCGTAGGTCGCGTCGGGCTCCCCGGGGTCGCGGCCCCGACGTCGGGACGTCGGCGTACGTCGACACGTGCGGCGTCAGAAGATCGTCGGGCACCAGGGTGCGAGGTCGTTGAGGAACGCCCGAGAGGCGGCTGTGAGCGCGCCCGTCCGGTGCTCGCGCACCCGCCCGGCGCCCCCCAGCGCGGTCAGGTTGGTGCCCCCGAGGTACGCCGCCCCGAGGTCGCGCGCGGTCACTGTGAGGTCCGGGCTGTCCGTGGTCCGTTCGCAGGTGGCGCCCTTCTCGTCGCCGGAGAGCCGCCACCGGCCCGCGTTCCACGGGCACAGGGCGTCCTCGACGTCCAGGACGATGTCCACCGGCGAGGCGTACGTGCGTGCGCCCAGCCCGCGGTCCACGTCGACGACGCGGACCCACAGGTTGTCGGACACCCTCGGCGCCGCCCGGCGGATGTCGAGGAGCAGGTGCAAAAGAGGGTCGTCCACCGGACGGTTGTGCGTCACCACCGCGGAGACGAGGTCGGTGCCGAGCAGCGTCCGCCACAGCGCGGCGTACGCACCAGGGTCCAGGGCGGTCAGCTGGCGTACGCGCAGCTCGCCCGTCGGGAGACCGTCGTGCCACCCGCCGGCGGTGGCGAACAGCGCGTAGCCGCGGGTCCTCCGCCCGTCATGCGCGAGCAGGCAGCGCAGCTCCGTCGCGCCCCCGCGCCGGTGCTCCGGGTCCGCCAGCAGCGCGTCCCACCAGCGGCTGTCGTACCGGAACTGGCCGGGACGCTCGGCCACCTGGGCCTCGTGCACGGCGGCGATCTCGCCCCGGGTGCCCGTGACGTCGGCGAACCACACCGCGAGGTCGTCCTCGCCGGGGCCGGCGAGGGTCGCCGTGCCGTCCCGGGGGATGCGCAGGGCCAGCGACGTGCTCGCGAGGCCGTACCCGAACCTGCCGTAGATGGCGGCCTCGGACGCCCACAGCGCCGCGACCGGCTCCCGCTCCTGCTCGTGCTGCTCGGTGAGCTGAGTCCGCATCAGCGAGGTGAGGATCCCCTGCCGCCGGTGCGTCGGGCTCACACTCACCCACGTGACCCCGGCCATCGGCTGCATCCCCCCGGGGACGGCCATCTCCAGGGAGTACGCTCCGGCCATCCCGACGATCTCCGCGCCGTCCTCGGCCAGCAGCATGCGGTCGAACTCGGTCAGCGGGAGCTGCGCGTCCCTGTCCTCCTCGCGGTACGGGAACCCGAACGCGCGCGCGTCGGCCCGGTACATCGCGTCCCAGTCCGCAGCCGAGGCGGTGCGCAGGGCGTACCCGCGGCCGGTCGAGGAGGGTGTCATGGCCGACATGGCTACCACGGCCGAGGGGGGCGGGACCAGCGAGAATGCTCCTCCGACCGGTGCGACCGGCGAAACGGTAGTAAGCCGTCCTTTGGCTGGTTAGGCTCCAAGATCGATGCATCGCCCGCCCTCGCCCTCCGATGCGACGTCCGTCCGGGCCCGGCTGCTCTGGGTCCGGACCGTGGGGCGCCTACGGCGCCGGGTGCTCAACACGCAGGCCTTCGTCCTCGCCGCGCTGGGCGCGCTCACGCTCCTGTTCGGCGTGCTGACGCTCCGCTCGGCCGCGATCGTCGCGCCGGCCACGCTCGTCATCAGCATCCTGTTCGGCGGGTTCCTGCTCTCCATGCGCCCGCTGCTGTTCCTGTACGCGGTGGTGGCGGGGGTGCTCGCCGTCGAGGTCGTCGAGCTCGGCGTGTCCGAGGTACGCCCGGGTTCGCTGACACTGGTGGCGGCGACGGCGATCCTGGTGGCCGCGACGACCCGGTCGCGCAGCCGGCTGGGCGTGCAGGGACTGCGCGGCGAGACCATGCTGGTCGACCTCCGCGACCGGCTGCGCGCCCAGGGGGAGATGCCCCCGCTGCCCGCCGGTTGGCAGGCCGAGGTGGTCATGCGGTCCGCCGGTGGCGCCTCCTTCTCCGGTGACTTCCTCGTCTCCTCCCGGTCCGTGGACGGGCGGGAGTTCGAGGTGGCCCTGGTGGACGTCTCCGGCAAGGGCGTCGGCGCCGGCACCCGGGCGCTGCTGCTGTCCGGCGCGTTCGGCGGCCTGCTCGGGGCGATGCCGAGGGACGAGTTCCTGCCCGCGGCGAACTCGTACCTGCTCCGTCAGGGCTGGGAGGAGGGCTTTGCCACGGCGGCCCACCTCGCCCTCGACCTGGAGACCGGCGAGTACGTCGTGTCGTCCGCCGGGCACCCTCCGGTCGCGCAGTTCGTCGCCCGGCGGGGCACCTGGCACCTGCTCGGCGCCGAGGGCGTCCTGCTCGGCCTGATGCCCGACGCCAAGTACCTCGGGGAGCCCGGGCGCCTCCGCCGGGGCGACGCCCTCCTGCTGTACACGGACGGACTTATCGAGGCGCCGGGCCGGGACCTCTCCCTGGGCATCGACAGGCTCCTCGGCGAGGCGGAACGCCTGGTCACACGCGGTTTCCGGCACGGGGCCCGCGGGCTGGTGGACGCCGTGGCGACCGGCCTGTCGGACGACCGTGCGCTCGTCCTCATCTGGCGTACGTGACCTCCTGGACCTCCGGGCCGCCCACAGGACGGCCGTCCTGACGGGTCGCTCAACCGGCTGCGGCCTGCCGTGAGCGAGCGTTACGCTGCGCCCGGCGAGCGGCGGGAGGGGGCGATCGTGGCGGACGCTCGGCTGCCCGGCCGCGATGGCGGACCCCGCTGCGTCACCGGCCCCTGCGGACGCGGCGACGGCCTCAGGCGCTCCGCCGTAGCGGGCAGTCCCGCAGGTCCGGTCGTGCTCGAGATCGTCGAGGTCCTCCCGCGTGAGCGCCTCGTCGGCCGCTGACCCGATGCTGCGTCCGGCGGTTACCGAGGGGGTCCGACGGACGGGGCGGCCGGGCGGCCGGACGTGGGGACCCGCGACGGTGTGCGTGCTGGCGGCCGCGATGGTTCTCGGCGTGCTGCCTGTGGGCTCCGGGGTGGCGCCGCCCGCGGGAGCCGCCACCGACACGGCAGGACCGGCGGTAGAGGCAGAGCCGGTGGTAGGGCCTGCGGCACAGCGGCTGGCCGAGCGGTACGCGCCCGTGATCGTCCTGCGCCGGCATGACGGCTTGTGCGGCAGCCCGGGGGAGCAGTACGCCCCGATGACCGTCGAGCCGCTGCTCGGCAACCCGGAAGTGGCCCTCCGTCAGGTCGGCAACGGTGACCCGGTCATGCGGTGGGCGCCCACCGCAAGGGATCTGTACGGGCGGGGCCAGGGCGTCTACCTGGACCTGCCCGGCGACTCGCTGCGGCCCGGCTGCCTCTTCGCGGGCGACAGCGCCCGCTACACCCCGCTCAGCCGCTCGGCGGTGTACGCCCACGTCGTCCAGCAGGCCGACCGGCCCGGGTTCCTCGCCGTGCAGTACTGGCTGTTCTGGTACTACAACGACTGGAACGACAAGCGCGAGGGGGACTGGGAGTTCGTCCAGGTGCTGTTCCGTGCCTCCTCCGTCGAGGACGCCCTGGCGAGCTCACCCGACAGTGCCGGGTACGCCCAGCACACCGGCGGCGAGGTGTCGGCCTGGACGTCGGAGAAGATGGAGCGTGACGGCACCCACGCAGTCGTGTACTCCTCCGAGGACTCGCACGCCAGCTACGTGGAGCCTGCGCTCTTCCTCGGACGCGGCTCCTCGGAAGGCTTCGGGTGCGACAACACCCAGGCGCCGTCGACCCGGCTGCGGCCCCGTGTCGTGCTCCTCCCGGACGCGGCGTCCGGACCCGACGACCCATTCGCCTGGCTCGCCTTCCAGGGCCGTTGGGGGGAGCGCCAGCACTCCCCGAACAACGGGCCGACCGGCCCGGCCACCAAGCCGCGCTGGCACGAGCCGGTGACCTGGCAGGACGGGCTGCGCGACTCCTCCTTCGCGATGCCCGGCGGCAGCGAGACCGCGCCCGCGATCATCGGCACCTTCTGCACCGTGGTCGGGTGGGGCTCGGTGATCTTCACCGACTTCGTGGCGTCCCCGGCACGGGTGCTCACCGTCTTCGTGGTCCTGGGGCTGCTGCTGGTGGTCCTGCTGCGCCGCACCTCGTGGCGGCGCGTGCCCCCGCTGCCGGTGGTGTCCCGGCGCCGCGCCGGGGAGATCGCGCGCGCCGCGGTGGTCC
>JBOGEN010000036.1:0-7663 GCA_050743265.1 Actinomycetes bacterium
CGGCCGGGGCCCGGCGCGGCGGCGCACGAGGTGTCGGATCAGGCACTGCCGAAGCCCGGCGCGTCGGAGCCCGGCGCGTCGGAGCCTGTGGCGCCGGAGCCCGCGGCGTCGGAGCCAGCGGAGTCGGAGCCTGCTCGGCCGCAGCAGGTCCCGCTGGAACCGGCTCCGCCCGTACCAGGAGCCCCGCCGCCGATCCCGGACGACGACCCGCGCCCGGCTGCCGTCCTCGGCGGCGACGCCCTGCATGAGGGCAGGGGCCCCGGGCCCGTTCCCGCAGACGCCCACTCGCCGGTGGCGGAAACGCTGCTGCCCCCGGAGCCTGCGGCCGTTCTCCGCCCGCCGCTGGGAGACGAGCCGCCCGGGGACACGCCCCAGGACGCGTCACCCCTCGACCGGCCGGACGTGGACGAGCCCGCGTACGACGAGCCGCCCTACGCAGCGCCCCGGTACGACGACCCGGTCGCGCACGAGCCGGCGTACGACACGTCCGCCCTGGACGAGCCTTCAAGCGAGCACCCCCGGGCAGGGGAGGCGCCGCCCGACGAGCCCGTCGTCACCGAGCTCTCGCACGACGAGCCCACCCCCGAAGTCGAGCTCCCGCACGACCAGCCCGCCGCAGACGAGCCGCCGGTCGAAGACCCGCTGGCCTCGTCCTCCGGCGCGGACGACGCGACCCGTCCGGGCGAGGCCGCGGATCACCCCACCGGCCCGCACGCGGCCGCCGCGTACCAGCCGACCAGCCCACACCCGGCACCCGGCGCACCCGCCCCGCCGCCGATCACCGACACGATGCGCGAGCAGGCCCGGAGCCAGCCGGACTCCTGGCTGTACGCGCTCGACCCCGGCTTCTCCCCCGACACCGAGGTGCCCCCGGAGGGGATCGTGGGCGCCTTCCGCGTCGACACGCAGGGGGAGATCGCAGGCGGCTGGACGCCCAACCCGCACTACCGGCCCACCCCCGCCGCCCTGCGGATGCCCCGTCCCACCGACGCGGTGGACCACGCCGCCCAGCTGGTCCGCACCGGCTGGGGCAGCCTGGACGCCGTCGTTCGCGCGCTCGAGTCCGCCGACCTGCGCGTCTCCGGCGACGCTGCCGACGCGCTGCACCTGCACCGGGTGGACGGTGTCGGGCAGTGCGTCTTCGTGTTCACCCACCCGTCCCACGTCGACGCCGCGTTCGGCGCCGAGCCGAGCCAGGCGAAGGTCACGCTCGCCGGGCTCCGGGACGTGCTGGCTCGGGATGCCGAGCGGGCGGCCCACCTCACGGTGCTCGTCAACCCGTACAGCCCGGCCAGCGTGAAGCTGCCCGCGCCGGAGCTGCTCGCCGCGGGCAGCTGACGCCCCCACACCCCGGCGGTCAGGCGTCGAGGTCGCGGACTGCGTCCTCGACCCCGCGGTGGAACGTCGGGTACGCGTAGATCATCGTGCGGAACCGGGTGAGCGGCACCTCGGCGTGCACGGCGAGCGCGAGCATGCCCAGCACCTCCCCGCCGCACGGGCCCGCGGAGGTGGCGCCGACGAGCACGTCCCGCGAGGCGTCCGCGACGAGCTTGACGAAGCCCTCGTTGCCCGCCTTGTGGATCCAGCCGCGGGTGCTCGACGGCACCTGCGAGACGCCCACCCGGACGTCGATCCCGGCCTCACGCGCCTCAGACTCGACGGGGCCGACCGCGCCGACCTCGGGCTCGGTGAACGTCACCCGCGGGACCGCCCGGTAGTCACCCTCGTCGGTGTCCCTGCCGAGGACGTCGGCCGCGGCGATGCGCGCCTGGTACATCGACATGTGCGTGAACGCGCCCTTGCCCGTCACGTCCCCGATGGCCCAGAGCCCATCGGCCGCTCGCATCCGTCCGTCCACGTCGAGGAAGCGGGCGCTCTCGTCCAGGCCCACGCTGCCGACGCCGAGCCGGGCGAGGTCGGCGCGCCTGCCGGTGGCGACGAGCAGGCGCTCGGCGGTGACCATGCCGCCGTCCCCCAGCTGGACGGTGAACCCGACCCCCTCGTCGTACGCCACCTTCTCCGCGGCCACCCCGGTACGCACGTCGATGCCCTCGCGGCCGAACACCTCCCCGACGAGAACACCGGCCTCCGGCTCGTCGAGCGGCAGCAGGCGGTCGGCCATCTCCACGACCGTGACGGTGACGCCGAACCGGGCGAAGACCTGGGCCAGCTCCGCTCCGATCGCCCCGCCGCCGAGCACGACGAGCGAGCGCGGCAACGTCTCGACCTCGATGGCCTCCTTGTTCGTCCAGTACGGGCTGCCCGCCAGTCCCTCGATGGGCGGCACGGCCGCGCGGGTGCCCGGGTTGAGGACGACGCCGCGGCGCGCGTGGAACTGTTGGTCCCGCACGGCCACCTGACGGGGGCCGAGAAGCCGGCCCGTCCCGCGGACGAACCGCCCGCCGGCCTGCTGAAACCGCTGGACGGCCACCGTGTCGTCCCAGTCGTCGGTGGCCTCGGTCCTGATCCGCCGGGCGACCGGTCCCCAGTCGGGTGAGACGGTCGCTCTGCCGGCGAGCTCCGGCACACGGCGTCCCTCGGAGAGCGCGTGGGCGGCCCTGATCATCATCTTGCTGGGGATGCATCCCCAGTACGGACACTCGCCGCCGAGGAGGCGCTCGTCCACACCGACCACGCCCAGCCCGGCCCGGGCGACACGGCCCGCGAGGTCCTCCCCACCTGGCCCCATCCCGACGACGACGACGTCCACCGTCTCGGCGTCCTGAAGGTTGCGCTCGGTCATGCCTGCGTCCCTCCCCACGGCGGTTCTGTCACCCACCGTGAACGCCGACGGCGCTCCCGGCCCTCGTTGACCGGACACTGCCACGACACGCCCGCCGCCGCGATGGTCGACGGCCAGCAGCGGCCTCCGCTTTCGGTATCGGACACCGTCGATCGGGTCTACCTTGACCGGACTTGTCTTGTTTGCGGCAGAAAAGCTCAGGGGACTGCTGATGACGGCGTACACGTCCGAGTTGTTCGACGGAGCTCGCGGAAGGATCGCGGTCCGCCGCTGGCGCAACCCCGGGGCGCGCCACCTCGTGGCCCTCGTCCACGGGTACGGCGAACACATGGGGCGATACGTCCACGTGGCCGACACGCTCGTGGCCCGTGGGGCCGAGGTGTTCGGCCCTGACCACCTGGGCCACGGCCAGTCGGCGGGCGAGCGCGTGCTCATCGCCGACTTCGACGACGTGCTCGACGACCTCCACCGCGCCGTCGAGTCGGTGCGCAAGGAGCGGCCAGGCCTGCCGCTGGTCGTGGTGGGCCACTCCCTCGGCGGCATGATCGCCACCCGGTACGCGCAGACCCGCGGCCACGAGATGGCGGGCCTCGTCCTGTCCGGACCCGTGCTCGGCTCCTGGGTGCAGGCGACCTCGCTGCTCGAGCAGCAGGAGATCCCCGACACCCCGATCGACGTGTCGACACTGTCGCGCGACCCACGGGTCGGTGCGGCGTACGCGGCCGATCCCCTGGTCTGGCACGGGCCGTTCCGCCGAGAGACGCTGCGTGCGATCGAGCGCTGCCTCGCCGACATCAACGCCGGCCCGACTGTCGGCGAGCTGCCCACGCTGTGGCTGCACGGCGAGGCCGACGCGCTCGTGCCGATCGCGCCGAGCCGGGAAGGCGTGGATCGCATCGCCGGCAGCGACCTCGTCGAACGCACGTACCCCGACGCGCGGCACGAGATCTTCAACGAGACCAACCGCGACGAGGTGCTCGCCGAGCTCGCCGACTTCGTGGACCGGGTGACCGCGCGCTGAGCCCGGGTCGGAGGCTCAGGTCAGGAGACTCGGGTCGGGACGCTCGGGTCGAGGCTCAGCTCAGGACGCGGGTCGTGGCTCCGGGACGCGGAGCCTGATCGTCGGCGTCGCCCGCGGCACGTCCGGCACGATGTCGGCCGGCAGCAGGTCGGCGACGAAGCCGTACGCCGCCCGCATCCGGTCGTCCGACCCGGGCGCGGCGCACGTACGCGCCCACCACTCGGCGACGACGTGCCAGCACGGAGCGCCGAGCGAGCCCCCGTAGTGCCCCACGGACAGACCTGCGGCGAGGTTGGCGAACCGTAGCCGCGGCGCGAGCGGCCAGCCGGCCAGCGTGCCGAGCACGAAGGAGGCAGCGAACACGTCCCCGGCTCCGGTCGGGTCGAGCGCCCGCACCGCCAGGCCCGGCTCGGCGACGTACTCGCCGGTGCGTGCGTCCACCGCCTGCGCGCCGTCCCGCCCGCAGGTGATGACGACGACGGGAACGTGCTCGGCCAGCCGGGCGAGCGCGCGTCGTACGTCACGGGTCCGGGCGTACGCGCTGGCCTCGGCCAGGTTGACGAGCAACGCTTCGCACCCGTCCAGCCGGGCCAGCAGGTCCGGGGACCATGCGCCGGTCGGGTCCCAGCAGGCACCCGCGAACAGCATCGCCCCGGCCTGACGGGCGCGCCGTGCCCACTCGACGCCGCACCCTCCGAGGTCGGTCAGGCAGGCGAGGGCAGCCGGAGGCTCGCCGACGAGCGCGTCCAGCCCGAGGGGGGACGGCTCCTGGTACGTGACCATGCTGCGGTCGCGGTCGTACGCGAGCGACACCGTCACCGGTGTCGCCCAGCCGGGGAACCGTCGCGAGGGCGACAGGTCGACACGCTCCTGCTCGACGAGCGTGCTCCAGAGGTAGTCGCCGTACACGTCCTCGCCGAACGCGGACGCGAGCGAGGTCCGCAGGCCGAGCCTGCGGGCGGCGACGGCGAGGTTGGCCACCCCGCCCGGGCCGGAGCCGAGGCCCTGGGTGAGCACCTCGGTGCCGAGCGAGGGCCGGGCGGACAGGCCGCTGAAGATCATGTCGAAGAACACCGTGCCGGCCACGAAGAGGTCCACCGGCGGCGCACCTGCCGGGCGCAGGCCGCGCAGCGGGTCGAGCGGGAGCCCGGGCAAGGGGTCGACCGACCCCGCGGGCAGCGGACCGGGGGGGACGACGTCCTCGGGGGACGGCTCGGGGACGAACGGGGTGCCCGGTCGTTCGACGCTCACGTGCACCTCCGCATGAGGCCCCCGACCCAGTTCAGGCACCTATGACAGCACGGCGTCGGCCACGTCGCGCGACGATCCGGACTACTGGCGCGAGTCGGCCCCCGCGGGCCGTGCCGGAGCCGTGGCCTGCGGCGTGCCCTGCGGCTCACTCTGCGGCGCACCCGCCAGGACGCCGGCGAACCCGCCCCAGATCAGTGCGGTGAGGTACTCCGTGAGCGCCGCGCGCGACATCGGCCGGCGCTCCATCCACCAGTCCCCCGCCGCGCGGACGAGCCCCACGAGTCCGTGCCCCCAGGGCTCGGCCGGCCCGGCGTCCACGTTCGCCGCCCGCATCCGGTCGCCGATGACCTGGGCCACGCTGGTCGCGATGAGGTCGCTGTAGTCGGCCACCGGGTCCTGGCGCGCGGGACGGTCGAGCAGCGGCCGGGCCACGACGAACCGGTACACCTCGGGCTCGGACTCGATGATGCGCAGGTAGGCGTCCACCACGGCGGCGACGAGGGCCCGAGGGTCGTCCCGGTCCCGAGCGAGCTCGCGGGAGATCTCGTCCGTTACCTGGGCCGCCATGTGCCTGCCGACCGCGACGTACAGGTCGGCCTTGTCCGCGAAGTAGCGGTAGAACACCGGCTTGCTCGTGCCGGCCTCGGCGGCGATCTGGTCCATGCCGACCGCAGCACCGTGGCGGCGGATCGCCCGCACCGTCGACTCGAGCAGCTCGGCCCGTCGTGCCTCGCGGTGTGCCTGCCACCGGGCCCGGCGGCCGTCCACCGGGGGGCTGCCTGGCGCGGTCGTACGGCGGCGTGTCATGGTACTCATGGTAACGGGTACTTCCGGTACCAAGGAGGAGCACGTGAGCACGACCATCCCGCAGCGCGAGCACACCGCGGAGCGGCTGCTCGCCGCATCGGCCAAGCACTCGTTCGACCCCGAGGTGGACGTCGACTGGGACGCTCCCCTCGCCGACGGCAAGTACTTCGTCCCCGAGCACCGGGTGACCCTGTACGGCTCCCCGCTCTGGGAGCAGATGAGCCACCAGCAGCGCGTCGACCTGTCCCGGCACGAGGCGGCGAGCATGGCCAGCGTCGGCATCTGGTTCGAGCTGATCCTCATGCAGATGCTCGTCCGGCACGCGTACGACAGGGACCCGCGCAGCCAGCACGTCCGGTACGCGCTGACCGAGATCGCGGACGAGTGCCGTCACTCGGTGATGTTCGCCCGCATGATCGACACGCTGGGCTGCCCCGCGTACGGGCCCGGCCCGTACGCGCACCGGCTCGGGCGGCTCATCAAGACTGTCTCGTTCGGTGCGGAGACGTTCGCCGCGATCCTCATCGCCGAGGAGATCCTCGACACGATGCAGCGGGAGATGATGGCGGACGAGACCATCCAGCCCCTCGTACGCCGCATCTCGCGCATCCACGTGATCGAGGAGGCGCGTCACGTCCGCTACGCGCGCGAGGAGCTCACCCGCCAGATGGAGGGGATCTCCCGGCCCAAGCGCGCGATGACCCGTCTGGTGGTTGCCCGCTCCGCACACGTGATCGCCACACGGCTCGTGCACGAGGACTGCTACGCCGCGGTCGGCCTCGACCCCGAGGTGGCCCGACGTGCCGCAGCCGCCAACCCGTACCGCCGGGAGACCCTGGCCTGGGCCGGCGCACGCCTGGTCGGGTTCTTCACCGAGCTCGGCCTGGTCGCCGGGCCCGGACGACGCCTCTGGCACCGGGCGGGGCTGCTGCCCGACAGACCCGGCAGCGGGCCCGAGACCGGCACGGCCGTCTAGCCCGGCAGGGTGCCCTGGCCGGAGAAACCGCTGGTCACCAGCCAGCCGGCAGCGGCTGGCCCTCCGTGTAGCCGGCGGAGCTCTGGATGCCGACCACGGCGCGCTCGTGGAACTCCTCGAGCGTGCCCGCCCCCGCGTAGCTGCAGCTGCTCCGCAGGCCCGCGACGATCGAGTCGAGCAGGTCCTCCACGCCGGGCCGCTCGGCGTCGAGGTACATCCGGGCAGAGGAGATGCCCTCCTCGAACAGCGCCTTGCGTGCCCGCTCGAACGCGTGGTGCCCGGCCGTACGGTCGCTGACGGCCCGGGCGGAGGCCATCCCGAAGGACTCCTTGTACTGGCGGCCGTCCGCGTCGCGGTGCACGTCCCCCGGCGACTCGTACGTGCCGGCGAACCAGGAACCGATCATCACGTTGGACGCGCCGGCGGCCAGCGCCAGCGCCACGTCCCGCGGGTGCCGGACGCCCCCGTCCGCCCAGACGTGCCGGCCCAGCCGGCGGGCCTCGGCCGCGCACTCGAGCACAGCCGAGAACTGCGGGCGTCCGACTCCGGTCATCATGCGGGTCGTACACATCGCGCCGGGACCGACGCCGACCTTGACGATGTCCGCGCCCGCCTCGACCAGGTCCCGTACGCCCTGAGCGGTGACCACGTTGCCGGCGGCGACCGGCACCGGGGGGTCGAGCGCCCGTACCGCGCGCAGCGCCGAGATCATCCGTTCCTGGTGGCCGTGCGCGGTGTCCACGACCAGCGTGTCCACGCCCGCGTCGAGAAGTGCCGCCGCCTTGCCGGCGACGTCGCCGTTGATGCCGATCGCGGCGGCCACCCGTAGTCGTCCCTTGTCGTCCAGCGCCGGCCGGTAGAGCGT
>JBOGEN010000037.1:0-2723 GCA_050743265.1 Actinomycetes bacterium
GGGCGAACGCGAGCGGGGCCGAGCGCGACCCAGGGGCCAGCACCGCCTCCCGGACGCCGCAGCGGGCCAGCTCGTCGACGAGGACGAGGGCGAGAGCGGTGGACGGGTTCACGCCGGCGTCGCCGCCCCGGCCGGGGTGGCCTGGACGGCGGCCAGCCGCGCCCGCCACCGAACCGCCGTCGCGTCGTCGGCTCGGGCTCCACCCAGTGCCCCGGCGTCGACCTCGGGACGCCGCACGGGGAGCACCCCGTCCACTGGCAGCAGGGGCTCGGCCACCACGTCGCGCTCGAGCAGCCGAACCGTGGCCAGCCCGCACGCGTACGGCAGGTCGGGCAGTGCCGCGGCGAGCGCAACCCCGGCGGCGATGCCCACGCTCGTCTCCAGCGCTGAGGACACGACGACGGGAAGGCCGATCCGCTCGGCCACCTCGAGTGCAGCACGCACCCCGCCCAAGGGCTGCACCTTGAGGACGGCCACGTCGGCCGCCTCCAGCGCGGCGACCCGGTAAGGGTCCTCGGCCCGGCGGATCGACTCGTCCGCGGCCACCGGGACCTGCGTCAGGCGACGGACGGCCGCGAGGTCCTCGACGGACGCGCAGGGCTGCTCGACGTACTCGAGCCCGCCGGCCGCCGTGTCGTACGTGGGCAGCAGGCGGACCGCGTCGGCCACGTCCCAGGCGCCGTTGACGTCGGCCCGGACCCTGCCGTCGGAGCCCAGCGCGGCACGGACCGCCTCGAGCCGGGCCAGGTCGTCGGCCTGGGTCTGGGCCGGGTCGGCCACCTTGACCTTGGCCGTCCCGCAGCCGGACCCCGCCGTGATCGCGTACGCCCGCTCGGGGTCCACCGCGGGCACGGTCACGTTCACCGGCACCCGGTCGCGCCGCGGCTCGGGCCACCCCTCCTCGGCCGCCTCCCGGGCGGCCCGCAGCCAGGCACGGCTCTCGGCGTGCCCGTACTCGGCGAACGGGGAGAACTCACCCCAACCAGCACGCCCGCGGAGCAGCACGCCCTCGCGCACGGTGATCCCGCGGAAGCGGGCACGCAGCGGTACGGCGTAGACCTCGACGGTCGTGTCCTCGGTGCTCTGGCCCCGGGTCACGGATCTCCTTGGCAGCGCTCGGCGGAACCCCCCGTAGCGTAGGACGGGTCCCCACGGAGGAGCGGTGCGATGGTGTCGGAGCCGATGGTGTCCGAGTTGTTCGACCCCAAGGTCTGGCGCCAGGTCGAGGGCTTCGACCTCACCGACGTGACCTACCACCGGCACGTGGTGGACGGCGTCGACCAGGGCAGCGTGCGCGTGGCCTTCGACCGGCCCGAGGTACGCAACGCCTTCCGTCCGCACACGGTGGACGAGCTCTTCCGCGTCCTCGACCACGCCCGGATGACGCCCGATGTGGGGTGCGTCCTGCTCACCGGCAACGGGCCCTCGCCCCGCGACGGCGGCTGGGCGTTCTGCTCCGGAGGCGACCAGCGCATCCGGGGGCGGGACGGCTACCGGTACGCCTCGGGCGACTCGGCGGAGACGGTGGACCCGGCCCGGGCCGGGCGCTTGCACATCCTCGAGGTGCAGCGGCTGATCCGGACGATGCCCAAGGTCGTCGTCGCGGTCGTGCCAGGCTGGGCGGCCGGTGGCGGGCACTCGCTGCATGTGGTCTGCGACCTCACCCTCGCCTCGCGCCAGCACGCACGCTTCAAGCAGACCGACGCAGACGTCGGCTCGTTCGACGCCGGGTACGGCTCCGCCTACCTCGCGAAGATGGTGGGGCAGAAGGCCGCCCGCGAGATCTTCTTCCTCGGCCGGACGTACGACGCCGAGGAGATGCACCGGATGGGTGCGGTCAACATCGTCGCCGACCACGACGCCCTCGAGGTGGAGGCCCTGCGCGTCGCGGCGGAGGTGAACGGCAAGAGCCCGACCGCCCAGCGGATGCTGAAGTTCGCGTTCAACCTCGTCGACGACGGGCTCATGGGGCAGCAGGTGTTCGCGGGCGAGGCCACGCGACTCGCGTACATGACGGACGAGGCCGTCGAGGGGCGGGACGCCTTTCTCGACAAGCGCGCGCCCGACTGGTCGCGGTTCCCCTGGTACTACTGAGGCGGGCGCCCGAGCGGCTCGAACCGGAGTCGCCGCGGGACGCTACGCGGCTGACAGCACAGAGGAGCGCCGGGACCAGGGAAGGGGCGGGCGATGATCTCCGCGTCGGGTGCCCTGCGCCCGGTGGACGCGAGCCCGGACGAGCGCGCCGTCCACGAGCTGACGCACGCGCTCGCAGCGGCGCTCGACGGCACCGGCCCCGCGGTGCTGCCGCTCCCCGGCGGGGGCGAACGCAACCGCGTGCTCGACGCGCTCCGCCCCGACGAGCCGGTCGAGGACGAAGACCTCGCCGCCGTCGTCCCGACGTCCGGGTCGACGGGCGAGCCCAAGGGGGTGCTGCTCTCCGCGGCGGCGCTGCGCGCGTCCGCCTGGGGGTCGCTCGACCGGCTCGGGGCGAAGGGGGACGTGGCGACCTGGCTGCTCGCGCTGCCCCCGCACCGGGTGGCGGGGCTGCAGGTGCTCGTCCGGTCGCTGCTCGCCGGCACCCTGCCCGAGGTGCTCGACAGCACGGGCGGTTTCCGCCCCGAGAGCTTCGCCGACGCGACCGAGCGGCTGCGCGCCCGCGGTGCCCGCGCGAACGGGCCCCGCTACGCCGCGCTGGTGCCCACCCAGCTGGTGCGGCTTCTCGA
>JBOGEN010000038.1:0-23939 GCA_050743265.1 Actinomycetes bacterium
CCGGCGCGTGCTGCGGAACGCGGCCGTGCAGGCCGGGTGCCCGCCGGGCGCGCTCGCGGCCGTCCATCTCGAGGCGCTCGACGCGCTGGTCACCCGCTGGCACGGGCAGGACGGCGCGGACCTGCCCGGGGGGGTCGTCGCCCTCCGGCGGTGTGGCAGTGTTCATGTCGGCCGGCGAGGCCGCCACCCGAGGGGCGCCGACGACGACACCGGGTGAGCGGTACGAGGACGTGAGGGGAGCCTGGTGGACGAGAGCGACGTGGAGTCCGAGCTGGCAGAGGTCCTGCTCACGGAGAAGCAGATCGAGGCCCGTCTCGCCGAGCTCGCGGTCGACATCGACCGTGACTACGCCGGGCGCGACCTCCTTCTCGTCGGGGTGCTCAAGGGCGCCGTGATGGTGATGGCCGACCTCGCCCGTGCGCTGCACAGCCCCGTGCACATGGACTGGATGGCCGTGTCGTCGTATGGCTCGGGGACGAAGTCCTCCGGCGTCGTCCGCATCCTCAAGGACCTCGACGGCGACATCACCGGCCGTGAGGTGCTCGTCGTCGAGGACGTCATCGACTCCGGGCTCACGCTGTCCTGGCTGCTGCGCAACCTCGGGTCCCGCAGCCCCGCCTCGGTCGAGGTGTTCACGCTGCTGCGCAAGCCGGACGCCGCCGAGGTCGCTGTCGACGTGAAGTACGTCGGCTTCGACATCCCCAGCGAGTTCGTCGTCGGCTACGGCCTCGACTACGCGGAGCGGTACCGCAACCTGCCCTTCGTGGGCACCCTCGCCCCCCATGTGTACGGCGGCTGAGCCGCACCCGTGGCGTGCCACCCGTCCCTGCGCTCGACGAGCCGCCGGCCCGGTGCCGGGCTCGTCCCGTTCTGGGTCCGCGGCCGGAGGTGGGGAACACCGTTCACCTCCTCACACGTTGAGCGGGTTGCGGACCCTGCCGTGCCGCTGCGGTGATCATCGGCCCGGTGTACCGTCGTAGGACCGCAAGACCCGGCCGACCACCGAGTCCCTCGGCGCCGGGAGCCCACGGGCGTATGCCTACGGGCCAGGTCGGAATGAACGCCGACCTCGTCTGCCGGATGCAGGTGGGGCCTTACAGCTGGCAGGAGGGACGGAGCGCCGCCGCTCCCGATGATGGACGTCAAGCGCTACTTCCGCGGGCCCTTCTTCTGGATCACGCTCGCCGTGCTGCTCGTCATAGTGGGCAGTCGTGTCGTCTCGTCCACGGGCGGGTTCGATGAGGTCGACACCTCGCGTGTCATCTCCGAGATCCGTGCGGACAACGTCGAGTCCGCCACGGTCGTCGACCGGGAACAGCGGGTCGACCTCACGCTGAAGAACGGCGACCAGGTCCGCAGCGAGTACATCGCGCCGCAGGGCGAGACGATCGCGAAGCTGCTGGACGAGAACCGGCCCACCAAGGGCTACGACGCCGAGGTCCCCCAGGACAGCATCCTGGTCAGCCTTCTCATCAGCCTGCTGCCGATCGCCATCATCGTGCTGATCCTCTTCTGGTTCATGAACCAGGCCCAGGGCGGCTCGCGGGTGATGAACTTCGGCAAGTCCAAGGCAAAGGTCATCTCCAAGGACACCCCGAAGACCACGTTCGCGGACGTCGCCGGGGCGGACGAGGCCGTCGAGGAGCTCCACGAGATCAAGGAGTTCCTGGAGAACCCAGCCAAGTTCCAGGCCATGGGCGCCAAGATCCCCAAGGGCGTGCTGCTCTACGGACCGCCCGGCACCGGCAAGACGCTGCTCGCCCGGGCGGTCGCCGGTGAGGCCGGGGTGCCCTTCTACTCGATCTCCGGCTCCGACTTCGTCGAGATGTTCGTCGGTGTGGGCGCCAGCCGCGTCCGCGACCTCTTCGAGCAGGCCAAGGCCAACGCCCCGGCCATCGTGTTCGTCGACGAGATCGACGCCGTGGGCCGCCACCGCGGTGCCGGTCTGGGCGGCGGCCACGACGAGCGCGAGCAGACGCTGAACCAGCTGCTCGTCGAGATGGACGGCTTCGACGTCAAGGGCGGCGTGATCCTCATCGCCGCGACGAACCGGCCGGACATCCTCGACCCGGCGCTGCTGCGTCCCGGACGGTTCGACCGCCAGATCTCGGTGGAGAGCCCGGACCTGCAGGGCCGGGCCAAGATTCTCGAGGTTCACTCCCGGGGCAAGCCGCTCGGCGAGGGCGTCGACCTGCTCGCCGTGGCCCGCCGTACGCCGGGTTTCACCGGTGCCGACCTGGCCAACGTCCTCAACGAGGCGGCGCTGCTCGCCGCGCGCGGGGACGCCAAGAACATCACCGCCGAGCACCTGGACGAGGCCATCGACAGGGTTGTCGCCGGCCCGCAGAAGCGCACGCGGATCATGAGCGACAGGGAGAAGAAGATCACCGCGTACCACGAGGGCGGCCACGCCCTGGTGGCGCACGCGCTCCCCAACACCGACCCGGTGCACAAGATCACGATCTTGCCTCGGGGTCGCGCGCTCGGCTACACGATGGTGCTGCCTGACGAGGACAAGTACTCGACCACGCGCAACGAGATGCTCGACCAGCTCGCGTACATGCTGGGTGGTCGTGCCGCCGAGGAGCTCGTCTTCCACGACCCCGGTACGGGTGCGGCCAACGACATCGAGAAGGCGACGTCCGTGGCGCGCGCCATGGTCACGAAGTTCGGCATGAGCGAGCGGCTCGGCGCGATCAAGTTCGGCCAGGAGAACGGCGAGGTGTTCCTCGGCCGCGACATGGGCCACCAGCGCGACTACTCCGAGGCCATCGCGTCGATGGTGGACGAGGAGGTGCGCGAGCTCATCGAGGCCGCGCACATGGAGGCGTACGAGATCCTCACGGACAACCTCGACGTGCTCGACGCCCTCGTCCTCGCCCTGCTCGAGAAGGAGACGCTGGACAAGTCCGAGGTCATGGCGATCTTCGAGCCGGTGCGCAGGCGCGGGCCGCGTCCGGCCTGGACGGGCTCGTCGAAGCGCAAGCCGTCCTCGCGTCCCCCGGTCATGACCCCGAAGGAGATCGCCGGCGCCAACGGCTCCCCGAACGGGCAGGACAGGGAGCACTCCATGGGCCTGCCCGGCCCGACCGACGTCCCGGGCAACGACCTGCCTCGGCCCGGCCCCAGCGAGCCGGGCCGCAGCGAGCCCGGACGCGGCGAACCTGGATGGCGCGAGCCCGGCCGCAGCGACTCGGGCAACCACGAGCCGGGGGCCTGACCCGTGGTCGACCCGGTGAGCCTCCCGGAGCGGCATGCGCGCGGGATCCGTCCGTTCGACGGCCCGCGGGTGGAGCGCGCCGTCCGCGAGCTGCTCGTCGCCATCGGCGAGGACCCGGACCGGGACGGGCTCATGCAGACGCCGTCGCGGGTCGCCAACGCGTACTGCGAGATGTTCTCGGGCATGCGGCAGCGGCCGGAGGACGTGCTCACCACGACGTTCGACCTCGGCCACGACGAGATGGTGCTCGTCAAGGACATCGAGCTGGCCTCGACCTGCGAGCACCACCTGGTGCCCTTCTACGGGTTCGCCCACGTCGGCTACATCCCGAGCGAGGACGGCCGCATCGCCGGCATCTCCAAGCTCGGCCGGCTCGTCGACGTCTACGCCAAGCGCCCCCAGGTGCAGGAGCGCCTGACCACGCAGATCGCCGACGCCGTGGCGCAGATCCTCCAGCCGCGCGGTGTCATGGTCGTGATCGAAGCCGAACACCTGTGCATGACGATGCGTGGGGTACGCAAACCGGGCGCCAAGACGGTCACCTCGGCAGTCCGGGGCGGGTTCCGCGACCCGGCCACCCGGGCCGAGGCGATGGGCCTCATCCACGGCCGCTAGGCCTCCTCCTGCCCCCCGGAGGCGGCTCGTCCACGGCGTAGGGTTGCCGGCGATGGAGCGTGTCAGAGCCGGCTCGGCGAGGGTCCCCGGGCGAGAGCCCGCTGTGGTCGGCATGCCCGACCTGGGCCGTTGCCGCGTGATGGGCGTCGTCAACGTGACCCCGGACTCCTTCTCCGACGGCGGGGAGTTCTTCGACCCCGACACGGCCGTGGCGCAAGGGCTTCTGTTGCACGCCCAGGGTGCCGACCTCGTCGACGTCGGCGGGGAGTCCACCCGTCCCGGCGCCGGCCGGGTCGACCAGGACGAGGAGTCGCGCCGGGTCGTCCCCGTGGTGGGCGCCCTCGTCGAGGCCGGGGTACCGGTGAGCGTCGACACGATGCGCGCCCCGGTCGCCGCGCGCGCCCTGGAGGCCGGGGCGCGGCTCGTCAACGATGTGAGCGGGGGCGCCGCCGACCCGGACATGGCCCGCCTCGTCGCCGATGCCGGCGTCCCGTACGTCGTCATGCACTGGCGCGGGCACAGCGCCGACATGCAGAACCGCGCCGTGTACGAGGACGTGGCGCGGCAGGTCACCGACGAGCTGCGACGGCGGGTGGACGACGTGCTCGCCCACGGCGTACGGCTCGAGCAGATCGTCGTCGACCCCGGCCTCGGGTTCGCCAAGACCGCCGAGCACAGCTGGACGCTGCTGGGCAACCTGGCGACGCTGCGCGAGCTCGGGCGACCCGTACTGGTCGGGGCATCTCGCAAGGGCTTCCTCGGGCGGCTGCTCGCCGCGCCCGACGGGTCCCCGCGTCCGCTCGCCGAGCGGGCCGACGCAACCGCTGCCGTGTCGGCACTCGCGGCGCGGGCGGGCGCCTGGTGTGTCCGGGTGCACGAGGTCCCGGCGAGCGTGGACGCCGTCCACGTCGCGGTCGCCTGGCGTGCGGCGGAAGAGGGGCGGGTTGCGAGCACGACCGGCGCGACCGCCGGGGCCACCTCGTGACCGCCGCCGACGTCCTCGCGGTCGAGGCCGTGAACGCCGAGTTCTACGAGGCCTTCGAGGCCACCGACTACGACCGGATGGCCGCGCTGTGGGTGGACGGTGACACCTCGGCGTCCTGCGTGCACCCCGGCTGGCCGGTGGTCCGCGGACTGTCCCAGGTGCTGCGCTCGTGGGCGGTGATCTTCGCGAACACGCCCTACATCCAGTTCGTCCTCACCGACGTGACCACCGACGTTGCCGGCGACGTGGCCGTGGTGACCTGCACGGAGAACATCATCACCTCCGTGTCCACGCCGGACTCGTCCGACGGCGACCTCGGCGGCGGACGTGTCGTCGCCACGAACGTGTTCCGGCGCACGCCTGTGGGGTGGCGCATGTGGCTGCACCACGGGTCCCCGGTGCTCGAGTCGACCGAGGACGACGAGGACGACGAGCCGGGGCAGGGGCAGCCGTGACCGGGCTCGACCGGGTGGCGCTGCGGGGGCTGCGCGCACGCGGCACCCACGGCGTGCTCGCCCATGAACGTGCCGAGGGACAGGCGTTCGTCGTGGACGTCGTGCTCGGGCTGGACACGCGTCTTGCCGCCTCCAGTGACGACCTCACCGACACCGTGGACTACGCCGCGCTCGCGGAGAAGGTCGTCGCCCTGATCGAGGGCGCGCCCGTCGACCTCATCGAGACGCTTGCCGACCGGATCGCCCGTACGAGCCTCGAGGACCCCCGTGTGGCCGAGGTGGAGGTGACCGTCCACAAGCCCGAGGCCCCCGTACCCGTCCCGTTCGACGACGTGACCGTGACGATCATCCGGAGCCGCTCGTGACCCACCTCGAGGCCGACCCGACCAGTGAGAGCCGTCGCTGCGTCATCTCGCTGGGGAGCAACGTGGGCGAACGGCTGGACAACCTTCAACAGGCCACCGACACGCTGCTCGAAGCGCCCGGCATCCAGCCCGTCGCCGTCTCACCGGTCTACGAGACCCGCCCGGTGGGCCCCGTCGACCAGCCGGACTACCTCAACGCCGTCCTCGTCGTGGACACCGCGCTCACGGCCCGCACCCTGCTCGAGCGCGCCCAGTCGATCGAGAACGCCCTCGGGCGCGTCCGCGAGGAGCAGTGGGGCCCGCGCACCATCGACGTCGACCTCGTCCTGCTCGACGGGACGAAGGAGGAGGCGCCCGACCTCACCGTCCCGCACCCCCGGGCGCACGAGCGGGCGTTCGTGCTGGCCCCGTGGCGTGACGTGGACGAGGACGCCGAGATCCCGGGACACGGCCGCGTCGTCGACCTGCTCGCCGGCATCGGCGAGGGCGGCGTGACCCGCAGGGACGACGTGGCGCTGAGGCTGCCCGGATGAGACCGACGCGGCCCGGTGTGCTGCTGGGCGCCGCGGTGCTTGCGGCCGCCCTGGGCTGGGCCACGTTCGCGGTGGCGGACTCGCTCGGGTACCTGCCGAGCGTGCCGCTGCTCGCGTCCCTCACGCTCCTCCTGCTCGCGCTGTGGATGCTGTTCACCGCGGTGTCGATGCGCGCGCGCCTGCGCCGGCGTCCGGGGACACGTCCGGTCAGCCCGTTCGTCGCGGCACGCATGGCCGCGCTGGCGAAGGCCGGCTCGCTCGGCGGCTCGCTCGTCGCCGGCGCGTACGCCGGGGCGGCCGCGTTCTTCCTGCTCGACCTCGACACGGACTTCGACCGCGAGCGCGCCCTCAACGCCGTGCTCGCCGTGGGCGGAGCGCTCGCCGTGGTTCTCGTGGCGCTGTTCCTGGAACGGGTGTGCCGGCTGCCCGACGACGCGTCGGACGACGAGGACGACGACGAGGGCTCGCCCGACCGGGGCAGCACCACGCACGACCGCTGACGCGCGCATACGGGCGCCTCTCATGCGCGGTGGATGCTCGTCACCTCGACGTCGGCCAGGTCCACGCCGGTGATGTCCGCCTCCACGGACCGGCGGAGCGCCTCGTGCAACCGAGCCGGGGTCAGCACGCCGAGGAAGCGGGAGCCCTCGAGCACCGCGACCCAGCCGGCGTCGTGCTGCAGCATCTCGCCAAAGGCGGTCTTGAGGGACGCCCCGGCCGGCACCCATGCGGGCATCCGCCGGGCGCGGTCGCGCACGAAGCCCTCGCCGAGGGTGGACTCGGCCCCGAGCCAGCCGTGCAGCGTGCCGTCGTCGCCGAGGACGACCGCCCAGCGGGCGCCGTCCGCCGCGAGATGGCGGGACGCGCCCGCGAGGCTGTCGTCGAGACGGACGACAGGCGGGTGCTCGAGGTCGAGAGTCTCCACCGGCGTGACCGAGAGCCGCTTGAGGCCGCGGTCGGCGCCGACGAAGTCCGCGACGAACTCGGTGGCGGGCGCGCCGAGCAGGGTGGCAGGCGTGTCGAACTGCTGCAGGTGGCCGCCCTGGGCGAACACGGCGATGCGGTCGCCGAGCCGGACCGCCTCCTCGATGTCGTGGGTAACGAACAGGACGGTCTTGTGGACGTCGGCCTGCAGCCGCAGGAACTCGGCCTGCAGCCGGTCGCGGGTGACCGGGTCGACCGCGCCGAACGGCTCGTCCATGAGGAGCACCGGCGGGTCGGCGGCCAGGGCACGCGCGACGCCCACCCGCTGCTGTTGCCCGCCGGAGAGCTGGTGCGGGTACCGACGGCCGTACGTGTCAGGGTCGAGCCCGACGAGCTCGAGCATCTCCTTACCCTTGGCCGCGACCCGGCTGCGGTCCCAGCCGAGCAGGGACGGGACCGTCACGACGTTCTCCTGCACGGTCCGGTGCGGGAAGAGGCCGACCTGCTGGATGACGTACCCGATGCGGCGGCGCAGCGTCACCGGGTCGACACGGGTGACGTCGTCACCGGCCAGGACGATGCGTCCGGCGGTCGGCTCGATGAGCCGGTTGACCATCTTCATCGTCGTCGTCTTGCCGCACCCGGACGGGCCGACGAGCACGACCAGGTCACCCTCGGGGACGTCCATGCTGAGCTCGGCGACCGCCACCGTGCCGTCGGCGTACGTCTTGCTCACGCGTTCGAGCCGGATCATCGGCTCGGCGGTACCGTCCATCCGTGGCCCTTCTCGCCCAGGACTGCCTCGTCGAGAACGCGTGGATCTGTCCGGAGTACGTGCAGACCCGTGCTGACGACATCCTCGCCGCTCTGCGAGAGCACGTCACGCTGACCGTGGTGTCGGTGGCGCTGGGCTTCCTCGTGGCGCTTCCGCTCGCCCTGCTGGCGCGACGGTACCGGCCCGCCGAGCCGGCGGTGCTCGGGGTCACCACCGCGCTGTACTCCGTGCCCTCGCTCGCTCTGTTCGCGCTCCTGCTGCCGTTCACCGGCCTCGGCGGCGACACGGTCGTGATCGGGCTCGTGCTGTACTCGCTGACCATCCTCGTCCGCAACATCGTGGCCGGGCTGGACGGCGTCCCCGAGGACGTCCGCGAGGCGGCCCGGGGCATGGGGTACGGGCCGCTGCGCCTGCTGTTCCGCGTGGAGATGCCGCTGGCGCTCCCCACAGTCATGGCCGGCCTCCGGGTGGCGACGGTGTCCACCGTGGCCCTGGTCACGGTCGGCACGCTCGTCGGGGCCGGAGGGCTGGGCGACCTCATCTACTCCGGGCTGAACAGCTCGTTCAAGTCCGAGGTGCTCACCGCGTCCGTGCTGTGCGTGCTGCTCGCGGTGGTGGCCGATCTCGTGCTGCTCGGCGTCCAGCGGCTGCTCACCCCCTGGCACCGGGGGGCGGCATCGTGAGCTGGTTCACCGACGTCGTCGACTGGCTCGGGGACGGGTCCCACTGGACGGGCGCGGACGGCGTCCCCGCGCGGTTCTCCGAGCACCTCGTGCTGACCGGCGTGTCCGTCGGCATCGCCTGCGTCATCGCGCTGCCGCTGGCGCTCTGGCTGGGCCACCTCGGCCGGGGCGGGACGCTGGCCATCAACCTCACGAACATCGGACGCGCGGTGCCTACGTTCGCCGTGCTCGTCATCCTCGCCGTCGGGCCGCTGGGCATCGGCAACGAGGCGACCATCACCGCGCTCGTCCTGTTCGCCATCCCGCCCGTGCTCACCAACGCGTACGTGGGCATGCGCGAGGTCGACCGTGACGTGGTCGAGGCGGCCCGGGGCATGGGCATGAGCGGTGGTGAGGTGCTGCGCAAGGTCGAGGTGCCGCTGGCGATGCCGCTCATCATGGCCGGAGTCCGCCTCTCCGCCGTCCAGGTCGTCGCCACCGCCACCCTCGCCGCCGTGGTAGCCGGCGGTGGACTCGGCCGGATCATCACCGGGGGCCTCGCCCGCCAGGACCAGGCCGAGGTGGTCGCGGGCGCGTTCCTCGTCGCGGTCCTCGCCCTGGCCGTCGAGCTCTCCCTCGGCGGGGTGCAGCGTCTCGTCGACCCCGCCCGCAGGGCGCGTCGGCGCGGCCAACGGGCCGTACGCGCCCCGGCCGTGCCCGCGAGCGCCGCCGCCGGGGGAGCGTCGCGGGACCAGACCTGACCGATTCGTCCCGGGACGTGCAGGGGCTCCCGTTGCGTCAAACCCGGCAGGGTTGTTGCATGTGGACGCGGGCCCGTCACGTGCCCGCCCGACACGCGCGGCCGGGCGTCGGCCCACCGCGGGACACAGAAGGCGGGACCGCCATGCGATCCGCTCGCACGACGCTGCTTTGCCTGGCCGCAGCGATGGCCTTGGCGCTCACCGCCTGCGGGGGGGACGACAACCTCGACGGCGACTCCGGGGGCGACTCCGGTTCCGAGTCGAAGGGCTCGCTCACCGTGGGCGCGGCCAACTTCACCGAAGGCCAGGTCATGGCCGAGATGTACGCCATCCTGCTCGAGGACGCGGGCTACTCGGTGAGCGTCGAGACCGTCGACAACCGTGAGCTGTACGAGCCCGCCCTGGAGAAGGGCGAGATCGACGTCGTTCCCGAGTACGCGGCGACATTCGCCGAGTTCCTCAACCTCAAGGTGAACGGTGCGGACGCCGACCTCGTCGCGTCCCCCGACCTCGACGAGACGATGACGGCGCTCACCGACCTGGCCGAGCAGCAGGGCCTCGAGGTGCTCGAGCCGGCCGAGGCGGTCGACCAGAACGCGTTCGCGGTCACGCAGGAGTACGCCGAGCAGAACGACCTGACGACGATGAGCGACATGGGCGCGAACGTGGACAAGCCCGTCGTGCTCGCCGCGACCGAGGAGTGCCCGGACCGTCCGTTCTGCCAGCCCGGCCTCGAAGACGTGTACGGCATCGAGATCGCCGAGCTCCAGCCGCTCGGCTTCGACACACCCCAGGTCAAGGAGGCACTGCAGTCCGGCGACGCCCAGCTCGGTCTCGTCGCCACCACCGACGGCACGCTCGGCGACGACGGCCTCGTGACGCTCGAGGACGACAAGAACCTGCAGAACGCGGACAACCTCGTCCCCGTGGTCAACCCGGACTCGGCGGGCGGCAAGGACGTCGCCGACGCGCTCAACGCGCTGGCTCCTGTGCTCACCACCGAGGACCTCGCCGACCTCAACCGGCAGGTCGACGTGGAGCGCGCGGAGCCCGAGGACGCGGCCCGCGAGTACCTGGAGCAGCAGAGTCTGCTCTAGCCTGCCGGGCTCGCCTGTCCGGCTGACTGCTCGCCCACCGGCACGTCCACGCCGAGGACGTTGCCCGGTGGGGCGAGCGGGCACGCCCACGCAGGGTCGTACGCGCACGAGGGGTTGTAGGCGAAGTTGAGGTCGAGCACGAGGCGCCCGCCCTCGGCGTCCCCGCCCAGGTCGGCACCCTTCACCGTGTCCAGCAGGTAGCGGCCGCCGCCGTACGTGCCCCGCCCCGCGAGGCCGTCCTTGACGGGCACGAACAGCCCGCCGCCGTACGAGCCCAGCCCCCACACGTCGAGGCTGCCGAGATCCCCGAGCCGTACTCGGCCCAGCCGGTCGAACGGCACCACACCGTCCGTCCCGGTGGCGACCTCCAGCCGGGAGGGCTCGACGTCACGGTCGAGGACGGCCTCGAACCGGTACGCCGCGTCGTACGGGGCGACGGGAAGGCCGGTGAAGGTCGCCCGTGCGGCGTCGTCCAGCGGGGAGTCCGGGTGACCGGCGAACAGGGCGTCGCGTCCGGCCCGCCAGAGGGCGTGCGCCTCGGCCGGGTCCGGGCAGCGGCGGACGTCCGCGTACAGGGCGAACACGCGGCGACGCCAGTCGAGCAGGGTGAGCGACACCGCCCCAGGCTCGCACGCCCGTCAGGACCGCGACGGTTCCCGCCCGACAGGTCACCCTCCGTGACCGATCGGTGAGATACCGGACACCTGTGGACGTGCCTGGTGGCGCTCACGAACCGCGACGTACCCTGCCGATATGTCCCGGGGTCAGAAGGCTTCGCAGTCGGCGCCGCCGTCGCCGCCGACTGTCGTCATCCCAGGGATCACCGCTGCCGCCGCGCTGGCCGTGTGCTGGCTGACCGGGGATCAGACGGTCCTCCGGGCAGCGGGCACCGTGGTGGCGGTGGCTGCCTTGGTCGCGCTCTGGCGGATGTCGAGGTACCTGCACTCCACGCTGGGGGAGGTGACCCTCGAGCTCCGCGCACGCAACCGTGACGTGTCCCGGCTGCGTGAGGTCACCAACCAGATGCTGGAGCAGCTGGGTACACAGCGTGACCAGATGGCTCAGCTCCGTGAGGATGCGAACGACGTCCGTGAGGAGGCCGCGGCGCTGCTCGAGGTCGTCGAGTCACGGCTCGGCGGTCCGGTGTCCGGTGACCTCGCCTCCAGCTTCACGCGGTTCCCGCCCTCGGCCTTCCCCGGCCCGATCACCGGACCAGTGGCTACCCCCGCGCCCCCGTCTCCGCCGCTGTCGATGCCCGCACCACCGGCGGAGGCCCCGTCCGCGCCGTCCTCGCCGCAGCCGCCCCCGCCGCCGGCCGAGCGGTCCGAGCGGCAGCCGGGGCGCGTCGGCTACCTCGAGTCGTTCTCCCTCGACGAGGACGAACCCCTGACCGAGTACTGGTCCCGGAGCGGCAGCGCCGACGAGGAGGACTCCGGGTCCGACAACGGCGAGGCGCCACCCGACCGCTGGTGGTGAGGGGGCTCACGCGTCGACCTCCCGCGCTGCTGTGGTAAGGGTCGCCCGCTTATCCTCTCCGGGACCCGAGCCGAGGATGGTCCATGTCACTGCCCACCTTCGTGGTCGCCGGCGCGCAGAAATGCGGGACGACGACGCTGCACCGGATGTTGCGTCAGCACCCGCAGGTGTTCATGTCGAGGACGAAGGAGCTGCACTTCTTCGACCACCACTGGGACGAGGGCATCGACTGGTACTCCAGCCACTTCCGGCCGCATCGGACGTACGTCCCGCCGCGGAGAAGGCAGGTGCACGCGGGCGAGTCGACGCCGACGTACATGTACGACCCGCAGGCCTGCGAGCGGATGAGGAAGACGCTTCCCGACGTACGGGTCGTCATCATCCTGCGTGATCCCACCAAACGGGCCTACTCCCACTACTGGCACTCCCGTCGGAAGGGTCTCGAGCGCGTGGAGTCCTTCGAGAAGGCGCTGGAGCGCGAGCAGGCGCGGGTCGCGCGCGACGGCCTCCGGCGCCGGGCCCGGTTCTCGTACGTGCGCCGGGGCGAGTACATCGACCAGATCGGGGCACTCGAGAGCGCCTACGGGCGCGACCGGCTGCACGTGATCCTGCTCGACGACCTGGTCGCGGACCATGTCGCCGTACTGACCAGCCTCTTCGGCTTCCTCGGCATCAAGACCAGCCGTGCGAGGCGGATCGGGGCCCGGCAGGCAAACCCCGGCCGCCCGGCCATGGGTGCCGCGGCGTTGACGGCGAGCCCACCAGGGGCCCTGGTGACCGCCGACCCGGGCGATGACGACGAGGGCGAGGAGGTCGACGACCGGCAGGCGACCCCGATGACCGTCTACCCGCCCATGATTGCCGAGACCCGAGAGATGTTGGCGGCGTACTACCGGCCGTTCAACGACCGCCTGGCCGCCTGGCTGGGCCGGGATCTTTCCCACTGGGGGTGACCGGATCGCACGGCGCCCTCGGCATCGGCGTCGCCGTCTCCGCGTTCGCTGCGTGGGCGGCTCGTGCCTCGCCGACCACTCCGCTCACTTGTCGACGTCCCCGACGACGAAGAACATCGAGCCGAGGATCGCGATCATGTCCGCGACCAGCGTTCCCGGCAGGAGCTCGGCCAGCACCTGCACGTTGTTGAACGACGCGGAGCGCAGCTTCAGCCGCCACGGCGTCTTCTCGCCGCGCGAGACGAGGTAGTACCCGTTGATGCCGAGCGGGTTCTCCGTCCACGCGTACGTGTGACCCTCCGGCGCGCGCAGCACCTTGGGCAGCCGGACGTTGATCGGGCCCGACGGCAGGTCCTCCAGCCGGTCGATGCAGGCATCGGCGAGGTCCAGCGAGACGTACACCTGGTCGAGCAGGCACTCGAACCGTGCCAGCGAGTCGCCCTCCTCGCGCGTCACGACGCGCAGCACGTCCTCCAGCTCGCCGTACGCGAGGTAGGGCTCGTCCCGCCGGAGGTCGAAGTCCACCCCACTGGCGCGCGCGATCGGGCCGGACACCCCGAACTGGTGCACCTGCTCGGGGGAGAGGACGCCGACACCCCGCGTCCGGGCGCGGAAGATCTCGTTGCCCCGGATGAGGCCGTCGAGGTCGCCCATCCGCTGCCGTACCTCGCGGACGCCCGACCGCGCCCGGCCCAGCCACCCTGCGGGCAGCTCCTCCTTGAGGCCGCCGACACGGTTGAACATGTAGTGCATGCGGCCGCCGGAGATCTCCTCCATGACGTGCTGCAGCGTCTCGCGCTCCCGGAACGCGTAGAAGATCGGCGTGATCGCCCCGATCTCGAGCGGGTACGAGCCGAGGAACATCAGGTGGTTGAGCACCCGGTTCAGCTCGGCCAGCAGCGTGCGCGCCCACACGGCGCGGACCGGGACCTCCATGCCGAGCATGCGCTCGACGGCGATCACCACGCCGAGCTCGTTCGCGAACGCGGAGAGCCAGTCGTGCCGGTTCGCCAACACGATGATCTGGCGGTAGTCCCTGACCTCGAAGAGCTTCTCCGCGCCCCGGTGCATGTAGCCGACGATCGGCTCGGCCCGCTCGATCCGTTCGCCGTTCAGGGTCAGGGCGAGGCGGAGCACGCCGTGCGTGGACGGGTGCTGCGGTCCGATGTTGAGCACCATGTCGGCGGTGCCGGGCGCCCCCGGCTCCCCACCGACCATCTCCGCGCCGCTGCCCAGCCCGACGATGGCCTCGCGGAGCCCTGAGTCTGTCACGGCCGCCATGCTGCCAGGACACGGGGCGCCTGGCGCGGACGAGGGCGGGCGATCACGTCGCGTCGTACGCCCGGCGCTGCGTAGGGTGTCCGCCGTGGACGACCTGTTCGCCCCGCCGGGGACGGAGTGGGTGCGCCTGTCCCCGAAGCTCCGGACGCTGCGGCGCGTCCTCCTGCTCGCCCTGATGGGCCCGTTCGCGGTCGCCGGGGTGGTCCTCCTTGCGGCGTTCACGTCGCCGTGGCTCGCGGTGCTCGGGGCGCTGGCGTGCCTCGCCGCCGGGGCGTGGTGGTGGGTCGTGATCGGCCGGGCCTGGCGCGCCTGGGGGTACGCCGAGCGGGACGAGGACCTCGTCGTGACGCACGGCGTGCTGATCCGGCGCCTCACCGTCGTCCCGTACGGACGGATGCAGTTCGTCGACGTGACGGCCGGGCCGCTGGACCGCAGATTCGGCATCGCCACTGTGCAGCTGCACACGGCGTCCGCGGCCACCGACGCGACGATCCCGGGCCTCACGCCGGACGAGGCCGCCCGCCTGCGTGACCGGCTGTCCGCGGTCGGTCAGGCGAGGTCGGCCGGGCTGTGAATGGCGACCCGGCCACCTGGACCCGGCTGCACCCGCTCACCCCGCTGCTCCGCGGGTGGAAGGTGCTCGCCGTCGTGTTCGCGATCGTGGCCCAGAACGGCCTGCGCAACCCCGAGGTGTCCGACCTCGGTATCGCCTTCTCGGCCGCGCTGCCGATCGCCGCGGCGTACGGGTACCTGTCCTGGCGGTTCACCCGCTACGGCTTCACCGGCGACGACCTGACCCTGGAGACAGGTGTGCTGTTCCGGCGCTCCCGCCGGGTGTCGCTGTCCCGGCTGCAGGCGGTGGACGTCGTCCGGCCGCTGTTCGCCAGGGCGCTCGGACTAGCCGAGCTCCGGCTCGAGGTGGCAGGAGGCGGGTCGACCGAGGCACCGCTCGCGTACCTCTCGATGCACGACGCGCATCGCCTGCGTGCCCAGCTGCTCGCGCGCGCCGCCGGCATCGACGCCGAGACCCCGGAGGCGCCCGAGCGGGTGCTCGTCCGCGTGCCGTTCTCGGCCGTGATGTGGGCGGGCGTGCTGCGGGTGCCGCTCCTCCTGAGCATGGTGGTCCTCGCCGGGATGGTGCTGGTCGGAGCGCTCGAGCAGCGGATCGGGATCGTCGGCATCGCCTTCCCCCTCACCCTGGGCATCGGCGGCACGCTCGCCGCCTGGGTGACGTCCAACTTCGACTTCACCGTGGCCGAGTCCCCGGATGGGCTCCGGCTGCGGCACGGGCTGCTCGAGACCCGGGCACAGACGGTGCCGCCGGGTCGGGTGCAGGCGGTGCGCATCTCCGAGCCCGTGCTGTGGCGGCGGCGCGGCTGGGTCCGTCTTCAGGTGAACGTGGCCGGCTACGTGAGCGGGGCCACCGACTCGGGCACCACGTCCACGCTGCTCCCGGTCGCCCCCGCCGAGGTCGCGCTGTCCCTGGTGTCCCGGGTGCTGCCTGGGGTGGACGTGACCAGGGTCCCGCTGGCCGGGGTGCCGGCGAGGTGCCGGTGGCGTGCCCCGGTCACCTGGAGCCGCCTGGCGGCCGGGGCGGACGAGGCGGTGTTCGTCGCGAAGCGGGGTCGCTTCCACCGCGAGACGGACGTCGTCCCGCACGCGCGGACGCAGAGCGTGCGGCTGACCCAGGGGTCGTGGGAGCGACGCCTCGGCCTGGCCACGGTCTGGGTCGACACCTGCCCGGGGCCCGTCCGTGTCAGCGCGGCCCACCGGGACGCGGCCGAGGCCCGTGCGATCGTCACCGTGCAGGCCGACCGCGCCGTCCAGGCCGTCGCGCTCGCCCCGCCTGACCGGTGGATGAGCGCTCACCGGCAGACCCCCGGCGGGGAGACCGAAAGCCCCGCCGCAGGCGACGCAGGCCAGGACGCTGCAGGACCCGCCGAACCGCCCGCGAAGCCGCCCCCCGGGCCAGGACGCTGACCTGGCCTGACGGCCGAAGGGGGAGCCGCCTGTCGGCTCAGATGATCAACGTCTTATGCTCGCGGACGAACCGGACATTTCCCTCCGGCGACCCCACCTGGACACCTCGACGCGACGAGGGAGAGGTCCTTGACCGACTACCACGCGCATCACGCGCCCCCGGCGCACGGGGTCGGGGGATCCCACGGCCGGCCGTGGCGCGGTCTGCTCCGAGTGATCGCGCTCGTGGCCGCGCTCGCCGTCACCGTGCTGGCAGTGGCCGCCAGTACGGCGGCCGCGCGTGCCGACGTTCCTGGCTCCGCGACCGGGGCCGCTGCACACGCTCAGGTCGCGTCCCGCGGCTAGCTGGCCGCCCGGTCGGGCTCGCCGCCCGGCTCGGTGACGGCTGGGCGCTGCGGTCCCGGCTTCGCCCGTTCTCCGTCGTCGTACGCGCCTAGTCTGAGCCGGTGACTGCCGGCGTCGACGCTGCCTTCGGGTTCGACCCCTGGAGCCCCGGCTTCGTCGAGCACCCGTACGGCGTGTACGCGGCACTGCGCGCGCACGCCCCCGTCGTCTGGTACGAGCCGACACGGCAGTGGCTCGTCTCCCGGCACGCGGACGTCAACGCCCTGCTCCGTGACCGGCGCCTCGGCCGTACGTACCTCCATGTGGCCACGCACGAGGAGATGGGGCACGCACCGGACCCGCCACACCTCGCGCCGTTCTGGCGTGTCGTCCGCAACGGCATGCTCGACCGGGAGCCGCCGGACCACACCCGACTGCGCCGGCTCGTCTCCCAGGCGTTCACACCGCGGATGGTCGACCGGCTGCGGCCGCGCATCCTGGTGATCTGCGACCGGCTCGTCGACGACCTGCTCGACGCGACCGCCGACGGGGGAACGGCCGACCTCATGCCGCTCGTCGCCGAGCCGCTGCCGGTCACCGTGATCGCGGAGATGCTCGGCGTACCCGAGGCGGACCGTGCACTGCTGCGTCCGTGGTCGGCCGACATCTGCGGCATGTACGAGCTGAGTCCGGGCCCGGACGTAGCGCAGGCGGCGTCGGCTGCGTCGGCGGAGTTCTCCGAGTACGTCCGCGGGCTCGCCCGGATGCGGCGCGAGTCCCCGGGGGAGGACCTGATCTCCGACCTCGCCCACGTGGTCGACGGCGGCGACCGGCTCACCGAGGACGAGCTCATCGGCACGGTCGTCCTGCTGCTCAACGCGGGCCACGAGGCGTCGGTGCACGTGACGGGCAACGGCTGGGCCGCGCTGTTCCGCAACCCCGGCGAGCTCGAGCGCCTCCGCGCCGACCCGTCGCTGCTCGAGACGGGGCTCGACGAGCTGCTCCGGTACGACACGCCGCTGCAGATGTTCGAGCGGTGGGTGCTCGAGGACCTCGAGGTCGCCGGCCAGCGCGTCCGGCGGGGGGAGGAGGTGGCGCTGCTGTTTGGCAGCGCCAACCGTGACCCCGCACGGTTCGCCGACCCGGAGCGGCTCGACCTCGGGCGCCGGGAGAACCCGCACCTCTCCTTCGGTGCCGGCACGCACTACTGCCTCGGCGCGCCGCTCGCGAAGGTCGAGCTTGCGGCCCTTTTCGCGACGCTGCTCCGCCGTGCTCCCGGGCTCGCCCCCGCCGGTGAGCCGGTAGGGAACTCCGGCTACATCATCCGGGGGCTCGCGACGCTGCCGGTCACCCGCTGACCCGCGCCCTGTCCGGCCGTCGCCCGCGCGTCGCCGCGTTCGCCTCACCGGACAAGCAGCTGGAACAGCAGCAGGCCGCTCTCGTGCGTCTCGACCTCGAACAGACCGGTCTGGTCGGCGGTCAGGTCCAGGGTGGCCGGCTTGCCCGGCTCGACCTCGATCTCCTCGTCGTACCCGTGCACGTGCACCCCGTCCGAGGCGTCGCTGCGCACGGCGATGCGCACCGTGTCGCCCTGGCTGACCGCGACCCTGCTCGGGGTGTCGCTCGTGATCTCGCCGTTCTCGAGGCGGACGCGCACGGTCTCGTGTGCGGCCGACGGGGGCCGCGACGCCGCGTCGTCCGGCGACGCGGCGTCGGGCGACTCGGCGCACCCCCCGAGAGTGAGGCCGATGGTGGCGAGTACGGCGACGGCCAGCGGACGGCGCAGGTGGCTGCGCGGCATGGAGGTCCTCCTCAGGACGGGCGTGCGGTGGTGTCGGGACGGGACGGCAGCAGCGGGTCGTCAGGCGGCTCTGCCCTCCCCGCCGTCGGGACGGCTGACCGGGGCGGCCGTACCCCCGCCGGGGGAACCCGCCCAGCGGCGCAACGCGACCAGCAGGACGACGGCGGCGACGAGGAGCAGGTGCCCGGACTCGGCGACCGGGTCCGTACCCCCGGCGGCGATGTCCCGCCAGACCACCGGCACGAGCGCGACCACGGCGACGGCGGCGACCGGCAGCAGGGTTGCCGCACGCTCCGGGCGTGCCGCGGCCGCGAGCAGGCCGACCGCGAGCGCGATCTCCCACACCGCCGACTCGTGGGACGCGTGCGCGAGCCCGGCCAGTGCCGGGACCGACAGCACGAGCTGGGCCACCGCCACCGCAGCGAGCCCCGCCTGGGCGAGCTCGACACGGCGGGGCCGGGGCGCCTCCGCCCGGACGGCTGCCACGATCTGGTCCGTGAGGTCGGGAACGACGGGCGCGTCCTGCAGGCGGGCGTGGCGGGTCACCTCGGCGGCCGTGGCCTCCCACATCCGGCACCCGGCGCACCGGACGAGGTGTTCCTCCAGCTCCTCGGGGTCGAGCCCGGGGTCTTCGCCGTCCACGCGCGCCGAGAGCGCCTTCCGGTACCGTGAGCACGACATGTCCGGGTAGTCGTCGCCGGGGTCGCCCGGGTTCCCGTCGACCCGGACCGGATCTCTCGCCGTGACCCGGTGACCGCCGTGACCGACGACCTCACCCGTCTCGCCCTGGCCGCGCGCTCAGGCGACCAGAAGGCGGCAGAGGCGTTCGTCCGGGCGACCCAGGCCGAGGTGTGGCGGCTGCTGGCCGCGCTGACCGACGTCGACCGCGCGGACGACCTGACACAGGAGACGTACCTGCGGGCGTTCCGGAGCCTGCCGCGCTTCCGTGCCGAGTCCTCGGTCCGCACATGGCTGCTAGGGGTTGCCAGGAACACGGCTGCCGACCACGTACGGACGCGTGCGCGGCGCCCCCGCACCGAGCTGCTGCACGCGTGGGACGAGACGCCCGCCCCGCTCGTCACCGACGCCCTGGCCGGCGTGGCCCTCCGGGTGGCGGTGCAGTCCGCGCTGGCCCAGATGGTCCCGGAACGCCGGGAGGCCTTCGTCCTGACGCAGATGCTCGGCCTCCCGTACGCCGAGGCGGCCGAGGTCGTGGGGTGCCCGATCGGCACCATCCGGTCCCGTGTCGCGCGGGCACGCGACGACCTCATGATGGCGATCGGCGACGGCGAGGCAGGCCCCTCGTGGGGCGCGTCCTCCCGCTGAGCGCCCGCTTCTCCCGCTGAGCGCCCGGTCTCGCATTGGTCGCGCCTCAACGACCCTCGGCACCCGCGAGCAGCCTCGCCAGCTCGACACCCACCCCCTGGGCGAGCCACCCGAACCGCCCGAGCCCGACCGGGTCGGTGAGCTCGGCCGCCTGCCCGGCTGACGACAACCGCGCGAGGTACGCCCGGGGGTCGGTGCGGGCTTGTTCCACCGGCGGGCGTCGCCTGTCCACGCCGAGCGCGCGCAGTGCGGCACCCTGGGTGGTGAGCAGCGTCCCCGTGGCACCGGCCTGCTCGCCGGCGGCCGCGCACGCGTCCAGCGCCACGTGGCTGGTGATGTCGCAGGACCCGTCCGGCACCGGCACGACAAGGCGGCCCTGCCGGTACGCGGCCAGCGTCCCGGCCGCGTACGCCCCGTGCACTCGCTCGTCGCGGGTGTGCGCGTAGTCGACGCCGAGTGCGAGCCCGCCCGCCAGCGCCCGGATCACCCGGGCCCACGCCTCGTCCCGGGGGCATCCGACCTCGGCGCGGTCGCCGACCGCCGCGTCCTCGACAGGCCACCAGGCGGCGAGCCAGCCGAGATCCGTGGAACCGAGCGCGGGCCCGGGACGCTCCTCGCCCGTCCCCGGGTCGACGAGCAGGACGCGCGGACCGTCCGCCGTCACCTCGACGACGTCGACCGGCACGTTGTCCAGCCACTCGTTCGCCACGACGAGTCCGGTCACCTCGTCCGGCACGGCGGCGGACCAGCCCACGCCGTCCGGCAGGCCGGGCGGACGCGACGCCACCTCGACCCCGTGCATCCGAAGCCGGCCGCTCACGCCCTCGGGAGCGGTCCGCCCGAGGGCGTGGAGGAGCTCGCCGTGGCCGGCGCCGACGTCGACGACGTCGAGGTGGGGCGGCCGGCCGAGCGCCTCGTCCAGGGCGACCAGCAGCCGCCCCAGCGCCCCGGCGAAGAGGTCGGACGCGTGCACCGAGGTACGGAAGTGCCCGGCCGGGCCCTCCGGGCGGCGGTAGAAGCCGTCCGGGCCGTACAGGGCGGCCTCGGTCGCCTCCCGCCACGTGAGCCATCGCGCCACGCGGCGATTCTCACCCTGCCCTGGCGTGAGCCGGAGCACTGCCCGGGCTGTGCCTCCGCGGGCGGGTACCCTGGCGGGGACACGTCCGGTACCCGCAGAGGACTGGAACGGATGGCACCCGACATGCCGCACCACGACACGAGCCGGCCCAGCAGCGCCGCCCCCGCGGAGCGGCCTGCCCGTCTCGCGGTCGGCGTCATCGGTGTCGGCCGGGTCGGCTCGGTGCTCGGCGCAGCGCTCGCGATGGCCGGCCACCGCGTCGTCGCCGCGTCCGGGGTGTCCGACGGGTCGCGCGAGCGTGCCGAGGCCCTGCTTCCGGACGTCCCGCTCGTGGCGCCGCAGGATGTGCCCGCGTCCGCGGACCTCGTCCTGCTCACCGTCCCCGACGACGCGCTGCCCGGCCTCGTCGAGGGGCTCGTGGCCACGGGGTCGGTGCGGGCCGGCCAGCTGGTCGCCCATGTGTCCGGCCGGTACGGGGTGGGCGTGCTCGACCCGGCCACCGCGGCGGGTGCGCTGCCGCTGGCGATGCACCCCGTGATGACGTTCACCGGGACCACGGTCGACCTGGCCCGGCTGGCCGGGTGCCCGTTCGGCGTCACCGCACCCGAGCCGCTGCGCCCGGTCGTCGAGGCCCTCGTCGTGGAGATGGGCGGCGAGCCGTCCTGGGTTCCCGAGGAGCGACGGGCGCTGTACCACGCCGCGCTCGCCAACGCGTCCAACCACCTGGTGACGCTGATCTCCCAGTCGATGGAGCTGTTGCGCTCCGCCGGGGTGGACGAGCCGGGCCGGATGCTCGGCCCGCTCGCCGGTGCCGCGCTCGACAACGCCCTGCGCTCCGGGGACGGGGCCCTGACAGGCCCGGTCGCGCGGGGGGATGCCGGCACGGTCGCCGCGCATCTCACGGAGCTCGCCAGCGTCTCCGGCGAGGCCCTCACCGCGTACGTGGCGATGGCCCGCCTCACCGCCGACCGCGCCCTGGCGGCCGGCATCCTCACCCCTGCCGCGGCCGAGGCCCTGTTGGACGTCCTCGCCGACCGATCGGACGGAGCCCACGCATGAGCCGCACCGAGCACCCGCAGGGCCAGCCCCGCCATACGGCGGCACCCGTCCGTACCCCCGAGGTCGCCCGGACGCGCGGAGAGCTCGCCCGGGCACTGCCCAGGCTCCGTCAGGGCGAGGGCGCGCGTCGCCGTACGGTCGCCTTCGTCCCCACGATGGGCGCGCTGCACGAGGGGCACCGGTCGCTGATCCGCCGGGCTCGCGAGCTCGGCGACGCGGTCGTCGTCAGTGTCTTCGTGAACCCGCTGCAGTTCGGCCCCACGGAGGACCTCGACCGCTACCCGCGCACGTTCGAGGCCGACCTCGCGATGTGCGCGGAGGAGGGCGTGTCGCTCGTCTTCGCCCCCACCACCGAGGTCATGTACCCGCACGAGCCGCAGGTCACGGTGCACGCCGGGCCGATGGGCGACGTGCTCGAGGGCGCGTACCGGCGGGGCCACTTCGACGGCGTGCTCACCGTCGTGGCCAAGCTCTTCAACCTCGTGACGCCCGACGTCGCCGTGTTCGGCGCGAAGGACGCGCAGCAGGTGGCGCTCGTCCGGCGGATGGTGGCCGACCTGGACCTCCCCGTCCACGTGGTCACGGCGGCGACCGTACGTGAGCCGGACGGCCTGGCGCGCTCGAGCCGAAACCGCTACCTCACCGCGGCGGAGCGGCCCACCGCGCTCGCGCTCTCCCGGGCGCTGCGCGCAGGAGCCGACCGGTCGCCGGCAGGGCCCGCAGCCGTACGGGCGGCGGCCCGAGCCGTGCTCGACGAGGCGGCGTCCGCGGACCCGCCGCTGCGCCTCGACTACCTCGCGCTCGTGGACCCGGCCACGTTCGTCGAGGTCGAGGACTCCTACGCCGGGCAGGCCACGCTCGCGGTCGCCGGGCGGGTGGGCGCGACCCGCCTGCTCGACAACGTGACGCTGACGCTGTCGGCCGAGCCGTCGTCGCGGTCGGCGTCCCCGGCGTGACCGGCGTCCCGTGACGCCGCTGCCCCGGCGGCTGTCCGCCCCCGCGCCGGGCTGGGTCGCCACGACCGACGTCGTCGTCGTCGGCTCCGGCATCGCCGGGCTCACGGCGGCGCTGCAGGCCCGTACGGCCGGCCGGGTCATGGTGGTGACCAAGGACGTGCTGGCCGCGGGCTCGACCCGCTGGGCGCAGGGGGGCATCGCGGCGGCGCTCGACCCGTCCGACAGCCCCGACGACCACCTCGCGGACACGTTGACGGCCGGCGTCGGCCTCTGCGACCCCGAGGCCGTCCGCGTCCTCGTGACCGAGGGCCCGGCGGCCGTACGCCGGCTCATCGCCCTCGGCGCCCGCTTCGACAGGGACGCGGGAGGCGGCGTCGCGCTCACCCGTGAGGGCGGCCACCGCCGGCGGCGCATCGTCCACGCCGGTGGCGACGCGACCGGCATGGAGATCTCCCGGGCCCTCGCCGCCGCGGTCGCCTCGGACCCGGGCATCGAGGTGGTCGAGCACGCCCTCGTTCTCGACCTCCTGCGGACGCCGGACGGCCGGGCCTGCGGGCTCACGCTGCACGTGATGGGCGAGGGCGCACGGGACGGGGTCGGGGCCGTCCGCGCCCGTGCCGTCGTGCTCGCGTCCGGGGGGATGGGCCAGGTGTTCCGGGCGACGACGAACCCGCACGTGTCCACCGGGGACGGCGTGGCGCTGGCCCTGCGTGCGGGGGCCACGGTCCGCGGGCTCGAGTTCGTCCAGTTCCACCCCACCGTCCTGTGGCTGGGCGCTGCTGCGGAGGGCCAGCAGCCGCTCGTGAGCGAGGCCGTCCGGGGCGAGGGGGCGTTCCTCGTCGACGCGGACGGGACGCCGTTCATGCAGGGCGTGCACCCCCTGGCGGATCTCGCCCCGCGGGACGTCGTCGCGAAGGCGGTCACCCGCCGGATGCGCGAGACCGGCACCGACCACGTCCTGCTCGACGGCCGCCACTTCGGCGAGGAGACCTGGCGTACGCGCTTCCCGACGATCCTTGCCGCGTGCCGCGAGCACGGCGTCAACCCGGTGACGCAGCCGATCCCGGTCGTCCCGGCGGCGCACTACGCGTCCGGCGGCATACGCACCGATCTGCACGGCCGGACGGACGTCCCCGCCCTGTACGCCTGCGGCGAGGTCGCCTGGACGGGCGTGCACGGGGCCAACAGGCTCGCGTCGAACTCCCTGCTCGAAGGGCTGGTGTTCGCCGAGCGCATCGGCGCGGACCTCGCCCGCTCGCTCCCCGCGGACGCCGGTCAGCAGGCCGACCCCTCGCCCGACCCACCTCCCGGCG
>JBOGEN010000039.1:0-3838 GCA_050743265.1 Actinomycetes bacterium
GTCCAGCGACATGCTCGCCGCCTTCGCCGCGGCGGCCGACGCCCGGGCCGTCCCCCACGACGAGGTCGCCGGACGGTGGCCCGACGTCGCGGCGGAGGTGCCGGCAGGGGACGTCGTCGTCTGCCACCACGTCGCGTACAACGTGCCTGACCTGCCCGCGTTCGCCCGCGCCCTGGACACGCACGCCCGTCGCCGCGTGGTCGTCGAGATCACCGCGGCTCACCCGCTGACCTGGCTGGGGCCGCTGTGGCTTCGCGTGCACGGCCAGCGCCGCCCGCACGGCCCGACAGCCGAGCTCGCCGCCGAGGTCCTCCGCGAGGCGGGGCTGCCGGTGCGCGTCGAGCGATGGTCACGCCCGCCGCGGCCGGTGACCGCCGGGGTCCGCGTCGCGATGGCCCGCCGCCGTCTCTGCCTGCCGTACGACCGTGAGCCCGAGGTGGCGCGCCTGCTCGCCGAAGTGGGGCAGCCGCCCCCGCAGGAGGTCGTCACGCTCTGGTGGGACGCGACCGTGGCCGAGGGATCGTGAGCGCGACCATCTGAGGGCGGAGCATGGCGGAGGTGGACGGGAATCGAACCCGCCAGACCCGGAACCCGGGCCTCTACGGTTTTGAAGACCGCGGGGGACACCAGTCCCCAGACACCTCCCCACCACCGGGGCGGGGCCCAGCGAGCGCAGTCAGGACCTCCGGCCACGACCGCGGCCACGTCGGCGACCCGTCCCATGGGTGCGCGGGCACGCTATCCCAGCGCCGTTCGCCGGCGCGCAGCCCGGGCAGCCGGCCTCTTGGCCACCGAGGACGAGGATGCCCGGGTGTCGTGCGGTCAGGCTCCGCGCTCCCGAGGGGAGGGACGCCGTGGTCGTGCGGGTTCGTCCCGTCGGGGCCGTCCGCGGTGCGGGCGACGACCGGTCTTCACCGGGTCGGCAACCGCGAGTTCACCTAGTCTTCACGTGTGCGCCGTTCGGATGTCGAACAGGTCCTTCGCGACCCCGGGAAGGCTGATCCGGTGATGGCACCACCGCCGGACAGCAACCCGTCGACCCTGCCGGACGCCCCCTCGTACGCCGACGAGCTGGCCGAGGCCATCGCCGAGGACGCCGCGGAGCTGACACGTCACCGTGACGAGACGCTCCCCCGGGACCGCTTCCTCGACCGTGAGAGCAGCTGGCTCGACTTCAACGCGCGGGTGCTCGACCTGGCCATCGACCCGGACGTCCCGCTGCTGGAGCGGGTCAGGTTCCTGGCGATCTTCGCCACCAACCTCGACGAGTTCTTCATGGTGCGCGTCGCCGGGCTCAAGCGCCGGATCGCGACAGGGATCGCCGTCCCGTCCCCCTCCGGCCTCGAGCCCCGCGAGCAGCTCGCCCAGGCGTCCGCGCAGGCGCACGAGCTGGTCGAGGCCCATGCCACGGTGTTCCACGACGAGATCTCCCCCGCGCTCGCCGAGCACGACATCGAGCTCGTCCGCTGGGACGCCCTCGGCGTCGACGAGCGACGCAGCATGCAGCGGCTGTTCACCGAGCGGGTCGCCCCGGTGCTCACCCCGCTGGCGGTGGATCCGGCGCACCCGTTCCCTTACATCTCGGGGCTCTCGCTGAACCTCGCCGTCGTCGTACGGGACCGCGACAACGGCCGGGAGCACTTCGCGCGGGTGAAGGTGCCGCCGCTGCTCCCCCGGTTCGTCCCGCTGGGCGGGGGCAGGTTCACGCCGCTCGAGGGCGTCATCGCCGCGCACATGCCCGAGCTGTTCGTCGGCATGGACGTGCTGGAGACGCACACGTTCCGGGTGACACGCAACGAGGACCTCGAGGTCGAGGACGCCGAGGCCGAGGACCTGCTGCAGGCGCTCGAGCGGGAGCTGGTGCGGCGGCGCTTCGGCCCCCCCGTACGGCTCGAGGTGGAGGACTCGGTCAGCGACTACGTGCTCGACCTGCTCGTCCCCGAGCTGGGCGTGGACCCGGGGGACGTGTACCGGCTGAGCGCGCCGCTGGACCTCTCAGGGCTGTGGGCCATCGCCGACCTCGACCGGCCCAGGCTCAAGTACCCGGCCTTCGTCCCGGCGACCCACCCGCAGCTGCGCGACGCCGAGGGCAAGAAGGCGGCGGACTTCTTCGCCGCGATCCGCGAGGGCGACGTCCTGCTGCACCACCCGTACGACTCGTTCTCCACGAGCGTGCAGGCGTTCGTCGAGCAGGCCGCGGCGGACCCCCGGGTGCTCGCCATCAAGCAGACGCTCTACCGCACCAGTGGTGACTCGCCGATCGTCGACGCGCTCATCGACGCCGCCACGGCCGGCAAGCAGGTACTCGTCCTCGTCGAGATCAAGGCGCGCTTCGACGAGCAGGCGAACATCCGCTGGGCCCGCGCGCTGGAGCAGGCGGGCTGCCACGTCGTGTACGGCCTCGTCGGGCTGAAGACGCACTGCAAGCTCTCGCTGGTCGTGCGCGAGGAGAAGGACGGCCGCATCATGCGGTACGCCCACATCGGGACGGGCAACTACCACCCCAAGACCGCCCGGCTGTACGAGGACCTCGGGCTGCTCACCGCCGACCAGGAGATCGGCGAGGACGTCGCCGACCTGTTCAACCACCTGTCCGGCTACACCAAGCACCGCGACTTCGAGGCGCTGCTCGTCGCCCCGGACACGCTGCGCCCCGGCCTGCTCTCCCGCATCGCGCGCGAGACCGCGCACGCCCGCGCCGGCCGCGCGGCCGCCATCACGATGAAGCTCAACAGCCTCGTCGACGAGGAGGTCATCGACGCCCTCTACCTCGCGTCACGCGCAGGCGTCCCGATCGACCTCGTGATCCGGGGCATCTGCGCCCTGCGTCCCGGCGTCCCCGACCTGTCCGAGACCATCCGGGTACGCAGTATCCTCGGCCGTTTCCTCGAGCATTCGCGCATCCTCCGGTTCCACAACGACGGCGACGAGGAGTACTGGATCGGCAGCGCCGACGTCATGCACCGCAACCTGGACCGGCGGGTCGAGGCGCTGGTCGAGGTCCGCGACGCCCGGCTGCAGCGGCAGCTCGCGCAGATCTGCGAGCTGGCCGTGACCGAGACGACCGGGGCGTGGGAGCTTCGCCCCTCGGGAGCCTGGGAGCGGGTGGCGGGCCTGGACTACCAGGCCGAGCTCACCCGTGCCCGCCCGACCAACGCGGTCGAGGACGCGAAGGGCTGAGGAGGGCGTGCGCGAGGTCGAGGTCAAGTTCCGTGTCGATCCGGACTTCGACCTGCCCGACCTCGCGGCGGACGGTGCCCTGCCCGCACTGGACGGCCGACGGGTTGCCGCACGGCGGCAGGGCAGGTTCACCCTGCGGGCGACGTACTACGACACCGAGGACCTGAGGCTCGCCCGGGCCGGCATCACACTGCGCCGGCGTACCGGGGGCACCGACGAGGGCTGGCACCTCAAGCTGCCCACCGGCCAGGAGGGCGTGCGGGAGGAGATCACCTGGACGCCCGCGACGGGCCGGACCCCGCCGGCGCAGCTGCTCGACCTCGTCGCGGCCCGGGTGCGCCAGGCGCCCGTCCACGCCGTCGCGACGGTGGTCACGACCCGCACCTCGGTCCTGCTGTCGGACGGGAACAGCGCGGTGCTGGCCGAGGTGGCCGACGACGCCGTCCGGGTCATGGACGGCAACCGAGTCTCTGCCCGCTTCCGCGAGGTGGAGGTCGAGGACCTCGGCGGAGGGACGGACGTCCTCGCCGCCGTCGGCAGGGTGCTCGAGGCGGCCGGCGCGGTCCCGGGCGGCACGGACTCCAAGCTGGCGCGGGCCCTGGGGGCCCGCGCCCAAGCCCCTGCCGACCCGCCGCCGCCTCCGCAGGCAGGCCGGGAC
>JBOGEN010000040.1:0-4148 GCA_050743265.1 Actinomycetes bacterium
CGCCGGGAGGCCCCCTCGGCACGCCGCGCCTGACGGCGGGCCGCGACGACACGACGCGCCATCTGGTCGCGTCGTGCCTCGGCTTCTCGCTCGCGCATCTGTGCGCGAGCCAGATCTTCATGCAGCAGGTACACGGGTCGACTCCTGTCGAGCTCGTTCGTGGTCTCAGGGCTGATCAGCTGGACGCCACCGGCCGGCGTGGTGTCCCACGCCGGGCCGGTCACGCGGCCACCTCCGACTTGCGGGGACGCCCACGCGGCCGCTTGCGCGGCACCACGACGCCCTTGATGAAGAGTTCGCCGCCCCAGACGCCCCACGGCTCACGCCGCTCGAGCGCACCGGAAAGGCAGGCCCAACGAACCGGGCACTCGATGCACAGGGACTTGGCGTACTCGACGTCGATGGGGGACTCGGCAAAGAAGAGCTCCGGGTCCTGCTCCCTGCACGGGAGAGCCGAACCGGGGCGCTCCACCTCGACGACTGCCGAGATCATCAAGGCTCACACCTCCTTGGTTGCGTGGTGAATCAAAAAGGCCGCGGATCCCGGATGTCGGGTTCCGCGGCCTGGATGTGCGCCGGTCAGGGCTGGCTAGACCGGTGGACTCCAAGCGTGAACCGACATCGGCCCGTCCTGGGCCGTGACGACCGAGGTCATCTGGACGAGATCGTGGGACTGCGTGTCGACGGCCGGGACGCCCGGGACGCCTGCCTTGTCAGGGGTCTCCTCTGTGAAGACGACCCCACCGAGGCGGATGTCGCGACGAAGCACGGGACGCATCCGCACGCGGGTGGCCCACGGGAGGCGGGCTGCGCACGTGAGCACGCTCACGGCGGACGCGTCAGCGGAGCTCCGGGCGAGGCGGGCACGGCTGGCGACGAGAGCGTTCACCTTGATCATCGCGCCACACCTCCTCCGGTCGGACCCGGTGCACACCGGGAGCAGTGCCCCTGAGATTAGAGGTGCCCTCCGTCAGGAGCAATCATTTTTTTCACGCCTTACCAACTCGTTATACGCACGTTCGTCCCCAGGCGGCGACAGCCCTGCCGCGGCCCTGTCCTGCGGCCGGTTCCGAGTGAGCGAACACGACGGCGAGGCTGCAGCGGACCCGGTGCCGTGCTTCGGCGTCAGTGGGCGAGGCAGGCCGGAGCGGGTCACGAGCCCCCCCGGGCGACGGCCGTGCCGTCAGGCGCTGCAGAGCCCGAGCACGGCCTCGCCGTAGCGGCGCAGCTTGACCGCCCCGACCCCAGGGATGCCGGCCAGCTCGTGCTCGGACGCCGGCCGGGCCTCCGCGATCGCGGTCAGGGTCGCGTCGGTGAACACGACGTACGCGGGAACGCCGGCCTGGCGCGCCGTCTGCAGCCGCCACTCGCGCAACCGGTCGAGCAGTGCCTCGTCCAGCGTGGACGGGCAGCCCTCGCAGCGCCCGAGCTTGCGCTCGACCGCCGCCGTGAGCCCGCGCCCGCACACCCGGCAGCGTGCGACGCGGCTGCGACGCCCGGCTCGCGTGGGCTGTCTGCCGGTGGACGGCGCCGGAGTGGCATCACGGACGCCGTCGAGGAAGCGCGAGGCCCGGCGACCTCCGCGCCCCCCGGGCGTGCGCGCGGACGCCCAGGACAGCTCGAGGTGCTCACGGGCCCGCGTGACGCCGACGTAGAGGAGCCGCCGCTCCTCCTCCACCTGCTCCGGCGTCTCGGCGTACGTGATGGGCACCATGCCGTCGGTCAGCCCCACGAGGAACACCGCGTCCCACTCCAGGCCCTTCGCGGCGTGCAGGGACGCGAGCGTTACCCCCTCGACGGCGGGCGCGTGCTGAGCCGCGGCACGTGCGTCCAGCTCGGTGACGAGGTCGCCGAGGGTCGCGCCCGGACGGGCCTGGTCGAGGTCCTCGGCGAGGCCGACGAGGGCGACCAGGGACTCCCAGCGGTCCCGCGCGGCCCCCGGCCCGGGGGGCGCGCTCGTGGACCAGCCCATGCCGGCGAGCACGTGCCGGACGTCCTCGAGAAGGCCGGTGCCCCCGTCCGCCCGGTCCGCCTCGAGGTCGACGTCCGCTCCCCCGCTGCGCGCCGCGCCGCGCAGCCGCAGCGTCGCCTCGCGCACCTCGGGCCGCTCGAAGAACCTCTCCGCCCCCCGCAGCGTGTACGGCACGCCCGCCTCGGTGAACGCCTGCTCGTACGCCGCCGACTGCGCGTTCGTCCGGAACAGGACGGCCACCTCGGCCGCGCGCAGGCCGGACGCGACGAGCCCCTTGGCCCGTGCGGCCACGCCCGCGGCCTCGGCCGGCTCGTCGTCGTACGCGACCAGGGCGGGTTCGGAACCGTCCGGCCGCTGACCGACCAGCACCAGCCGGTCCGCGGCGCCACGCCCCCGCGCCGGCGCGAGCAGCCGGTTGGCAAGACCCACGACCTGCGGCGTCGACCGGTAGTCGCGGACGAGCCGGACGACGGTGGCCCCGGGGTAGCGGGCGGGGAACTCGAGCAGGTAGTCCGGCCGCGCCCCGGCGAAGGAGTAGATCGTCTGGCTCGCGTCGCCGACCACGCACAGGTCGTCGCCCTCCCCCAGCCACAGGTCGAGTAGCCGCTGCTGGAGGGGGTTCACGTCCTGGTACTCGTCGACGACCAGGTGTCGGTAGCGGCTGCGCACCTCACGGCAGACGTCCTCGCGATCGCTGAGCACGCCGACCGTGAGCAGCAGCACATCCTCGAAGTCCATGCGCCCGCGGTCGCGCTTGACCTCCTCGTACGCGGCGTACACGCGGGCGACGGTGGCCGGGTCCGGCGTGGGGCGACGCCCGGCCCGCGGTGCGGCCACGGCGTAGTCCTCGGGGGCGACCTGGCTGACCTTGGCCCACTCGATCTCCGAGGCGAGGTCGCGTACGGTCTCGCGGCCCGCCTCGACGCGGCAGCGGGACGCCGCCTCGGCCACGAGCGGAGCCTTGACCGGCGTCACCCGTGGCGGGGTGCCCCCGACCACCTTCGGCCAGAAGTACTGGAGCTGGCGCAGCGCAGCCGAGTGGAACGTGCGGGTCTGGACGCTCGGCACGCCGAGCGTGCGCAGCCGCGTCCGCATCTCCCCGGCGGCCCGGGTGGTGAACGTCACAGCCAGCACGCGGTCCGAGCGGTAGGCGCCGGCCAGCACGCCGTACGCGATCCGGTGCGTCACCGTTCGGGTCTTGCCCGTGCCCGCCCCGGCGAGGACGCAGACGGGGCCGGTGACGGCGCGGGCCGCTGCACGCTGCTCGGGGTCGAGCGCGGCGAGCACCTCGTCCGGGGACATGCCGGGCATCCTCTCAACTCGCACGGACGCGCCGAGGGCTTGTCACCTGTTCGGGAAGAGTGGGCCCTCTCGTACCGTTATGCCCTAGACCGGCATCCTGTCCGGCGGCGAGAGAGGACGTCCATGTCGACCGTGACGATGTACAGCACGCCGTGGTGCGGCTACTGCACGCGACTCAAGCGGCAGCTCGACCGCGAAGGCATCGGGTACGCCGACGTCGACATCGAGCGGGACACCCAGGCGCTCGACTACGTGATGACCGTCAACGGGGGCAACCAGACGGTTCCCACGCTGGTCTTCCCTGACGGGAGCGCGCTGACCAACCCGTCCCTGCTCCAGGTGAAGGAGAGGTTGGCCAAGTCGGCCTGAGAGCCGGGCGGCCTGAGGGCGGTCTGCGGGCCTGGCGGATCACGGGTCGGCGTCCGGCAGCGCGTCGCCGTACCAGCCCTCGATGAGGCGCCGCGCGATCGAGACCGGCGGCGGGAGCCGCAGCTCGCCCGTCCGGAAGTCCTCGCACAGCTGCGCGCGGGTCAGCCAGCGGGCCTCCACGATCTCCTCCCCGTCGACGCGGACGTCGTGCCCGTCCACCGTCGCGGTGAAGCCGAGCATGAGGCTGGCGGGGAACGGCCAGGGCTGGCTCGCGACGTAGTCGGTCGACACGACGCGCAACCCCGCCTCCTCGTGGACCTCGCGGGCGACCGCGTGCTCGAGCGACTCCCCCGGCTCGACGAACCCGGCCAGCGTGGAGAACCGGCGCTCCGGCCACTTGGCTTGGCGGCCGAGCAGGCACCGGTCGCCGCCGTCCGTGACGAGCATGATCACGGCCGGGTCGGTACGCGGGAAGTGCAGCGACCCGTCGGCGGGGCACCGGCGC
>JBOGEN010000041.1:0-25088 GCA_050743265.1 Actinomycetes bacterium
CGGTGCTGCGGGCCCGGGGGCCGACTCGACGGGCTCGGGCGGTGGCGCCGGCTCGGGCGGTGGCGCCGGCTCGCGCGATGGCGCCGGCTTCGGCGGTGGGGCTGGCTTGGGGGGTGGCGCCGGCTCAGCGGCCGCCGCCTCGCGCTCGGGGGGAGTCGGCGTGCTGGCTGCCGTCGGCGCGGACGCCGCCTCGTGCTCGGCTGTGGGCGCCCGCGTGGGAGAAGGCTGGGACTGCGGCGCGGTCGCACCGATCGTGAGCCGTCGCTCGACCCGCTCCAGCCGGGCGAGAAGGCTCTGCTCATCCGTGCTCGCCCCTGGGAGCAGGACGCGCGCGCAGATGAGCTCCAGCTGCAGGCGAGGCGCGGTCGCGCCGCGCATCTCGGTCAGGCCGGCGTTGACCACGTCCGCCGCGCGGGTCAGCGCGACCGACCCGAAGCGGGACGCCGCGGAGGCGAGCCGCTCGAGGTGGTCGGGCGACCCGTCCACCAGAGCCTTGTCGGCCGCGTCCGGCACCGCCGCCACGACGACGAGGTCGCGGAGCCGCTCGAGCAGGTCGGCGGCGAACCGGCGAGGGTCGTGCCCTGCCTCCACGACACGGTCGACGATCTCGAAGACGGTGGCCCCGTCGCCCGCGGCGAACGCGTCGACCACCTCGTCCAGCAGGGACGCGTCCGTGTAGCCGAGCAGCGCGGTCGCCGCCTCGTACGTGACACCGCCGGAGCCGGCGCCGCCGAGCAGCTGGTCGAGCACCGAGAGCGCGTCACGGACCGACCCGCCACCGGCGCGGACGACGAGCGGCAGCACGGCCGGTTCGACCTCCACGCCCTCTCGTGCGCAGAGGTCGGCAAGGTGCTGCTGCAGAACCTTCGGCGGGACGAGCCGGAAGGGGTAGTGGTGCGTCCGCGACCTGATCGTCTCGATGACCTTGTCCGGCTCCGTGGTGGCGAAGACGAACATGAGGTGCTCAGGCGGCTCCTCGACGATCTTGAGAAGGGCGTTGAAGCCGTCCTTCGTGATCTGGTGCGCCTCGTCGACGATGTAGATCTTGTACCGGCTGCTCGCCGGGGCGAAGTACGCCTTCTCGCGGAGCGCCCTCGCGTCGTCGATGCCACGGTTGGACGCGGCGTCGATCTCGATCACGTCGATGCCGCCCGGCCCGTTCGGCGCGAGGTCCTGGCACGACCGGCACTCGCCGCACGGGTCGGGGGTCGGCCCCTGCGCGCAGTTCAGGCAGCGGGCGAGGATGCGCGCGCTGGTCGTCTTGCCGCACCCGCGAGGGCCGCTGAACAGGTACGCGTGGTGCACGCGGTCGTTGCGCAGCGCCTGCCGGATGGGGCCGGTGACGTGCTCCTGCCCGACGACCTCGGCGAACGTCCCCGGGCGGTAGCGGCGGTACAAGGCGAGCGACACGGACTAGACCCTAACGCCGACACCCGACGGTGGAGAGGTGCCGCAGCGGCGACCCGAGCGGTCACACCGGGAGGTCGCAGGCCGAGCGCAGAGGACCCCCCGCGTACCCGCCAGAGCCCACCTACCCTTGCTGCCTTCCGGCCCTGGGGGAGTTCGGCAGGGTGACGCCACACGGGGGGCCTGGCCCCACACTACCCACCGGCACGGGGCCGCCGGCCGGGCGGCCACGCCCGCCGATTCGGCAGCCACGCCCGCCGATTCGGCGGCCTACACCGCAGCCGGTAGCCTCTGCCGCGGAGGATTCGCCTAGTTGGCCTAGGGCGCACGATTGGAAATCGTGTTGGGGTTAACAGCCCCTCGCGGGTTCGAATCCCGCATCCTCCGCAGGTCGGCGGCGGTCCGGGGGTTTCCGGCCGCCGCCTTCGTGCCTCTACGCTGGTGCGGTGATCTTCAAGGGCGTCGGTGACGGGCGCCCCTACCCTGACCACGGGACGACCACCCGGGCGTGGTCCGAGATCCCGCCCCGGCAGGTGCGTCTGCACGACCTCGTCACGACGAAGAAGGTGCTCGAGCTCGACCTGCTGCTGGCGGACGACTCGACCTTCTACGGCGACCTCTTCGCGCACGTCGTCGAGTGGCAGGGCGTGCTCTACCTCGAGGACGGGCTGCACCGGGCCGTCCGAGCTGCGCTGCACCAGCGGTCGTTCCTGCACGCACGCGTCCTCAGCCTGACCGATCAAGAACGGTGAACGCGTCCGCGTCGTGCACGGCCGCACCGCCCTGGTCGTTGTTGAAGTAGACGTACGCGTCACCTCTCGTGCCGTACGCGTCGCGCAGCCGGTCCCGCCAGGAGGCCAGCGCGCGCCTGCCGTACCGCGGCCAGGGCTGAGCCGCCCCCTCGTGCAGGCGGAGGTAGCCCCAGGACGCCGTGCTCCACAGCGGAGTGAGCGGGCGGCCCCGCCGGTCCGACCAGCACAGGGCCGCGCCGTGGTGGGCGAGCACGTCCCTGGTCTCGTCCGTCCACCACGACTCGTGCCGCGGCTCGACGGCGACCCGGATGTCGGACGGGAACGCGGCGAGCGTGGCGGCCAGCCGCTCCGGGTCGGCCTTCATCGTGGGCGGCAGCTGCACCAGCACGGGGCCCAGCCGGTCGCCCAGTCCGGCCGCGTGCTCGAGGAGGCGGGCGACGGGCTCCTCCGGGTCACGCAGGCGCTTCACGTGCGTGAGGAACCGGCTGGCCTTCACTGCCATCACGAACCCGTCAGGCGTCGCCTGGCGCCACCGGGCGAACGTGTCCCGCTCGGGCAGCCGGTAGAACGCGTTGTTGTTCTCCACCGTCTCGTACCGCTCGGCGTACGCGCTGAGCCACTGGCGCTGGGGGAGGCGGTCGGGGTAGAGCACGCCGCGCCAGTCGCGGTACTGCCACCCGGAGGTGCCCACCAACACGCTCACCAGCGTCGTCCCCTCCACTCCGGGCACAGTCCGTACGAGAACAGCCCGAACGCACCGGGTGCCGTCGGTACTCTTGGCGCACCTGTACCCGCGGGGGGCCCGACAATGAGCATGTTCACGCCTATCGGGATGGGCGGTCACAAGAGCCGGCGACGCCGACACCGTCGCCGCTGGCCGGCCGTCCTGCTCGTCGCCGCGCTCGTCGCGGGCGGCGGTGCGGGGGGCTGGTGGTACCTGCTCCGCGAGCCGGACGTCTCCGTGGCGGAGCCGTCCTGCCCGCGGGTCACCCCCACCGCAGCGGCAATGCTCGCGCCGAAACAGGTACAGCTCAACGTCTACAACGCGACCCAGAGGCTGGGCCTTGCCGCGACCGTGGCGAAGCGGATGACGGCCCGCGGGTATGCCGTGAAGAAGATCGACAACGACCCGCTCGAGCGCGCCGTGTCGGGAGCCGCGGAGATCCGGTACGGCGAGAAAGGCCTGGCCGAGGCCCGTACCGTGCAGGCCCTGGCCGGCACCGCCGAGATGGTGAAGGACGCGCGGACCACCGCGACGGTCGACCTCGTCCTGGGCGACAAGTGGCGCCGGCTCGCGGCGAAACCGGTGGCCCCCAAGGTCACCCCCGAGCCGCGTCCCGGCTGCGGCCCGGACGCCGGGAACCCCGCCGACACCGCTGAGGCGCGGACGGACTGAGCCCGGCGCTACGTGGACGCCACGGGGGAGTCCGGCGACCCCGGGAGTGAACCCGCCCCCGCACGGGGAAGGCTCATCAGGGTGAAGCTGCCGCTGGTCCCCTCGCCCACCCGGCTCGCCCACGACGTCGGCGCCGTCACCGGATTCGTCACCTCCACGGCCGGGACCGTGCTCTCACTGGTCCCCCGGGTCGAGCACCTGATCAGCCGTGTCGAGACGCTGCTGGACACGGTCGAGGACGTCGCCGCGAGCGCGCAGGACGCCGTCACGCGCACGCAGGCCGTGATCGGGAGGGCCGACCAGAGCGTGGGGCGTACGGACGCGGTCCTGAGCGCGGGCGAGGCGTCCGTCCGCCAGGCGCAAGCGATGCTCGACACCGGCACCGGCCTCGTCGGACGTGCCGACGACCTGGTCGGTCGTGCCGACGGCCTGGTAGGGCGCTCCGGTGACCTCGTCGGACGTGCCGAAGGCCTGCTCACGCAGTTCGAGCAGCCGCTCGCCACGCTGCTGCCGTCGCTGCGCAAGTTCAGCGACACCCTGGCGCCGGACGAGGTCGAGGCGGCGATCGCGCTGATCGACCGGCTACCCGTCCTGCTCGGGCACGTCGAGGACGATCTGCTGCCGATGCTCGCCACGCTGGACCGCGTCGGCCCTGACGTGCACGAGATCCTCGAGATCGTCGAGGACCTCCGCCGGGTGGTCACCGGGCTCCCCGGCGTCAGACTGTTCCGCCGCCGCGCGGACGACGAGCCGGAGCGGGCCGTCGAGAGCAGCCCGCGCGACGAGGCGCCCGTCCGCCGCCCGAGGGGCTGAGGCGGCGCGCTTTGCGGGCCGGGAGTCGGCTCAGCCGAGGGCCGTACCTTCTCCGGAGTTCGACGGCGTGGGATCCGGCAGGCGCAGCATGCGGAACGAGATGAGCGTGCCGAGGAAGCCGGCGATGAGCGGTATCAGCATGGAGACCTGCAACGCGATGGGTCGGGTGTCGGTGTTGATTCGGATGATCTCGGCCTGCACGTCCGCGGGTTGGCCGGCGAGCTGTTCGGCCAGGGCCGTGTTGGTCACCACCTCCGCATCGTGCTCGAGAGCCGTGGCTACCTGCTGCTGCTGCGCGGGGTTGAGCACGGTGCTGTCCTCCGCCGCGGCGGTGAAGGCGAAGGACAGGGTCGCCAGCATGATCGCGCCGGCGAATGCCAGCCCGAACGACAGCCCGAACGATCCGGCTGCCGAATTCACACCCGCGGCCTCGCTGACCCTGTCCTCCGTGATCGGCGAGAGTGTGTAGTTGTTCAACTGCGAGACCAGCAGCCCCAAGCCCACCCCGGCGATCACCAACGGGACCACCAGGTACCAGCCGGACGTCGCCCGAGGGACGATCGGCAGCAACACGACCACGCCCGCCGTCACGAGCACGAAGCCCAGCCGGATGACACCGGCCGGGCGCCGGTCCCCCGCCCGCTTTCCCGCGACCAGGGCCGTCGCGAACATGGTCAGCGACAGCGGTGCGAGGGACAGGCCCGCCTGCATCGCGTCGTACCCCAGCACTATCTGCAGGTAGATCGGCAGCGCGATCATCATGCCGCCGAGGGCAATCTGCTGCAGCATCTGCCCGGAGATCCCGTACCGGAACAGCTTGGACTGGAACAGGTCCGGATCGAGCAGGGTCGGCTTGCCCTCGCGCCTGCGTCGAGAGAGCCAGTACACCAGTGAACCCATCGCGACCCCACCGGTGGCAAGCAGCGCGCCGACGGACTCGCCACCCTCCTGCCAGACCAGGATGCCGAGCACGAGCCCGCCCATCCCCAGGACGGACAGGACCGCACCGACCGGGTCAACCTCCCGGGGACCTGTGTAGGGGACGTCGTGGACCAGCCTGATACCGGACAGCACGATCGCGATGACCACGACCTCCAGGCCGAACGCGACGCGCCACGACAAGTAGGTGGTGATGAAGCCGCCCAGCAGCGGTCCAACGGCCGCGGCGACCGCGGCCGCGGCCCCGACGAAGGCGTACACCTTCTTCTGGGCGGCGCCCTCGAAGTTCCCGTGAATCAGCGACTGCATGCTCGGGAGCAGCAGCGATGCGCCCAGCCCGCCCACGACGGCCCAGAAGACGATGACCGCCGTGATGCTCTGGGCCAGCGTCATCGCCAGCGCTCCGATCGCATACCCGAGCAGGCCAAGGACATAGGCCCGCCTGCGCCCGATCAGGTCGCCGACCTTGCTACCGATCAGGATGAACGCTGCGGATACCAGCGCCTCCAGCGCGATCGCGGACTGGACCGTGCTCACGGTCGTGTCGAGGTCGTGGACCACCGCGGAAATGGACACGTTCATCAACGAGGTGTCGACGACGAGCACGAACATCGCCATCGACAGCAGGACGGCCAGCCGCATGTTCAACGGCGCCTCGACGCCGGTCGGGCCGGCTTCCTCCGTCATTCCGCCCCCCAGCGGTCGGGCAGATCAGTAGGAAGGGCCATGTCCTCGCCGACGATCAGATGTCGTACCCAGATGATCACGTCTGCTCGGCCACCGCGAGTCTGACACCGCAGAGGCCGCCGCCGTGGGCTGAATTGCCACTCCGCGCCGCGCATGACCCCGCGCATGGTGCCGGTACCGAGAGGGCCGCGGTGCGTACCCGCGGCGTTGGTCACCGGAGCACCGGCCGCGGAGCTGGCGTGATCACTCCGGTGAATACCCGCCGGAAGACAGCTCGTCGGTGACGCCCCGCAGGGTTCTGACCTGCGGAGACGTCGCCGGGGTGTGGGCGGTGGCGGTGGGATTTGAACCCACGGAGGGCGTGAACCCTCACACGCTTTCGAGGCGTGCTCCTTAGGCCGCTCGGACACACCACCGCTCGGGAGGCTACCGGACGTCGCGCTGCGCCTCGAAAAACCCCTGGAGGAGCGCCGCGCAGTCCTCAGCGAGCACCTCGCCGACCACCTCGGGACGGTGGTTGAGCCGCCGGTCCCGCACCACGTCCCACAACGACCCCATGGCGCCGGCCTTGGGGTCGGTCGCTCCGTACACGACCCGGTCGAGCCTGGCGAGGACGGCCGCACCGGCGCACATCGTGCAGGGCTCGAGCGTGACGACGAGCGTGCAGCCCGAGAGCCGCCACTCCCCCACGGCCGCCGCGGCCGCCCGGAGCGCAAGCATCTCGGCGTGCGCCGTCGGGTCGGCCAGCGCCTCCCGCGCGTTGTGGCCGCGCCCGACCACCGCGCCTGACGGGTCGAGCACCAACGCCCCGACAGGCACGTCCCCGGTTCCCGGGGCAAGGGCGGCCTCGGCGAGGGCGTCCCGCATGGCAGCGGCCCAGCGGTCGCCGTACGGCGTGCTGGTCAGCGCAGACGCTCCAGCGCGTCCAGGCAGCCCGCGCGGTCCGCGACCGCCGAGAGGGCGTCGGCCGGCAGCAGGCCGTCCGCGCACAGCTCGAGCAGGCCGTCGTCGGCCAGGCCGAGGTCCGCGAGCAGCTCGACGTCCGGCCCGGTCGAGACCGGCGGCTCCGCCGACTCGTCCCCGGCCAGGTCGCCGATCACGTGCGCGAGGAGCACCGGCCCGAGCGCCGAGGTGGCCGCGGCCCGTACGTCGGACACGAACACCCGCGCATCGGCGTCGTCGCCGTCCACGCGGACGACGGCGAACCACTCGTCCTCCTGCTCGAGGAGCAGCAGCACGGGCTGCTCCTGGTCACTGGCGTCGACCAGCAGGTCGGCGAGGGTGTCCAGGTCGGCGACCTCGTCGAGGTCCACCTCCTGGCCCTTCCAGTCCTCCCCGTGACGGGCCAGCAGCGCGGCGAAGTACGTCACCGTCCGCCTCCGTGGGTTCGGTACATCCGATGGACTTCAGTCGAGCGCGTCGTCGAGTGCACGCTCGAACACGTCGCCGAAGCCGAGCCGGCCGGCGATGTCTGACAGCATCTCGTCCGGGAAGCTCTCGATGTCGCCGAGGAGATCCTCGACCTCTCCGGCTCCCAGGCCGAGGTCGGCGAACAGCCCGAGGTCGCCCGCGGGCTGCATGTCGTCCAGGTCGTCGTCGCTGGGCACCGGCAGGCCGAGGCGGTCGAGGACCTGGCGGGCAATCGGCCACTCGAGCGCTGCCGTGGAGTCGGACAGCAGCAGGTGGACGTCGCCGTGCGTGCCCACCCGCACGGTGACGAAGAAGTCCTCGGCGACGGAGACAAAGCCGAACGTCCCGACGTCGCTCCACTCCTGGCGCATCGCGGCGACCAGGGCGTCGAGGTCGTCGCCGACACGCAGCGGTGGCGTGGACGCCGCCCAGCGCCCCTCGTCACGCGACACGACCACGACGAAGTCCGTCGCCGTGTCCCCCGGAATCGCCCCGGGCATCTGCCACCTCCAGCGCCACGGACCACCCCGCACCGGTCGAAGTCGCCCCGCACGGCATCGTGACAGAGGTCGGACGTGACGGGAAGGACCCCGACCTGCGGAGATCCCATGGCCTGCGGTCGGCTGCCGGGGGACCCCCGCCGGAACGGCTACGGTGGCCGACCATGCGGACCCACGTTGCCGACCACCCGCTCGTCGCGCACAAGCTCACCGCCCTGCGGGACGAGCGGACGGACTCGCCGACGTTCCGCCGGCTGGCGGACGAGCTGGTGACCCTGCTGGCGTACGAGGCCACCCGGGAGGTCCGGACCGAGCCCTGCCAGGTGACGACGCCCGTGGGTCCCTCCGCCGGCGTCCGGCTGGCCCGTCCGCGGGCCCTGGTGGTCCCGATCCTGCGCGCCGGGCTGGGCATGCTCGACGGCATGGTCCGCCTGCTGCCGACCGCGGAGGTGGGCTTCCTCGGGATGATCCGCGACGAGGGCACGCTGACGGCCTCGACGTACGCCTCCCGGCTTCCGGACGACCTGTCAGGGCGGCAGTGTTACGTGCTCGACCCGATGCTGGCCACCGGCGGCACGCTGTCCGCCGCCCTCGGCATGCTCATCGAGCGAGGTGCCGACCAGATCACGGCCATCTGCCTGCTCGCCGCGCCGGAGGGCGTCGCCCATCTCGAGACGGCTCTCGCCGACAGTACGGTTCCCGTGAACGTCGTCACGGCCGCGGTGGACGAGCGGCTCAACGAGCACGGCTACATCGTCCCCGGGCTGGGCGACGCGGGCGACCGGCTGTACGGCATCGTCTGACGCGGGCGACCCGCCGAGGCGGGGCCTGGCCCCCGGCGCGCTCAGGCCCGTGTCGCGCCCTGGACCTGCGCAAGCACGTCCTCGGCGAAGCGGTCCACGGCGTCCCAGTCGGTGTAGACGTGGTCGTGGCGGACGTCCGTATCGAGGCCCGCGCGCCGGGCGATCGACCTCAGCATCCGGCGCTTGACCCACCCGTACCGCGTGTACGCGAGCGCCCCGGCGAACAGCCCGACCGCGGACGGGGAGATGCCGGTCTCCTCGACGAACACGCGCAGGTAGCCCTCCGCGTCCTCCCGGTGGCCCGGGTCGTCGTTCGCCGAGGACAGGCTGACCTGGAAGAGCGCGGTCGGCATGGCCGCGAGCACGGGCTGCTCTGCCAGGGCGTACCGGCGCAGGGCCTTGCTGTGGTGGCCCATGTGGATCGAGTCGCCCAGGACCACGCCGGCATAGCCGGACGCCGACGGCCGGCCCTCGGCCGACCGGACGTCAACGATGGCCCCGCCCGCGCGGAGGACGTCGGCGACCCGGTCGGCGATCTGGGCCGTGTGTCCTTCGGCGGTGTGGAACACGACGAGGATCGTGGGAGCGGTCATCGCGGTCTCCTCTCCTCCCGTCGGCGGCAGCCCGTCCTCGGCTCGGCCGGGCTGTCCTCCGAGCTCTCGGCCAGCCACGTCGGGCCTGGGCCGGCCTCGCTCCCAGCGTCCCGCGTCAACCGGGGGCGCATCAGGGCCGAAGGGCCCGGACCAACGTCCTGACCTCGAGTTCGGGGGGGATTGGAGGGGCCGGAAGGGCAGCGCCCGCACCGACCGTCCGGGTACCGTCACGGTGAGCGACAAGACGGGGGTCGGTCATGGCGCACGTCGGCACCGGTGCTGACGACGGGCGCCCCTCCCCGCCCCCGGCAGCCCTGTTCGCCGCCCTGGCGCAGGCGGCGACCGGATACCTGGTCGTGGCGACCGACCCCACCGGGACGATCACGACGTTCACCGAGGGAGCCGAGCAGATGCTCGGCTACCGGGCGGACGAGGTGGTGGGCACGGCCACCCTCGCGCTCTACCACGACCCGCATGAGCTCCAGACGCGAGCCGCCGCGCTCCACGTGGATCCAGGTCCCGAGGCGCTGCTGTGCACGGCGCGCCGGGCCGGGGCGGACGTCCGGCCCTGGACGCTGGTCCGCAAGGACGGCAGCCGGCTCCCGGTCTCGTGCGCTGTGTCCGCGGTGAGGGACGCCAGCGGGACGCTGACCGGCTTTCTCGCCGTGGCCCACGACCTCACCGCGGACGGGCAGTCGGCCGAGCAGGTCCGGGTGACGGGGGACCTGCGACGCCTGTTCATGGGCGCCCCCGTCCCCACCCTCATCGCGGGCCTCGCCGACGCGCGCGTACGGCTGGCGAACGAGGCCGCCGCCGAGGCGCTCGGCATCACGACCGAGAACCTCGTGGGCCGCCGTACGGACGAGATCGGGCTGTGGCCCGACCTGGAGGCCCGGCGCGGCATGCTCGACGAGATCCGGGCGACCGGGCGGGTCCGCAACCTCGAGGTCAGGCTGACGCGGGCGGACGGGGACCACACCCTCGTCGCCGACCTCGCACCCATCGACTTCGACGGCGAGGACTGCGTCATCGGGACGTTCCTCGACATCTCAGCGCGGAGTCACGTGGAGGACGCCCTCCGGGAGAGCGAGGAGCGCCTCCGCCAGTTCGGGGACCACGTGGACGTGGGGTTCTTCCTGCGCAGCGTCGACCCGTTCCGGTTCCTCTATGTGAACCGGCAGCTCGAGGGGATCTACGGCGTCCCGCGGGAGCGCATCCTCTCGGACCCGCAGTCGGTCTTCGCGTACGTGCTGCCGGACGACATCGGCACGGTCCGCGAGACGATCCGCACGGCTCAGGAGAGGGGTGAGCCGCAGCAGATGGAGTACCGGCTCCGCCACGACGAGCGCGGGGAGCGCTGGGTCCGCGTCCGCCTGTCCCCGGTGTCGCTGGTCGATGGCCGGCCGACCCGGATGGCCGGCACGGTCGAGGACGTGACCGACCAGAAGGCGGCGCAGGCGGCGCTGCGGTCGGCACAAGTGGACGCCGAGCAGGCGAACCTTGCGAAGAGCGAGTTCCTCTCGCGGATCAGCCACGAGCTGCGCACGCCGCTCAACGCGATCATCGGGTTCGGCCAGCTGCTCGAGATGGACGACCTGACCGCGGAGCAGCGCGAGGCCGTGAACCACATGCTGGTCGGTGGGCGGCACCTGCTCGAGCTCATCAACGAGGTCCTCGACATCTCCCGGATCGAGAGCGGGCGGCTTCACCTGTCCCTCGAACCCGTTCGCCTCGGGGAGGTCGTCGACGAGGTGCTCGCCCTCGTACGCCCGCAGGCGGACGAGCGCGCGGTACGGCTGCCCGCCGGCCCCGGCGTCCCGGACACCGCCCACGTGGTGGCGGACCGACAGCGGCTCGCGCAGGTGCTGCTCAACCTCGTGTCGAACGCGGTCAAGTACAACCGTGAGGACGGCGAGGTCTGGATCACCTCGGACACCAAGCAGGAGCGCAGACTCGCGCTCTCCGTCCGCGACTCCGGCATCGGGATCCCCGCAGACCGCATGGACGACCTGTTCACGCCGTTCGACCGGCTCGGCGCCGAGCAGACCGGCATCGAGGGCACGGGGCTCGGTCTGGCGCTGACCAAGCGCCTCATGGAGGCGATGCACGGGGCGGTCTCCGTGCAGAGCACCTCCGCCGGCACCACGGTGACCGTCGAGCTGGAACGCTGCCCGCCCCCGGACTCCGGCTCCGTCGCGGGCGCACGCGACACCGTGTCCACCGACGGCTCGCAGGGCCACCACACGGTGCTCTACATCGAGGACAACGGCGCGAACGTCCAGCTGGTCGAGCGGGTCATGGCCACCGTCGGGGGCGTCGAGCTGCGAGTCGCCGGAGAGGGGCTCGCCGCCCTGCACGCCGCGCGCCGCGACCCCCCCGACCTGGTCCTGCTCGACGTCAACCTGCCGGACATCGACGGTGCCGAGGTGCTGGCCCGCCTGCGCGCCGAGCCTGCCACCAGGGACGTGCCGGTCATCGCGGTCAGCGCGGACGCCAGCCCGGGCCAACACCGGCGGATGCTGGCTGCGGGGGCGTCCGGCTACGTGACCAAGCCCTTCGATGTCGTCCACCTGCGGCAGCTCGTCCAGGACAGGCTCGCGTCCGCCCCCCGCGAGGACAGCACCCGCTAGCCACCCACCCTGCTAGCCACCCACCCGCAGCACCGCGGCGCCGCGCACACGGTCCGCAGCGAGATCGGCGAGAGCGCTGTCGGCTGCCTCGAGCGGGTACGGGGTCGTCGTCACCGCGAGGGACAGCCGGTCCGCGAGCCGCAGGAACTCCTCGCCGTCAGCCCGGGTGTTCGCGGTGACGCTGCGCACCTGGCGCTCGCCGAAGAGGTGGCGCTGGTAGTCCAGCACGGGCACGTCCGAGAGGTGGATGCCGGCCACGGCGAGCGTGCCGCCGCCGTCCAGTGCCTCCAGCGCGACGGGCACGAGGTCGCCGACCGGGGCGAAGAGGATCGCCGCGTCGAGGGGTTCCGGGGGCGCGTCGTACGCTCCGGCCGCGGACGCGGCGCCGAGTGAGCGCGCCAGCTCCCGCGCCTCGGCGGAGCGGGTGAGCACGTGCACGACGGCGCCCTCGGCCATGGCCACCTGGGCCGCGAGGTGGGCGGACGCGCCGAAGCCGTAGATGCCCAGCCGGCCACCGGGCGGGAGCGCCGCACGCCGGAGTGCCCGGTAGCCGATGATCCCCGCGCACAGCAGCGGCGCGGCCTGCTCGTCAGGCCAGCCCTCGGGCAGTGCGTGGGCGAAGGCCTCCGGGACGAGGGCGTACTCGGCGTAGCCTCCGTCGGCGTCCCAGCCGGTGTACGCCGATCGCGGGCAGAGGTTCTCCGCCCCACGGCGGCAGAACCGGCACACCCCGCACGTCTCCCGGAGCCAGGCGATGCCGACCCGGTCTCCGGTGGCGAAGCGGGTGGTGCCGAGCCCGGTCGCGGCGACCGTACCGACGACCTCGTGCCCCGGGGTGACGTCCGGCCGGCGCGGCGGCAGGTCGCCCTCGGCGAGGTGCAGGTCGGTGCGGCACACCCCACAGACCGAGACCCGGACGAGCAGCTCGCCGGGTGCGGGCTCCGGCACCGCGCGCTCGACGAGGACGAGCGGCCCGGCCGAACCCGCGCCGACCGGCCCCGGCTCGCGTACCACCCAGGCCCACACGCGCCCAGCGTGCCCGTTCTCCCCCCGCAGCGCGAGGGCACGGCACAGGAGCCGCCCACCACACCTGACGTACGGCGCGCCGAGCCTACGGCCGGTCAGCGCGGTGCCCTCACCCCGACCTCGGCGATCGCGGCCAGCAGCACCTCGGCACGGAACGGCTTCTGCAGGTACCGCCGGCGTGGGCCGCGCAGCTCCGCCGGCTGCCACGACCCGGTGTTGCCCGAGACGAACACGACGGGCGGGTCGAGCCCGAGCCGGCCGAGCTCGAGCACGAGGTCGTACCCCGACATCCCCGGCATCACGAGGTCGGTGACGAGCAGGTCGACGTGCCAGAGGCTGTACTGGCACATGCCCACGGCCTCGGCCGCGTTCGCGGCCGCGTGGACGACGAACCCGGCCCAGCGCAGCTGACGGACGAGCGCCTCGCGCACCATCTCCTCGTCCTCGACGACGAGGGCCACACGTCCGGCGCCGTCGACCGACGCGGGCGTACCGGGCGTCTCCTCCTCCCCTCGTGTCGGCCGCAGGCTCGCCGGCAGCAGGGCGGTCACCGTGGTGCCCTCGCCCGGCGCGGAGGCCACGCTGACGTGCCCGCCGGCCCCCTCGACGATCCCGTAGACGGAGGACAGCCCGAGGCCTGTGCCGCGGCCGACCGGCTTCGTCGTGTAGAAGGGCTCGAACGCCCGGGCGGCCACCTCGGCGTCCATGCCGTGCCCGGTGTCCGACACATCGAGCGACACGCCCTTCCCCGGATCGAGGCGTGCGTCGGGACCGGAGCCGGGCGCGTCCGGTGCCCGCGGCTCTCCCGGGAGCCGGGCCGGCGCCGTGGTCAGGCACAGCGTCCCGCCGTCAGGCATCGCGTCCCGCGCGTTGACCGCGAGGTTGAGCAGCACCTGCTGCAGCTGCGTGGGGTCGAGCCGGACGCTGGGCAGGTTCTCGGACAGGGCCAGGACGACCTCGACGTCGTCCCCCAGCACCCGGCTCAACATGCCCGCCGTGAGACGGACGGACTCGTTGATGTCGAGGTCGACCGGCTCGGCGTCCTGACGTCGGGAGAACGTGAGCATCTGGTCGGTGAGCGACCGCGCGCGTTCCGCGGCCTCGACCACGCGCCGCAGGTCCTGGGACGTCCCGGACCCCGGTGGGACGGCCCGCAGAGCCTCCTCGACGTAGTTGAGGATCACGAACAGCAGGTTGTTGAAGTCGTGCGCGATGCCGCCGGCCAGTCGGCCCACCGCCTCCATCTTCTGGGACTGGAGCAGCTGCTCCTGCAGCAGGCGGCGGTCCGTGACATCCTCGGCGACCCCGACCCTCCGGTACGCGCGGCCGGCCTCGTCCGTCACGGGGAACGAGCGCGCCCTGACCCAACGCACCTCGTCACGCCCGGGCGGGACGACCCGGTACACCTCGTCGAACGGGCCGTCGGGCACCGCCGCGGCACGCTCCCTGTCCTCCGGGTGGACGACCCGCAGCCACGCATCGGGGTCGTCGTACATGTCCTGCACACGACCGCCGAAGATCTGCTCGTACGCCGGGTTGACGTAGAGGAAGCGGCCGGTACCGGTCTCGCGCAGCCAGAACATGTAGTGCGAGTACTCGGCGATCTGACGGAAGCGCAGCTCGCTCTCGGAGAGCGCCTGCTCGGCCCGGTGCCGCTCGGTGACGTCGTCCGCGCTGCCGACCATGTGGCCCACCTGGCCCGCGGCGTCCCTGACCCGGTACATCTGGGCGCGCAGCCAGCGAACGGACCCGTCCGGCTGCACCACCCGGTACTCGATCTCGGTGCCGACGAAGCCCGCGGCAAGCACCTCGGCGACCGCTGCCTCGACCCCTGCACGGTCGTCCGGGTGGACCCGGGCCATCCAGCAGTACGGGTCCGCGTCGAGCTGCTCCTGCGACACGCCGTACGTCCGCACGAAGGCCGGGTTGATGTAGAGGAACCGCGGCCCGCGGATGTCGACGAGCCACACGACCGAGCGCAGGTTGTCCGTGAGGTGGCGCAGCAGCGCCGGGGTGTCGGGCCCGGAGTCGTGCGGAGGCGCAACGTTGGCTTCCGTCATCGAACCCCCGTCGCACCGAGAACGCGGAGTGTCACCGACCGGGACACACCGACGCTGGCAGCCCCACGAGCGGGGCGCAAGCACGTGTCCGCATCGTCCCGTCTCCTGCTCCCGGCCGGGCCCGATCCGGGAACCGCGCGAGCCACCGGAGGCTGGCGAGGACCCTACGCGGGCTGTCGGGAGGGCCGGCCGGAAGTGTCGGCCGGGCGGCGAGGCGTCCCGGCGGGGTAGCCGTGGGTATCGGCAGCGGCGGGGGTGAGGGCGGGGTCGCCGGCCGGGACGGGAGGTCGGGGGCGCCACGAGGGTGGGCCCCACGTCGGCTGTCCTGGCGGCGGATCCGCGGCACGCCCGCCTGCCTGCGTGACCGGGGGCGCTCCCGGCACCCCGGACCTGTGGGCGTCCGCGTCGTCGGGGGTGCACGGCGCGTCTGCCGCCCCGAGCGGGAGCGTGAACGTGAAGACCGAGCCTTGCCCCAGGGTGGAACATACGGCGACGTCCCCGCCCATCGCGCGGGCGAGGTGGCGGGCGATGTAGAGGCCGAGGCCGGTACCGCTCGTGGTCATGACGGCGGGGTCCTCGACGCGGTGGAACTTCTCGAAGATCCGGTCGAGCTGGTCCGCCGGCAGGCCTCGCCCGCGGTCGGTCACGGTCACGCGTCCCACGCCGTCGACCGCGGTCGCCCTCACGTGGACGGGTGCCGCGGCCCCGGAGTACTTCAGGGCGTTGCCCACGAGGTTGGTGAGCACCTGCACGACCCTGGTCGGGTCGCAGGCGACGGTCACCGGCTCCTCCGGCACGGACAGGCTCAGCCGCGACTCCCCGTCCTTGAAGTCCTCGGTGGCGCGGCCGGCGAGGGCCGCGAGGTCGGCGGTGCCCATGTCCACACGGCGTGCGGGCTCGGTCTCGTCGCTCATCCGGGACGCGAGCAGAAGGTCCTCCACGAGCCGGGCCAGGTGGTCGGCCCGGTCGACGATGACGTCCAGTGCCCGGGCCCGCTTCTCCGGCGGCATCTCGTCACCGCGTCGGCGCAGCAGGTCCGCGTACCCCTTGATGGGGGTCACGGGGGTGCGCAGCTCGTGCGACACGGTGGCGATGAAGTCCGCCTTGAGCCGGTCGACCTGCCGCTCCTTCGTGAGGTCGTGGACCACCACGACGTAGCGGACCGGCTCGTCGCCGTCGAAGATCGCCGCGTACGCGCACCGGGCGATGCGGGTCTCCCCGTCCGGGCGTACGAGCGGGAGCTCGATCGTCGTGTGCGGCGACTCCGGCGACAGCGCGTCCCTCCCGCGGGAGAACGCGTCGGTGGCGCTGCCGTCGGGCTCGCGGGCGTCCACGGCGAGACCGAACGGCATCCCCAGCGCCTCGTCCTCCGACCGACCGGACATCCGCGCGACCGCGGGGTTCCAGAGCTCGACCTCGCCGGAGCCGTCGAGGACGACGATGCCGTCGCTCGACCCGTCGACGACCGCCTGCAGCTTGCCGGTCTCGGCGATGACCGCGGACAGGTGCTCCGCGTTGAGCAGGGCCACCGCGAACGCGTTCACGATCGGGGTGAGCAGCGTGCGGTCACGGGTGGCGAAGGCACCCTTGCGCCGCGAGCCGAGCACGGCGGTGCCGATGGTGCGGCCCTCCGCCTGCAGCGGGGCGAGCATCGCGCTGCGCCACCCGCGAGGCAGGCCCGAGCCGAGGGTCATCGCGCCGGTCATCGGGACGTCCCGCAGCGCACGCAGACCCGGCGTGAGGTCGAGGTGCCTGATGCCGGCGGACGGGCCGCGAGCCGAGCCGACCACCGTCCCGTCCGAGAACAGCAGCAGGGTCTCGTCCTGCGGGAACGCCCCGTCGGCCACGTCGAGGAGGGCGGAGACCGCCGAGTCACGGTCCGGCGTCGCCGCGAGGGACTGCGAGTACGCGAGCAGCTTCGCGGAGCGTCCCCGCTCCTGGGCCTCCTGCGCGATCGCCCGGTAGGCGTACAGCACCGCGGCGGCCGGCAGCATCGCGAACGGCACGAGCAACGGGACGTGGATCGCCATCGCGACCGCCACGCTTCCCAGCGCCACCGTGCCGACGGCCATGACGACCGAGAGCCGGGACTCGTTCCTCAGGACCTCGATCGGGCGGCTCCCGTTCACCGCCCAGAAGATCGCGGCCAGGGTGGTCAGGTTGAGCACGTAGAAGCCGAGCGCCCCGAGCAGGAGCCCGGCCACGAGGTCCCCGGAGAAGGTGTCTGCCGAGCCGCCGATGTGGCGGACCGCGGCCAGCAGCACGGCGCTGCCGGCCAGGTGCGAGCCCAGGTTGAACAGCGACTTGATCAGCGCCAGCCGCCTCACGCAGTACGCCAGGGTGAGGCCGACCGCGGTCACCACCAGGGCGGTGCCCGACGGCAGCAGCAGCACGTTGACGATGACCGCGGACTCGAGCAGCGTCAGCTCCTCGAGGGTGTCCCCGTGCCTGAGCCGGACGGACACCAGCTCGGCGATACCGGTCAGGATGACGAGCGCCGGTGCAAGGAACACGGGGCGAACCCACCCCAGCTCGAGGATCGGCCCCCGCTGCCCGATCGGCGGAACGTCGAGGCCGACGTACACGGCCAGCCACACACCGAGGACCACGACCCCCGCGACCACCGCGTGGTGCGCCCCGAGGCGGACGCGCCGACGAGCCGTGCGCCCGGTGTGGGCCTCACGGCTCGTCGAGGGCGGGGTCCCGGTCACGAGGGGCCGGGTCCGCGTCGTGGTGTCATCCGGTCATCCCCAGGAGCCTGCCCAGGAACGAGCCGCCCAGGACCGTGCGGCCCAGGAGCGCGCCGCCCAGTCGTCCCCGGCCCACGAGCGTCCCGCCCACGAGCGTCCGGCCCAGTCGTCCTCGGCCCAGGACCGTGCGGCCCACGAGCGTGCGGCCCACGAGCGCCCGGCCCAGTCGGCCTCGGCCCAGGAGCGGGCGGCCCAGGAGCGGGCCAGCCACTCCTCCTCGGTGCCGTCGGTGCCGGCCCAGGACCGTGCGGCCCAGGACCGTGCGGCCCACGAGCGGCCGGCCCATCCCTCGTCGGCCCACGAGCGACCCGCCCACGAGCGGCCCGCCGGGCTGAGGGAGAGCCAGGCCCGCATCGCCGCGGCGCGGTCACCGGCGTCGAAGGCGTCGACGAGATCGGCCCACGCGGCGTCGTCCCCGTCCGGCGGGCCCTGCAGCCCGGAGACGCCCTTGCCCGGACGCACCGAGCGTGCCTCGGCGAGCGCGGAGGCGAGGTCGAGGCCGCCCCTGCCGGCACCGGCCTGCGCGGAAAGTCCCGGCGCCCGGTAAGCCGTGTCGGTGAAGAGGTCCTTCACGTCGTCCGGACTCAGCGACGACCGGGTGGCGAGCACGGCCGCGGCCGCACCCGAGGTCACCGCGGCGGACATCGACGTGCCCGAGCCGCGGAAGTACCCGTCACCGACACGGGCGTCCGGGTGCTCGGTGTCGATCACACTGCCGGGCGAGCGGACCGAGATCACGCTGCGGCCCGGAGCCGCGAGATCGGGCTTGCTGAGGCCCTGCGAGGTCGGGCCGCGGCCGGAGAAGTCCGTCACGCTGTCGTCGCCACGGACCGCCGTCCCGCCCTCGTCGACGGCGCCGACGGTGAGCAGGCGCGGGTCGTTGCCCGGCGAGGACACGCTGCCCGGCGCGGGACCGTCGTTGCCCGCCGGCGTGACCACGGTGACCCCGCGCTTCCAGAGCGCGGCCAGCGCGTGGTTGAGCGGGTCGCCCTGGTACGGGACCGGGCTCCCCGAGGACAGCGAGAGGTTCAGCACCTCCACCCCGTACGCCCGGCCTGTGCGGCCGACGACCTCGAGGCCGCGCAGGACGTCGGTGAGGCTCGTCGTCCCGTCCGGCCCGGCGACCTTGACGTCGAGGATGCGCGCCCCGGGAGCGACCCCGCGGTACGCCCCCTGCGAGGAGGCGCCGTTGCCGGCGATGAGGCCGGCCATGAACGTGCCGTGGCCGTAGCCGTCGCCGCCACCCGTCTCGGTGACGTCGACGTGGCCGACGATGCGGCCGGCGAGGTCGGGGATGTCCGCGACACCGGTGTCCACCACGGCGACGGTGGCGCCGGCACCCGCGGTGCTCCCGACGCTCAGGCCGAGCGTCTCCCGGACGGTCGAGACGGGGCCGTCGGAGGCAGCACTCTCCGAGGCGAAGGAGACCGTGCGGTCCGGGGTGACCACGAGCCCGGCGGGCAGGACGGCACCCTGGGGCAGCCGCGCCTCGACTCCGCCGGCGAGCTGGAGCTGGGCGACGACCCGTCCACCGGAGGCACGGACCGCGTCCGCGGCGGCAGCGACCCCACCGGTCCCCGTCACGACAACGCTCTCGAGCGCAGCGGAGGAGGCCGGGGACGACGAGCTGGCAGGGGAGGACGGAGCCGCGCCCAGGCTGAGCGTGCACGCCGCGACCGCGAGGAGCGCCGCGACGGCGCCTCGGGCTGGGGTCACGAACGCCAGGGCCGCGGCCGGAGCCGCTGGGCGTCGCTGTTGTCCGAAGGCCATGAGTGCCTTTCACGCGCCGGTGCCTGCGTGGCACCTCTCCCCCGAGGTGTCGGCATCCCGCGCTGGGGAAGTTGTTCGGCCGAACGGGGGACGCGCTGTTTCTGACGGGCCACCGTTCACCCGTTCGGGGGATCGAGTCGGGCACCGACCGACCGATGGGGAGGATGCGTCGCTCCGGCGACTCGTCCTGTCTCAGTGGAGGTGGTCGTGGTGCAGAGGATCCTTGTCGTCGACGACGACCCGAGCGTGCGTCAGCTCGTGCAGGACGTTCTGGAGTTCGAGGGCTACGAGGTCGAGGTCGCCGAGGACGGGCACAGCGCGCTTCGGGCCATCCAGACGAACCGCCCGGACTGCGTCATCCTGGACGTGATGATGCCCGGGCTGTCCGGTCACGATGTACTGGCCAGGGTCCGCGAGACCGACGGCGGCGCGTTCCTCCCCGTGGTCATGCTCACCGCGGCCGCGGACGACGCCCAGGCGTGGCGGGCCTGGACCGGTGGCGTGGACTACTTCGTGGAGAAGCCGTTCGACGCCGCGCAGCTGCTGCGCTTCCTCACGCACCTGTTCTCGGAGATCGTCACGACCCGCGTGAGCTGACCGGGTCGCTAGGGCACGTCCGGCAGGCGGAAGTCGGGGTCGTACGGCAGCCCGCCCACGTCCATCTGCGCCTTCTGCAGGCGTCCCGCGTAGTCCCAGTTCATCGACTGCCACCGGGTGAACTGGTCGAGCACCCAGACGCCGGACAGGCGCGACCCGTTGCCTGACAGGCCGTTGCCGCCGAACGGCAGGTGCGCCTCGGCACCGTTCGTCGAGTTGTTCACGCTGAGCATCCCGGCCGAGCAGCGCTCGCGGAAACGGAACGCGGTGGCCGGGTCGCTCGTGTAGATCGCCGCAGACAACCCGTACCCATGCCCGTTCGCGAGGTCGACCGCCTCGTCGAACGTCTGGTACGTGGCGACGCCGACGAGCGGGCCGAAGGTCTCCCTGGCGTACAGCACGTCACGGGGCGTCACGCCGTCGACGAGCGTCGGATGCGCGTACACCCCGCGGTCCGGGTCGCCGACGAAGCCGCTGCGCGGGTTGGACGAGGTGATCCGTCCGGTGCCGGTCGAGCCGTACACCTTGTGGTGGTCGCCGACGTGGTCGAGGAACGACAGGAACACCTCCAGGTAACGCTCGGAGATGAGTGGCCCGAGCAGGACGTCCCCGCGGGGGTCGCCGACCGGGGCCTGCGACACCGCCGCGGCGAGACGCTGGACGAACTCGTCGTGCACGCTGCGATGCACCACGACCGTGCCGAGCGAGGTGCAGCGCTGCCCGGCCGTCGCGAACCCGGAGAACAGCGCGCCGGTGACCGCCAGGTCGAGGTCGGCGTCGGGGGCCACGACGAGGGGGTTCTTGCCGCCCAGCTCGAGGCACGGGCTCTGCAGGTGACGCCCGGCGAGCTCGCTGAGCCGTCGACCCGTCTCCGTCGAGCCGGTGAAGCCGATCTTGTCGAGGCAGCCGGAGTCCAGGGCCGCGGCCAGCCCGTCGTAGGTCGCCGCGCCACCGGCGTGCACGAGGTGCAGCGCGTCGGTCGGGACTCCCCCGCGCCAGAACAGCTCGGCCAGGGCGTCCGCCACGGCGGGCGCGGACTCCGACGGCTTCCACACCACGGCGTTGCCGCACAGCAGCGCGGGCACCAGGTACCAGGACGGCACGGCCACGGGGAAGTTGGCGGCGGTCACGATCGCGGCCACCCCGACCGGCGTACGGTAGGTGAACAGCTGCTTGTCGGGCATCTCGCTCGACACCGTCTGCCCGTACAGGCGGCGGCCCTCGCCGTGGAAGAACGCGCACGTGTCGACGATCTCCTGCACCTCGCCGAGCGCCTCGCCGTACGGCTTGCCCATCTCGCGGGTCACCAGAGCGGCGAGCGGCTCCTTGTTTGCCTCCACCAGGCGGCCCACCTGGGCGATGACGGTGCCGCGGACCGGTGCGGGAACCGCCGACCACCGGGGCTGGGCCGCCCGTGCGACGCGGCACGCCTCGACTAGCGCAGCAGGCTCGGCGAGCTCGACCTCGGCGACGAGGTCGCCGGTGTCAGCGGGGTTCGTCGACGGAGTCACGGTCGCACCTGGACGCGAGTCGCGCCGGCCTGCGATGACGGAGGTGAGGCGGGAGGCTGTCATGCCGCCCGGTCTAGCCGATACGGCGCCGCCCCGGCAACGGGCGATGCGTCGGAGTGGCCCCGCGCCGCCGTCAGTCGCCCTGGCGCGGGTTCGGCAGCTCGCCGAAGACCCGCTCGATGTCGTCCGACTCCACCGGCCACACCTCGGTGACCTGTCCGACGTCGTCGAAGAGCCAGGTCTGCTCCTCCTCGTACGCTGTCGGCTCGCCGGTCTCCGGGTCGTTCGCCCGCAGCGAGAGCCGGAACGACACCCGGTCGTCCTGCTCCCGGACGTCGGAGAGGACGACGCGCCGCTCCTGTCGCGGGATCAGCCGGATCTGCGAGGCCATCAGCGTCACCCCGCTGCGGCCCATCACCCCACCCCGGGCCAGGTGGTAGACGAGGTCATCGGCGAACAGCGTGTCCACGTTGTCCTGTGGGGCACCCTGCTCGGCGTCATACTGCCGTCGGAAGAAGTCGCGGACCGCATCGGTGTGCGTTCCCATCGGTGTCGTGCCCCCTCGCACGGGTCGGTCGTTTCCCCCCGCCCGCGAACCTAACGCCGTCCGGGGGCGGGGGCCACGACCGGGTCCCGTGTCGGGGGCCCTCGAGGCCCCGTCGGGGAATGCCGGAGACGTCGCGACTGCCGGGGTGGCCGGGCCCCAGCCCGCGCCCGGGCCAGGGCCGCCGAAGCGCTAGGAGGCGCGCCGCTTCGCCCCGTGCCGCACGAGGTAGCCCCAGGTCCCCGGGCCGGTGGTGCCGGACGCGTCCCAGCCCAGCCGGCTCTGGATCCGCGCGATCAGGCGCCGGGTCTCCTCGGTGTACCGGCCGCTGACCCGGAGCGAGTGCCCGTTGGCACGGAGCCTCTTCTGCACCGCGCGCACGTGGTCCCCGGACGAACCGGGGAAGACCTTGAGCAGACCGCGGGCGCTCCGCCCCGCCGGCCGGGTGCCGTAGTGGCGCAGCCCCGACGACCACATCTCGTCGATGCTGACCACCCGGCCCGGACGCGGCGAGTGCAGCACCATGTGCCGGCCGAGGAAGATGGCGACGTGGTGGACGGGCCGGCCCCAGTAGACGAGGTCACCCGGCTTCCACCGGGACCGTGCCACCTTGGGGCCCGCGCTGAACTGGGCACGGGACGTCCGAGGGATCCAGACGCCCGCCTCCCGGTACGCGGACTGCGTGAGCCCGGAGCAGTCGAACGATCCCGGTCCGGTTGCCGCCCACCGGTAGGGGTCGCCGAGCTGGTTGAGCGCATACCTGATGGCGGTCGCGGCCGGGCGGGAGGTCCTCGCGTCGGCGGGGTCGGCGTTGACCGTGCCGATGCCGAGCAGCGAGGCGGTGAACAGGAAGACCAGGGCAGGGACGGTGATGCGTCGACTCGTCCGGCCTCTGGTCGGACGCATGCGGGCATGCGTCATCGACATCTGGGACATGGATGCCTCCGACGCCTGTGGGGTGAGCTGTCGGGTTCGGGCGGAGGTAGTGCCCGGCCGGGTGCGTGATCCGCTCGCCGGCTTCACCCCGAGGCCGTCCCGGACGGGACGGCCGGTGGAGATGTGGGTCCCCCACTCCCGCTCCACAGGGGTCGTGTCGCCAGGACCGGGGAGCGGGACTCGGCGTACCGGCCGGGCGGCCTTGTCGGGTGACAAGGCGATATACCCACGGTTACCCGGCCGGGCAGCCGGTCACCCGTCCCACACACCCAAGAGATGGCAAAAATCGCTGGTCAGGTGACTCGTAGGGGGATGCGCGCTTCGCCCGGAACGTCCAGGAGGTGAGGATCTGGGCCGTCACCCTCCGGCACAGGCCGCGCCCGCGGCGTCCCGCAGCTCGTCGAGCCAGCGGGGCCCGACCACGGCCGCCCCGTACACGGCACAGCGCGCGCGCAGCTCGCGGTCGGCCGTCACGACGAGCACCGGGTCCCGGGGGCGCCGCGTACGCAGCTCCCGGACCACCTCGATGAGCGCGTCGTCGCCGGAACCGGCCGCCTCGACGACCTCGACATCGGGCGGAGCCCCCGCCACGCCGCGGGCCCGCCCCTCCACCACCAGCACGACGTCGGGGAGCCAGCAGCCCAGCAGCGGGCACGGTAGCGTGGCCGGCAGTGCCGAACCCGGGACGCCCGCCCGCGCCACGCGCACCAGGTCGTCGCGGAGCAGCTGGGCCGCGCCCTCGCGGTCGTGCCACCAGCCGTCCGGCTCCGAGCCCACCACGTTCGCGGCGTCGACGACGAGCGTGAGCCGGACGAGGGCCTCGCGCAGCGCCGGCCACGTCCGCCGCAACCCCGGGTGCAGCGGGAACGACTCGACGTCGGGAAGCCAGACCCAGCGGATGTCCGTGCTCTCGCCGCCCACCGGAGCCGCCGGGAGCCAGTGTGTCGCCTCGGCGACGACGGTGTCGTACGACCAGCCGCCGTGGTCGTCGCACCACAGCCCGCCGAGCCGGATGGACGACGCATCCACCCCGCCCTCTTCGGACGCCTCACGCAGCGCGGCCTGGGTCGCGGACTCGCGACTGTCCCTGGCGCCGCCCGGCAGGCTCCACGTCCCCCCGTGGTGGCTCCACCGGGCCCGGTGCTGGAGCAGGACGGCCTCGTGGCCCCTCGCGTCCCGGTGGTGCAGCAGCAGCCCAGCGGCCCCGAAGCGTCCCCAGTGCTTGTGTCCCCGCCCGCAGACGAACCAGTCGTCGCCGTCGCCCCGATAGCCCATGCCGCGGTCCTACCCCGCCCGGCCGCCGGACACCACCCTGCGGGGCCGACCTGTTGACGTGACCAGGCCCCGGCGTCGTGCACACAACGGGACAGAGCAGACTTAGTCCCCACCCCGACGGGCGACGACCGATCACCGCCGCGCTCAGCCCTCGCCTCGAAAGGACCGCCCCCGTGGCCGACCCCTTCGCGCCGAACGGCCTGGACGGTACGGGCCTGGACACGAACCTCGACCCGAGCCTGCCCGACCCCACGCTCCAGTTCGACTGCCAGGCGGTACGCGGGCGTACGCACGTGCCCGTGACCGTGGACGTCGCCTTCGCCGGCAACGGCTGCGAGGTGGTCGTCGACGGGCCCTTCGGCGTCGTGTCCGGCCGTGGGCCGGACGCGTTCGATGCGCTCGTCGCCGTACGCCGTCGGCTCGAGCCGGAGCAGTGGCTCCTCGCCGTCCACGGGTCCCGGGGCGACACGTACCCCGACGAGACGTCGCGGCGTACGGGCGGGCTGACCGTCTTCCCGCTCAGCGGGATTGGCCCGGAGATCTCCGTCGGGCCGCTGCACACGTTCGGGCCGGCGCCGTTCGCCGCGCTCGCGACGGTGGACGTGCAGGACCAGGCCGCGCGCCCGGTGCTGGCCGCGCTGCCCCCACTCCCGCCGCCTGAGCCCGAGCCCGCTCAGGTGGAACCGTCC
>JBOGEN010000042.1:0-18264 GCA_050743265.1 Actinomycetes bacterium
TCCCCCCAATGCGGCTTCTCCTCCACCGTCGAAGGCAACGAGCTCACCTACGACGAACAAGTCGCCAAACTCGAGCTCATCGTCGACACCGCCACCGAGGTCTGGGGCTGAGCAGGCACGGGTGAGCTGCGCCGAGCTGGCCGACGGGCTCCGGCTGAGTTCTGCCTAGCGGAAGGGGCGCCCTCTGCCCGTCCCGGGTGCCACGGCAGGCTGACCGCCAGCCACGGCACCGGACGGGAGGGAGACCGATGCGGACCCAGGTCGGGATCGTCGGGGCCGGGCCCGCCGGCCTGCTCCTCTCGCACCTGTTGCACCTGCGGGGCATCGACTCGGTCGTCCTCGAGGCGCGGAGCCGGGAGTACATCGAGGCGCGGGTCCGCGCGGGTGTCCTCGAGCAGGGCACGGTCGACCTGCTCACCGAGGCCGGTGCGGGCGAGCGCCTGCACCGCGAGGGCCTCGTCCACGAGGGCGTCGAGCTGCGGTTCGAGGGCGAGGGCCACCGGATCGACTTCGCCGAGCTGACCGGCGGACGGACGATCACCGTGTACGGGCAGCAGGAGGTCGTGAAGGACCTCGTCGCGGCGCGCTCCGACGCGGGCGGGCAGATCCTCTTCGACGTGTCGGACGTCTCCGTGCACGACGTGACGACGGACGCGCCGGTGATCCGCTTCCGCACAGCGGATGGCAGGCAGGAGGGGCTGGAGGCCGACGTGGTCGCGGGCTGCGACGGGTTCCACGGCGTGTGCCGGCCGAGCGTCCCGAGCGGCGTGCTCACCGAGTACGAGACCGTCTACCCGTTCGCCTGGCTCGGCATCCTGGCGCGCGCGCAGCCCTCGTCCGACGAGCTCATCTACACGCACCACCCGCGCGGGTTCTGCCTGCACAGCATGCGCTCGCCGTCGGTGACGCGGCTCTACCTGCAGGTTCCTCCGGACACGGACATCGAGGAGTGGCCGGACGCGCGCGTCTGGGACGAGCTCCACGCCCGGCTCGCGACCGGGGACGGCACGTTCACCCTGCACGAGGGTCCTGTCCTGGAGAAGAGCATCGCGGCGATGCGCAGCTTCGTCACCGAGCCGATGCAGTACGGCCGGCTGTTCCTCGCCGGGGACGCCGCGCACATCGTGCCGCCGACCGGGGCCAAGGGCATGAACCTGGCGATGTCTGACGTCCGTGTGCTTGCCGAGGCGCTCACCCGCTGGTACGGCAAGGGGGACGAGTCCGGGCTGGAGGCGTACTCGACCACCTGCCTGCGGCGCGTGTGGCGGGTGCAGCACTTCTCCTGGTGGATGACCCAGCTGCTGCACCGCCTCGACCAGGACGAGTTCGCCGACCGCCTGCAGCTGTCCCACCTGCGGTACGTGACCAGCTCGCGCGCCGCCGCGACCACGCTCGCGGAGAACTACGTCGGCTCGGCCGCGGGCTGACACGCTCCGTGGTTGAACGCGACGATGAGGACGTGAGCGCGCAGCGGCACGTCACGCTCTCCCGCCTCGGCCAGCAGGTCCGCATCCAGCCGACGGGCGCGGCTCTTCAGGCGTACACCGTCGACGGCACGGACCTGCTCGACGGGTTCGGCCCGCGGGAGGAGCCCGTCTCCGTATCGGGCTACCGCGGCGCCACCCTGGTGCCCTGGCCGAACCGGGTGCGCGGCGGCCGGTGGGACGACCACGGCGTCGAGCGTCAGCTCGCCGTCAACGAGCCGTCCCGCGACACCGCGAACCACGGCCTGGCCGCGGACGTCGAGTGGCAGGTCAGGGCGGAGTCCCCTGGCAGTGGGTCGCCCGAGACCGTGACGCTCGGCACCGGGGTCGGTCCGGCGCGCGGGTACCCGTACACGCTCGACGTCACCGTCACGTACGCACTGCACGCGGACGGGTTGGACGTCACTACCACGGTGGAGAACCGCGGGACGGGTGAGGCCCCGCGCGACGCCCCGTACGGGCTGGGCGTGCACCCGTACCTCTCGCTCGGGGAGGAGCGCGTGGACCTGATCCGGATCCGGGCGGACGCGGCGACCTGGCTGGCCCCGGCGGACGACGGCATCCCGCAGAACGAGCAGCCGGTCGCGGGCAGCCCGCTCGACCTGCGGGACGGCGTACTCCTCGGCGACCGGAGGCTCGACGACTGCGTGGGCTCGCTGGCCCGCGACGCGGACGGGCGGGCCTGGGTGCACATGGACGGGACGACGTCCGGCTGCTCCGTGTCGATGTGGCTCGGCCCGGACTACCGATGGCTCATGGTCTTCACCGGGGACGCCCTGCCGATGCCCGAGCGCCGCCGGCGGGCGGTGGCCGTCGAGCCGATGACGTGCCCGCCGGACGCGCTGCGCTCGGGCCGCGGACTGCTGCACCTCGAGCCCGGGGAGCAGCGCACGTCCCACTGGGGGCTGCGCACGTCGGGTCACACGTCCGAGCGCACAGCCGCGCGCCCGGCCGGCTGAGGCGCCGGCCGGGGCCCGTCTGCCCGAACGCCCGGCTCAGGGCGTGTGCCCGTACGGGTGGGTCAGGGAGCGCGCACCAGGCCGAAGCCCCGGTCCGCCGCGTCGAGACCCGCCACCAGGTCGCCGGTGGTCGCGCTCGAGAACAGCTTGGCCAGCACCCCGGCCGTCGGGTTCGGCAGCCCGGACGCCAGCACGTCCTCCCACCACAGCGCGGCCACGCCGGCCACATGCGGGGTGGCCATACTCGTGCCGTTGAGGCTCCGCAGCCCGCCGCCCATCCGCGCCGAGAGCACGTCCACGCCGGGCGCGCTGACCTGGGGGAACGTGTTGGAGAACCGCGCGATGCCGAGCCCGCCCGTGGTCTGCTGCAGGGCACCGACGGAGACCACGCCGTCAGCCGCGGCGGGCAGTGACACCGCGATCTCGTAGTCGGGGTCGACGTCACGGCGGCTCTCATTGCCCGCGGCCGCGACCACGATCGTGCCGCCGCCGAACGCCTCCCGGCTGCGGACGATGCCCATGAGCGCGTCGAACATCCGCAGGTTCGCCCGGTACGCCTCGAGCGCGGCCGAGGTGGCGAGGTCCGCCGGCCAGCCCTGGTCCACCAGCCGGCGTACCAGGCCGGGGAAGTCGAAGCCGAGCGACATCGACAGCACCTGCGCGCCCTCCTGCACGGCCCACTGGATGCCGCGGAAGATCATGTCGGAGTCGCCGCTGCCGTCGTCACCGAGCACCTTGCCGATGAGCAGCTTCTGCACCCCGCGGGCGACCCCGATCCGGGTGGCGTCGACGTCGCGGCCGATCACGGTGCCCGCGCAGTGCGTCCCGTGACCCTGCTTGTCGCCGTTCCCCGTGCCGGAGAAGTCCTGCTCGAGGATCGAGACGCCGCTGAACGCCGCGTGCGCCGCGTCGATGCCCGTGTCGAGCACGCAGCAGACGACCCCGGCGCCCGTCCGGCTCGAGACGTCGGCACCGACGGCCGTGATGCCCCACGCCGTCTGGCCCTTCGTGGCCGTTCCCTCGCTGACCGGCTCGATGAGGTGGGTGGGCATCACCGGCGCGATCGCGCGGACGTCCGGGTCACGGGACAGCCCGGCGACCTCCTTGATGTCCATGGACACCACGTCGATGCGGGGCTCACCCGGAGCCTCGGCTCCCGCCCGTACGCCGCGGGCACGCTCGAACGGACCGGCGGTGGTCGGAGCAGCAAGGTCGCGCAACACCGTGTACGTACGCATACGACGCCTCCCCCTCGCGCGCGGGTACACGGGGAGCGCACCCGTCGACACCCGAGAACGTAGCGCCGCGTACGCCGCCCGTCACCGGGTGAGTTTTCCCAGGTCGGAGCGTGCACCGGGGCGAGTCAGGCGGTTCCGTGACACATCGCCCGAGGGACGGGAGGTCCACCCCGGGCGTGCCTCAGAACGGGTACGGCGCGATCGACCCGCGCAGGGTCACCCACTGCGTCTCGGTGAAGGCATCGACGTTCGCCTGGGCACCCCCGAAGCGCGACCCCGTCCCGGACGCCCCGACGCCGCCGAACGGCGCGACCGCCTCGTCGCTGACGGTCTGGTCGTTGATGTGGACGATCCCGGAGGGGATCCGGTCGGCCAGCGCGAGCCCCTTCATCGCGTCCGCGGTGAGGATGCCGAGCGAGAGCCCGTACTCGGTGTCGGACGCGAGCGCGACGGCCTCGTCCAGCGAGGAGAACGAGGCGACCGGGGCGACAGGGCCGAAGACCTCGTCGACGTACGCGGGAGTGCCCGCGGCGCCCGCGAGCACGGTGGGCCGGTAGAAGAGGCCCTCGTACTCGCCGCCGGCCGCCAGCCGTGCCCCCGCGTCCACGCTCGCGGTCACCAGCCCGTGGACGTGGTCGCGCTGCTTCTCGTCGATGACCGGTCCGAGGGCGACCTGCTGCGTGGCCGGGTCGCCGACGGGGAGGTGGGACGCCTTGTCCGCCAGCCGCTCGACGTACGCGTCGTGGACACGCTCGTGGACGAGGTGGCGTCCCGTGGTCATGCAGATCTGGCCCTGGTGCATGAACGAGCCGAACGCGGCCGCGGACACCGCCGCGTCGAGGTCGGCGTCGTCGAGGACGACGAGCGCGGAGTTGCCGCCGAGCTCGAGGTGCGCCCGCTTGAGGTGCCGGCCGGCCAGCTCGCCGACCGCGCGACCGGCCCGGCTGGAGCCGGTGAAGGAGATGACCGGGACGAGCGGGTCCACGACGAGGGCCTTGCCGACGTCCGCCCCGCCGGGCAGCACGTGGAGCAGGCCCTCGGGCAGCCCGGCCTCGGCGAAGACCCGGGCGAGCACGACCCCACCGCTCACCGCCGTCCGGGGGTCGGGCTTGAGCACGACCGCGTTGCCGAGTGCCAGCGCCGGGGCGACCGAGCGGATCGAGAGGATGAGCGGGAAGTTGAACGGTGAGATCACGCCGACGACGCCGACCGGTCGCCGCCGGGCCATCGACATCCGCGGCTGGGCGGTCGCGAGCAGATCACCGTACGGCCGGCCGGGCAGGGACGCCGCCTCGTAGCACTCCTGGGCCGCGACGTGGGTCTCCAGCCCGGCTTTCGGTGGGATCGCCCCGGTCTCGCGGACGATCCAGTGATGGATCTCCTCCGCACGCTCCTCGAACAGGTCGCCGGCGCGTCGCAGGACGGCGGCACGCTCCTCGAAGCTCGTCGCCGCCCACTCCTGCTGGGCCGCCGCGGCCCGTACGGTGGCGCGTTCGAGGTCGGACGCGTCGGCGAGGCCGACCCGGCCGAGCTCCTCCCCGGTCGCCGGTGCCACCACCGGGGAGTCGCCACCGGACGGGACGACCCACCCGTCGCTCGCGAGCTTGCCGGTCCAGGTGCTGGGGTCGAGCAGGCTCATCGCGTTCTCCTTCACAGCGCGGATGCGCAGCCGGGATGCGGTCCCGGCGCGGTGTTCAGCGTAAGACGGACTGGTCGGATGCCGGGCCGGGCCGCCCGCTGATGCCGGTGGTCACCTGTCCCTCGCTGCCGCGGGCACAGCCCCGTGCATGGCCGCGCCCGTCCCGGCACCGCGCATCTCACGCACGAGCGCGAACAGGACGAGGCCGGCCACGACGAGGGCGGCGTCCAGGTACAGGGCCGAGGTCCAGGCGCCGGTGGCGTCGCGCATCACGCCGGACACGGCCGGGGACAGCACGGCGCCGATCTCGCTGATCAGGTTCATCATCCCGAAGGCCGACCCGCGCTGGGACGGCTCGGCGATGTCGGCGGCCAGCGCGTGCCAGATCGGCTGCAGCGCGTTGAAGAACAGGCTCGCGAAGAACAGCAGCGCGGCCATCGTCCACACGTTCGGCCCGGTCGTCGACTGGTAGTACGCGAAGCCGAACGTGATCAGCGCCTGCGCCGCGGTGAACGAGAGCAGCATCGGCTTGCGGCCCCAGCCCCGGCGCATGCCGAGGTCGGAGAGCCAGCCACCTACGGGGAACCCGAGGATGCCGGCCCCCGCGTTGAACCCGGCGACGAGGGCAGCCTCCAGGAAGGAGGAGTTCGCCGCCTCGCCGACGATGGCCACCGACCAGAAGCTGAAGAACCACAGGTTCCACAGGATCGGGATGCCGGCGAGGTAGAGCAGGAACAGGTCACGGTGCTTCAGCACCGGGCGCAGCTCCTCGCCCTTCCGGGTCAGCGCGAAGAGCACGAGAACGAGGGCGAGTGCGACCTCGACGACCGCGGTCCACAGCTCACCGATGCCTGCCTGCGTGGCCAGCATGTACACGGCCATGACCGCGAAGAACGAGACAGCCGAGTAGCCGAGCAGGTGCACGGTCGCCTTGCCGACCTGCAGCTCCTCCTCGTCCTTCCGGAAGCGCAGCCAGCACGCGGCCGCGGCCAGCAGCGTCGCGGTGCCGAGGATCCAGAACGGCATGCGCCACGCCTCGGCGCCGGACAGCAGGGCAGCACCCACCTCGACCATGTACGGCGTGCCGACGACCGCGATCGTGATGCCGATCGCGAGGCCGGTGATGACAACGCCCATCCCGGTGCTGCGCTGGCGTTCCGGCGTCACCTCCGCGATGACGCTGCGGTCGTTCGAGTAGTACGCGCCCTCGCCCAGCCCGGTGATGACACGCAGCGCGACGAACATGAGCAGCCCGGCGAACAGGCCGGTGAGGATCGTCGCGATGCCGGCCCAGAAGAGGCTGACGAGGATCAGCGTGCGGTGGCCGTACCGGTCACCGAGGTAGCCGCCGGGGAACTGCGTGAGCATGTACCCGGCGAAGAACAGCCCGCCGACGAGGCCCGCAAGCGCGTGCGGGTTCTCCGCCTCCGCGATGAACGACACCTTGTTGTCGATCATCCACGTCATCACCGGGCCCGTCAGTGCCCGGTCGGCGGCGCTGACCGTCCAGCCGACCATGAGGAAGCCCCACAGGCCGTACCAGGGTTTCCAGCCTCGCGTGGTCGCGAGCGCATCGGTGGTGGTCATCGGGGGCTCCGGCTGGCTCGGGGACGACGGGCGGCCACCCGCCGTTTGCCGAAGTACCTTGAGGGTTTGCCCGGGTATGTGCCCTCGCTCACTTCCGCTGGCCGGAATCGGCTGGCGGCTCGGCGCGAGGCGGCTCGGCGCGAGGCGGCTCGACCCGGGGCGGCTCGACGCGCCCAGGCCGGCGGGGCTGGACCCGCGGGAACGTGTGCACGAGCCCGGGGTACGGGTCGTCCGCGGTCTCGGCCAGCCGCCGCTCCAGCCCGGCCGTGGCCGCCCGCAGCGCGGGCACCAGCCGGTCCACGTCGGCCCGCACGCTGTGCACGACGAGCCCGAGCGCTGCGACCGCGACCCCGTGCTCCCGGACCGGCATCGCCACCGAGCACGAGCCCAGCGTCATCTCCTCCAGGGTCACCGCGTACCCGCGCTCGCGCACCTCGGCGAGGTCCCGGGCGAGCCGGCCCGGCTCCACCAGCGTGTACGGCGTGGGCCGCTCCAGCGGCCTGTCGACGTACGCGGCGAGGAAGTCGGCCGGGCCGTACGCGAGCAGCGCCTTGCCCACCCCGGTCGCGTGCATGGGCAGCCGGCTCCCCGTCCGCGAGATGATCGGCACCGCCCGGTGCCCGGTGAGCTTCTCCAGGTACAGGGCCTCGAACCCGACGCGGACGGCCACGTGCACGTTCTCCCGCGTCGCCTCGTACAGGTCCTGCATGAACGGCACCGCGAGCTCGCGCATCCGGGCGTACGCGGGCCAGAGCATGCCGATCTCCCAGAGACGACGCCCCACCTGGTACGCACCGTCCGCGTCCCGCTCGACCGCCCCCCAGGACTCCAGCTCGGCGACCAGCCGGTGCGCGGTGGCGAGCGGCAGCCCGGCCCGCCGGGCCAGCTCAGACAGCGACAGGCTCGGGTGGCCGAGGTCGAACGCCGCCAGCACAGCCAACGCGCGCCCGGTCACCGACCGGCCCGGCTCGCGGCTGTTGCCCGCCATCCCGACCTCTCCTCCGCCCCCCGCGCGACTGCCTCCTCGGCGACTGCGTCCCCGCGACTCACGACGCTACGCGGGCGCGGCGCCGGTCCCCGACTCACGGTCGGCTCAGCCGCGCTGGCCGTCCGGCGGGTCGACCTCGCCGAGCTGCTGCAGCGTCTCCTGGGCGATGGCGAACGCCCGGTTCGCGACCGGCACCCCGGCGTAGAGGCCGGCCTGCAGCAGCACCTGGCCGATCTCGTCCGGCGTCACGCCGATGCGGACTGCCGCGCGGACGTGCATGGCGAGCTCGCCGTCGTGCCCGAGCGCGGCCATGAGCGCGAGGGTGACGCAGGAGCGGGTCCGGCGGTCCAGGCCGGGCCTTGCCCAGATGTCCCCCCACGCGTACCGGGTGATGAGATCCTGGAAGTCGGCAGTGAAGGGGGTCGTCCTGGCGATCGCCGCGTCGACGTGCGCGTCGCCGAGGACCTCGCGCCGGACGCGCATCCCCTCGGTGTGGCGGGGGTCGGGCATGGGGGCCTTCCGGGTCAGGGGGCGGATGAGGGGACGGCGTCAGCGGGCCCGGTCGGAGGAGACGGGGTCAGGGTGCGTGGTGGGCGAGGAGTGGGGCCGTACGCGGTGACAACCGCGCGCGCGGCACACGCGTCCACTCTGTGCATGCCGGCGCCGGGAGGTCCGGCGGCGAGCATCTCCAGGGGAGGGGACATGCGTACAGCCATGAGGACGTCCGTGGCGGCCGTGCTGGTCGCGGCCGGGACGTTCGCCGTGCAGACACCGGCGTCGGCGGACTCGGTGTGGTTCGCCGACCGCAGGGGCGACATCCTCGCGAGCAACGACATCGAGCAGGTACGGGTCGACAACGGGTCCCGTGAGGGCACGGAGGTCAAGGTCGTCGTGCAGCTCCGCAACCTGCGGTTCGACCACGTCGACGTGTACGTCAACACCGACGCGAACGACCCCGGTCCGGAGTACCGCGCGGGCGGGACGGCGGACAGCGACGACCTGACCCTGCACGCCGTGGAGCGCTGGTCCAGCGAGGGCACGCTCGTCGACTGCCCCGGCCTGCGCGTGGCCATGGACACCGACGACCCCTCGGAGCGGGCGCGGTTCCGCCTGCCCCGGACGTGCCTGGACGAGCCGGGCGCCGTCCGGGTCGCGGCCCACAGCAGCCGGCTGACGAGCAACGGCTCGCAGAACGACTGGGCCCCGAGCTACCGGCACTACTACCCGTGGGTCTCGCTCAGCAGCTGAGCCGCACCCTCCGCCGGCAGGCACCGCCTCGACGTCGCACATCACGGCGTCGCCTGCCGGTGGGCGGCCAGCGCGCGGTCGACGAACTGCCCGGCCGAGCCGAGCGCGGCGGACGGGTCGAGGACACGGTCGATGTCGTCGTCGCGCAGGTGCGCCGTGACTGCGGGGTCGGCGCGCAGCACGTCCGCGAGCGGCCGGTCCTCCTCCACCGCCGTCCGGCACGCCGTCTGCACGGCATCGTGCGCGGCAAGCCGCCCGAGCGCCGGCGCGAGGGCCGTGGTGACCTGCTCGGCGAGCAGCAGTCCGCCGGTCAGGTCGAGGTTCGCGCGCATCCGTGCGGGGTGGGCCGCCATCCCGTCGAGTGACGCGCGCAGGTGCCCGGCCGCGCCCCCCGCCGCGCGTAGCAGGTCGGTGAGCGGCAGCCACTCGGCGTGCCAGGCGCCTGCGGCGCGCTGGTGCTCCTGAGGCATGGCGGCGAGCAGGGACGCGACGAGGCCGGGGGCACGCTGGGCGCATCCGCGGGCCATCACCGCCCCGACCGGGTTGCGCTTGTGCGGCATCGTCGAGGACCCCCCACGCCCGCCGCCGGGCGCCTCGGACACCTCCCCGACCTCGGTCGAGGCGAGCAGGGTCAGGTCGAGCGCGACACCCCCGGCGGCTCCGGCCGCCACCCCGAGTGCGGACGCGAGCTCCCCGACCCGTACCCGGTCGGTGTGCCACGGCAGGACGGGCTCGGCCAGGCCGAGGGCGTCCGCGAGGTACGCCGCCACGCTGACGCCGTGCTCGCCGAGGGACGCGAGCGTGCCCGCCGCGCCGCCGAACGAGACCGCGAGCCGGGTGCGCCGGACCTCGGAGAGGCGCTGCCGTGCGTCGTCCAGGCTGACCAGCCACCCCGCGGCGACACGGCCGAACGTCGTCGGCATCGCCTGCTGCAGGAGCGTCCGCCCGACCAGCACGGTGTCCCGGTGCCCGGCGGCCAGGCCGGCGCACAGGTCGGCGGCGGCGGCGAGGTCGTCGAGCAGCGGTCCCGTGGCCCGGCGTACGACGAGCATGGCCGCGGTGTCGAGCACGTCCTGGCTCGTCGCCCCGCGGTGCACGGTGCCCGCCGCCTCGCCGGGCACCGCCTCGGTCAGGGAACGCACGAGGGGCACCACCGGGTTGCCGGACGCCGTGGCCGCACGCCCCAGCGCATCGGGGTCGAAGCGGTCGGCGCGGCAGGCCTCCTCGACGGCCTTGGCCGCCTCCTCGGGCACGAGGCCCACCTGCGCGAGGGACGCGGCGAGAGCCGCCTCCACGTCCAACATCGCCTGCAGCCACGCCACGTCGGAGGTGGCCGCATCCACTGCCGCGGATCCGGACACCGGGCCGAACAGCCCGCGGCCCTCGTCGGGGCGCGGCTGCGACGGCTCCGTCGGGTCAGACGGCAAGGAAGGCGGTCTCATGCTCGCCCTGCAGGTGGACGTCAAAGCGCAGCCCGCCCGGCTCAGCGACGGCCACCAGGGTGGCCCACGCCGCGTCGTCCTGCAGGGACGCGAGCACCGGGTCGGACGCGTTCGCCTCGGCCTCGTCCGGGAAGTACACCCGGGTCACCACGCGGTCGAGCAGCCCGCGCGCGAAGACGGAGACGGCGATGTGCGGCGCCTGTGGCACGCCACCCGGCCCCGGCACCCGCCCAGGCTTGACGGTGACGATGCGGTACCGCCCCTCGGGGTCGGTCGGGCAGCGCCCGAACGCGCGGAACCCCGGACGCGCCTGCGCCCCGCCGGCGTCCTCCGGGTGCGCGTACCGTCCCTCGGGGTCCGCCTGCCACGTCTCGACCAGCGCGTCGGGCACCGGCACGCCGGCGCCGTCGAACACCCGCCCGGTGAGGACGACGGCGTCGGGGTGCTCCTCGGCGACCACCCACGGGCCGTCCGGCCAGGGCAGGGCGTGGGAGAAGAACGGCCCGATGGTCTGCGAGGGCGTCGGGGCGAGACGGGTGGGCTGACCGGCGGACCCGGGTCCGGCGGCGGCGCTAGTCATCGTGCGGCTCCTCGGTCGGCGTCTCGTCCCGGCCACGCAGGACGATGTCGAACTGGTACCCCAGCGCCCACTCCGGCATCGTCGTATCGAGGTCGAAGCGGCAGACGAGGCGCTCGCGTGCGGCCGGGTCGGGGATCGCGTGGAGCACCGGGTCAAGGCTGAGCAGCGGGTCGCCCGGAAAGTACATCTGGGTGATGAGCCGTTGCGTGAACGCCTGCCCGAACAGCGAGAAGTGGATGTGGGCGGGACGCCAGGCGTTGTCGTGGTTGCGCCACGGGTACGCGCCGGGCTTGATCGTGGTGAACCGGTAGCGGCCCTCCGCGTCCGTGAGACACCGCCCGATCCCGGTGAAGTTCGGGTCGTGCGGCGCCGGGTGCTGGTCGCCGTCGTGCGGGTAGCGGCCGGCCGCGTTGGTCTGCCACACCTCGACCAGCGTGTGCGGGACGGGGCGTCCGTCGCCGTCGAGCACGCGGCCACCGACGATGATGCGCTCGCCCAGCGGCTCCCCCGCGTGCTGGCGGGTCAGGTCGGCGTCGTCCGGCCCCACCCGACCCTCGCCGAGCAGCGGCCCCGTCACCTCGGTCAGCGTCTGCGGCATGGCGTTGAGCGGGCGGGACGGTGCCCGGAGCACCGTCGAGCCGTACGGCGGGTACAGGTACGGCGGGTTCGCGTCGACGTGGTCGCGCCGGTACGGGCGGACCCGTGCGGGACTCGTGGTGGGCTGCACCATCGGCTGGTCCTTTCACGCGGGCGACTGCTCGGCAATCGAGCCACCCGCTCGGTGGTCTAGGGGGACGCCGGGGTCTTCTTCGTGGCCTCGAGGGCGCGGAGCACCTCGAGCTCGGTACCGGTCGGGGGTGCGGTCTCGCTCAGGTCGTCCGCGACCTCGAGGTCCCACCCGGTGGCCGCACGGGCCTGCTGCACGGTGACGCCGGGGTGCAGGTGGGTCAGCGTGAGGGCACACGTCCGCGGGTCCGGCTCGAGGATGCCGAGGTCGGTGATGACGGTACCGGGGCCGGCGCCGCGCAGCCCGAGCCGCTCCCTGTCACCCGGGCCCGACCCGTACCCGACGCTCGTCACGAAGTCGACCTTCTCCACGAACGAGCGCGGCGTCTGCCGCACGACGACCACGACCTCACGGCAGGACGCAGCGATCTCTGGTGCGCCGCCGGCACCGGGAAGGCGCACCTTCGGGTCGTCGTAGCTGCCGCCGATCACCGTCGTGTTGATGTTGCCGAACCTGTCGATCTGGGCCGCGCCGAGGAAGCCGACGTCCACGCGTCCCGGCTGCAGCCAGTAGTTGAAGACCTCGGGCACGCTCACCACGGCGTCGGCCGTGTCGGCGAGCACGCCGTCGCCGATCGACAGCGGCAGCCGGCCCGGCTTCGCGCCCAGCGTCCCCGACTCGTAGAGGAGGACGAGGGACGGCGCGTGCGTCCGGCGGGCGAGGTTGGCCGCGGTGCTCGGCAGGCCGATGCCCACGAAGCAGGTCGACCCGTCCCGGAGGTGGCGCGAGGCGGCGACGCTCATCATCTCGTCGGACGTGTACGCCTGCTGGGTCTGCGCGTGCTGGGTCCGCGCGTGCTCGGTCTGCGCCGTGGCGGACGTCTCCGTGCTCGCCCGGGTCACGGCGTCGCTCCCGCCGGTGTGGACACCGGCGACTCGAGGACGTGCTCGCGCATCCAGCGGGTGAACACCTCGCGGTCCCGGCTGATCGGGTCCCACCGGGTGTAGAACTCGTTGTCACGCTCGGAGTACCCCTGGGCGTACGACGGATGCGCGCCCCCCGGGACGACCGACACCTGGGACACCACCCAGGAGGGCAGCACCACCGCGCCCGGACGCGGCTCCAGCGCGTCCACGACCTCCTCGACCGTGACGAGGGAGCGCGCCGAGGCCAGCACGGCCTCCTTCTGCACGCCGGTGATGCCCCACATCGCCACGTTGCCTGCGCGGTCGGCCTGCTGGGCGTGGATGATCCCGACGTCCGGGTTGAGCGCAGGGACGGCCGTGAGCCGCTCGCCGGTGAACGGGCACGTGACCGGCTTGATGGTGTCGGTGAACTCGGGCAGGTCGGTGCCCGCGTACCCGCGCAGCACCGCGAACGGCAGGCCTGACGCCCCGGCCACGTACCGGTTGGCCATCCCGGCGTGCGAGTGCTCCTCGATCTCGAGCGGCGCCGGCCACCCCTCCTGGACGGCCTCGCGGAACCGGTGCAGCGACCCGACCCCGGGATTGCCGCCCCAGGAGAAGATCATCTTCTCCGCACAGCCCATGCCGATCATCTGGTCGTACAGCAGGTCCGGCGTCATGCGGACCAGGGTCAGCCTGCGCCGTCGCTGCCGGATGATCTCCTGACCGGCCGCGAACGGGATGAGATGGGTGAAGCCCTCGAGGGCCACCGTGTCCCCGTCGCGGACGAGCGCCTCGACTGCTTCGCCCAGTGGGACGATCTCGCCCACGCCCGGACCTCCTTGCGCTTCATGGCTCCCGACCGGGACGACTCTGGACGAGATCAGCACATCCGCAGGGCAGGCTGCTTCCGCTGGGCGAAATCCCAGCCGAGGTCGGGCGACTTCACCCGGTTCAGAGGATTCCGCCGCCCGGTCATCCGCGACAGAGTGCCTGCACGGGGCAGAGGCTCGGCAGGGGTCATCGCGGGCTGGCCGACGGCAGAGGGCCGGCGTGCGCGCCGGGAGGGAGTCGGCATGGCAACGGCACGGATGGACGCACTCGTGATCTTCGGGGCGACGGGTGACCTGGCCAAGCTGGAGACGTTCCCGGCGCTGGTGGGCCTGGTCGGGCGCGGCGTGCTGCACGTCCCGGTGATCGGCGTGAGCAAGCAGGGCTGGGGCCTCGACGAGTTCCGCACGTACGCCGCCGACTCGCTGCGCCAGAACGGCATGGACCCGGACGGCGACGCGGCGAAGCGGATGCTCGACCTGCTCCAGTACGTCGACGGCGACCTCACGGACGACGCGACGTACCAGGCCGTGGCGGACATGCTGCCGCGCAACCCGCAGACACTGTTCTACCTCGAGGTGCCGCCGTCCCTGTTCGCGACGATCGCCCACGGCATCGCCAACGCGGGGCTGTCGGACGGCGCGCGGGTCATGGTGGAGAAGCCGTTCGGCACCGACCTTCGCAGCGCACGCGCGCTGAACAACACGATGCACTCGCTCTTCGACGAAGACCGCATCTACCGCGTCGACCACTGGCTCGGCCTGGACCCGGTGGAGAACGTGCTGTTCGCCCGGTTCGCCAACACGCTGTTCGAGCCGCTGCTCAACCGGACGCACGTGGAGAGCATCCAGATCACCATGGCCGAGGCGTTCGACGTGTCCGACCGCGGCGAGTTCTACGACCGGACCGGTGCGATCCGTGACGTGCTGCAGAACCACATGCTGCAGGTGCTCGCGACCGTGCTCGTCGACCCGCCGCCAGGCGAGGGGCTCGAGAACCTGCGCGCGGAGAAGGCCAACGTCGTGCACGCGATCCGTCCGATGTCACCGAGGCGTACGGTGCGCGGCCAGTACAAGGGCTACCGCCAGGTCGACGGGGTCGCGTCCGACTCGACCGTGGAGACGTACGTCGCGGTCCGTCTCACGGCCGACACCTGGCGCTGGGCGGGGGTCCCCATCCTCATCCGGGCCGGCAAGTGCCTCCCCGTCACCGCGACCGAGGTCACGCTCACGCTGCGTCGCCCGCCGCAGAACGTGTTCGGGCTGCAGCCCTTCCGCGGCGTGAACGCGCTCCGCTTCCGGGTCTGGCCCGACGCCGAGATCGGCCTCACCCTCGCGACGAAGAAGCCGGGCGCGGAGATGGCGCCCCAGGTCGAGGAGCTCTCCCTGGCGCACGACCCCGGGTCGGACATGCGCCCGTACGACCGGCTCATCGGGGCGGCGCTGGCCGGGGAGCGATGGCTGTTCGCCCGCCAGGAGACCGTCGAGGCCGCGTGGAAGGTGGTCGGTCCCGTCCTCGGCGACGCCGTGCCGGTGCACCCGTACGCCAAGGGAACGTGGGGTCCCGCGGAGGCCGACAGACTGCTGCCCAAGGGCGAGTCCTGGCTGAACCCGACCGTCCGGTAGGCGCCGGACCGTGCGAGGGGCCGAGGGGTGGCGTCCACCCACTCGGCCCCTACGAGCCCCACGGCGCCGCAGCGCTAGGAGCTCTTCAACTCCCTGCCGTGCACGGTCAGCGCGTAGATGACGAGGACGTCGATCACGATCATCATGATCGCCCACAGCGGGAACGCCGCCAGGAACGCGATGTTCACCATGGCGCTGCCCAGCGCCAGAAGGACACCGATGACCCGCGCCCACATCATGCCCGCCATCACGCCCAGGCCCGCAAGACCGATCACGACGCCGAGGATGAGGTGCGTCCAGCCCCAGCCGGTGTAGTCCACGCTCACGAGCAGGTTGTCATCGCGGACGACGAAGTAGTCGTCGTTGAAGAGCGCGGTCAGTCCGGCGATGGCCTGGAAGATGCCGACCATGATCATCATGAAGCCGGCGAAGATGACCCAACCCACCCAACCTGTCGTCTCGGGCGGGCCCTCCCGGGCAGTCTGGCGCGGCACGCTGACGGACTGGCCGAGCCCCGACTCCTGTGTCTCACTCATGTGCACTTCCCCTTCCTGCCCGGGTCCGGGGCCCGTCGTTCGGCGGCTCCTCGTTGACCCGTGCATGACGACCCGAGCGACCTGAGCGTGCGGCCCCGCGGGTCTCGCCGACCTCATCCTTTACGGGTGACCTGGCCTCCGGCCGCGTGCTCCCCGGGCCCTCGGGGACGCGGCTGGGTCGGAGGGCCGGTCGTGGCACCGGTGGGCGCGCCGGCCGGTGCAGGTTTCGGGGCAAGCCGGGCGGCAGCCAGGTACGCCACCACGACCGCGACGATCACCAGCGGCATGACGTCCAGGCCGTCCTTGCCGAGGAGCAGGGTGGCGAGCAGGACGGACGTCAACGGGAGCTGCAGCATCACCGCAGCCATCGCCCCGATGCCCATCGCGGTGCCGGCGACGGGGTTCAGTCCTGGGAGGTGCGAGAGGGCCAGACCTCCCGCCGCGCCGAGCAGCATCGACGGGAACACCGGCCCTCCCCTGAAGCTGCCGAGCGACACGGCGTACGCCAGGCCCTTGCACATCAGCAGCAGGACGAGCGCCCCGGCCGTGTAGTCGGCGGTCCCGCTGACCAGCGGGCCCACGGCGTCCTGTCCAGAGAAGAGCACCTCGGAGGTGCTCCGGTCGGTGAGCGCGGCGTAGCCGAAGGCGAGCCCGGCGACCGCCAGCCCCGCCACCGGGGTCAGCAGCACCATCCGGGGCTCGACGCGCGGACGGACCTCCTGCCCGAGCCACCGGATGCCGGTGCCGAAGACGGCCGCCGCCAGCCCGATGACCAGCGCCCAGCCGAACTCGGCAACGTCGGGGCCGCCGTAGGCGGGAAGGCCGGGGATCGCCAGCGAGTACGTCCCGAGCCCGGTCCAGGCGTCCAGCCCGACGAAGATGAGCGAGCCGACTCCCGCGGACAGCAGGCCCGGGAGCAGCACTAACCCGAGGGTCGCGCCGCCGAGCCCCGACGCCTCCATGAGCAGGAACGCGCCGAGCAGCGGGGAGCCGAGCAGAGTGCTGATGGCGGCGAAGCTCCCGGACGAGGCCACCACGGACACGGTCCGCGCCGGTACGTCCCGCCGGAGCGACCGGACGGCCAGGGCCGCCAGTCCCGCTCCGAGGGCGATGAGCGGGGCCTCCGGGCCGAGCACGACACCGAGGGCCAGCGACGTCACTGCCGCCAGCACGACGCCGGGAAGCTCGAGCGCGGACGGCGGCCCGCTCGCGTGGAAGCCCTCGCTGGGTGGGTGCCCACCCGTGCCGGGCAGGTAGCGCAGGGTCAGTCCCACGAGCAGCCCCGCGAGGGCGAGCCACGGCAGGGGCCACCAGTCCGGGTCCTTGCCGAGCCCGAGCGAGCGCGGCAGGTCAGTGAAGACGGCGTCCTGGAGGACGTCCACGAGCGCGAGGAAGCCGTACGCGATCGCCGAGATCGGCACGCCGAGGACCGCCGCCAGCAGGAGCAGCCCCAGGTACCCGCGAGAGCGCAAGACCGTCCGGGGATCCATGTCGGCGGCCACGACCCCACGCTGCCCAGGGCTCGATGGCCGGGCATCACCCCTGGGGGATGAGGAAGCCGCGATGATGTCGGTCATGCCAGCCGCCGGGACCCCCCACGTCCCCAGCCCCGGGGTCAGGCGGGCCCTCCGGGTCGGTGTCGCGCTCGCGGTGATGGTGGTCGCCGCGTGCTCGTCGCCCGGAGCGGACCCGAACCCCGTCCCGACCGGCGGAGCCGCCCGGGGCACCGACTCCCCCGACCGAGCCGGACCGGGGAGGGCCGCCGCCGCGCGCCCCGCCCCCGACTCCCGACAGGACGGAAGGAAGTGCCACGACGGGACGTGCCCGCGCCGCGACGTGCTCCGCTGGGAGTCGGTGCCGTACACGAGGCCCGTGCCCTGCGGCAGCGGGACGACGTGCCGGCTCACCATGGACGTGCACGCCCCGGTCGCCAGCGGGCCGTGGCCCGTGGTGGTGCTTCTCCCCGGGGGGCCGAGCCCGCCCGGCGACTACACGTACGTGAACGACGACGCCGTCCGTCTCGCGTCGGACGGGGCGGTCGTCATGAGCGCCGGATGGCGTCAGGCGCCCGACTGGGGCGGCGGGTGGCCGTCCTCGTTCCGGGACGTGGCCTGCGCGGTCCGCGTCGCACGGGCGTTCGGCCCCCGGTACGGGGCAGGACGAGACCACGTGACACTCGCCGGGCACTCGCTCGGAGGCTGGGCCGCCGCGGTCGTCGGCCTCACCTCGCCGCCGCTCGCGGCTCCGCCCGGCACCTGCCGCGCCGTCACCGGGTCGGCCCGCCCGGACGCGGTCGTCTCGCTGGCCGGTGCCGTCGACGAGGTGCGAAACCGGGGCCTCGGCACCGGATGGGTGCGGGCGTTCTTCGGTGGGACGCGCGCGGAGCGCCCCGGCGCCTGGGACGCGGCCGACCCGTACGCCCTGGCGGGGTCACGACCCGGTCGCGCCGACCGCGTCCCGGTCACGGTCGTGACC
>JBOGEN010000043.1:0-5320 GCA_050743265.1 Actinomycetes bacterium
GACGCCGGCCCACGGGTCGGCGTCGGGACGCGCCAGGTCAGCCGGCGGCCAACCGATCCGGCACGGCGGGCGCCACCCGCGGTCGCCACGGCCGGTACGGGCCGGGGAACCGGAACAGCCAGACCGCGGAGCCGAGCACGACCCTCCTTGTACCGCGCCGCCGTCCGCCCGGTGAGGACCACGTCGTGCGGCCGCTCGTCGGCGTGCAGGAACTGCACGACGCCGTCACCGCGCCCGAGGCTGATGCACTCGTGGAGGTAGCGGAACCTGAAGGGGCCCGGCTCCCTGCCGGCCAGGCGGGTGGCCACCGCGTCCGCCACGTACGGACCGGTGAACCCTCCCGTCCGGCAGCCCATCGCCTGGCTGTCCCCCCACGGGCCGGACGCGGCGACGGCGTCCCCGATCACGTACACGTCGGGGTGCGACGGCACGCGCAGCGTCTGGTCGACACGCACGCGGCCGGCACCGTCCACCGTGAGCCCGGCGTCGGCGGCGAGCCGCGGCACCGTGAAGCCGCCCGCCCATAGGCAGGCGTCGAAGGGGACCGTGCCGCCCCCCTCCATCAGGAGCGCGCCGTCGCGTACCTCGACCACACGCTCCCCGGTGCGGCGTGTGACGCCGAGCCGGTCGAACGCCCGGTCAAGGCGGGCCCGGCCCCGGGGGGCAAGCCAGTCCCCCGCCGGACGAGCCGAGACCAGCAGGACCTGCAGGTCGGGGAACGTCTCGGCCAGCTCCGCCGCGCCCTCGATCCCGGTCAGCCCGCCCCCGCAGACGGCGAACACACCCCGGTGCGCCGCCACCAGTGCAGCGGCGGCGTACAACCGCTCCGCGGCCCCCGGGTCGGTGAACGCGTGCGTGTGCTGGGCCACGCCGGGGACCCGGTGCCGGTCGACCGTGCTGCCCAGCGCGTACACGCAGGTGTCGTACGGCACGACCACCTCGCCCTCGCGGGCCGCGACCGTCACGGAGCGGGCCGCGAGGTCGAGGCGCGTCACCGCGCCGACCAGCAGGCGGACGCCGGCCGGGTCGAGGACCTCGCGCAGCGGCAACCGCCGCACCTGCTGACCCGTGGACATCTGGTGGAGCCTCGGCCGCTCGACGAAGTCCGGGCTGGCGTTGACCACCGTCACCTCGACGGCGTCCCGGCGTACCTGGTTGGCCAGGCGCCGCGCCGCCGGCAGGCCTGCGTACCCGGCGCCGAGCACCACGACCTTGTGCGTCATCTCGGTGGCTCCTCTCGCTCGCGGCCGGCCCGTCGCCGGTGCCGGCCGACTCGGTCACCTTCACCAGGAGGACGCGGGACGCCACGGCGCGCGTGACATAGGGGGTGGAGGTCACGTTCCCCCCGCGGGAGGCGTCCTCGTAGCGTGAGGACCTCGACCCCCAGCGGGACGAGCCGGCCGAGGCTCGAGACGGAGGCAGCATGAGCGGCTCCGCAGCACGGCAGGACGCGGCGCTCGAGTTCGACGAGCACCGCCCGGCCCTGGTGGGGACGGCGTACCGGATGCTCGGCTCGGTCGCGGACGCTGAGGACGTCGTCCAGGAGGCGTGGCTGCGCTGGGACACCCGGCGTCCCGACGACCTGCGGGACGCCCGCGGGTGGCTCGTACGGGTGACGTCCCGCCTCGCGCTCGACCGGTTGCGGCGCCGCGCGGCCGAGCGGGAGACGTACATCGGCCTGTGGCTTCCCGAGCCGCTGCTGACCAGCCCCGACCCTGCGGAGGACGTCGAGCTGGCGGAGTCCGTGTCGATGGCCATGCTCGTCGTGCTGGAGACGCTGTCGCCGTTGGAGCGGGTGGTGTTCGTCCTGCGCGAGGCGTTCGCCCTGCCGTACGAGGAGATCGGCGCGGTGCTCGACCGCAGCCCGGAGGCGGTCCGGCAGACCGCCCGCCGCGCCCGCGAGCACGTCGGCGAGCGGCGACCCCGGTTCGACACGGACAGCCGCGTCCGGCGCGCGACGACGGAGCGCTTCCTCGCCGCCTGCCAGGATGCCGACCTGCCTGCCTTGCTCGAGCTGCTCGCGCCCGAGGTCGTCCTCGTCAGCGACGGGGGCGGGCAGGCGCGGAGCCCTCGCCGGCCCATGCACGGCGCCGACAAGGTGGCCCGCTTCTTCGTCCGCGCCCCGGTCACCTACCCCGTCCCCGACCTGGCGTACGAGATCGTGCAGGTCAACGGCAGTCCCGGCGTCGTCGCCACCTCCGCGGGCCTGCCCATCGGGGTCCTGGTTCTCGACACGGTCGACGGCCGCATCCACCACATCCACCTGGTGGCCAACCCCGCCAAGCTCACCCGCGCGCGAGAGGGGCCGGGCCGGCGACGTAGCGTGAGAGCATGCCCGCACCTCCCTCCGGACTCATCGCCGCCGCCTCGCTCGTCGCCGGCTTCGCGGTGGCCGACCTCACCGGCGTCAGACCGCTCGGGGGCCTGGTGCTCGGCCTGGGCGTCGCGTTCTGCTGGCCGCTGTGGCGACGTGCCACGGGGCCTGGGACCGCGGTCGTCCTCGCCCTGGTGTTCCTCGCGGGCTTCGCCGCCGCGCACCCGCTCGCGAAGGTCGTCGGCGCCTGGCCCGCGGTGCTGCTCGTGGCCGCCACGGTCGGTGCCACGTGCTGGGTCGTCGCAGACCGGCGGTCACCGACAGGGACGGCCCCCGCGGACCGCGGTCGGTGAACCCCGGCAGTCAGTCGCCGGACGTACCGGACCCGCGCCGATGGCGCGCGCTCGGGGTGTGCCTCGTCGCGGGCTTCATGACGCTGCTCGACGTGAGCATCGTCAACGTCGCGCTGCCGTCGATCCGTACCGGGCTGGACGCCTCGCAGAGCGACCTGCAGTGGGTGCTCTCGGGGTACGCGCTGGCCTTCGGGCTCGTCCTCGTCCCGTCCGGGCGGCTCGGCGACGTCCGGGGGCGGCGGCGGGTCTTCCTCGCCGGTCTGGGACTGTTCACGCTCGCCAGTGCCGCCTGCGGGCTCGCGCCGAGCGCGGGCTGGCTCACCGCCGCCCGGCTGGCCCAGGGGGTCGCCGGGGGCATGATCGTCCCCCAGTCCTCCGGGTTCATCCAGGAGCTGTTCTCCGGTGCGGAGCGGGGTAAGGCGTTCGGCCTGCTCGGGGCGTCCATCGGCGTGTCCACCGCGGTCGGACCGCTGCTCGGAGGCGCGCTGATCGCCGCGGGCGGGGCGGAGCACGGCTGGCGGCTCGTGTTCGCGGTGAACCTCCCGGTCGGCCTGGCGGCGATCCCGCTCGCGAGGCGGCTGCTCCCCGAAGGCGGCACGGCGGGACGCCGCGAGAGCCTCGACCCGGTCGGCGTCCTGCTGCTCGGCACCGGCGTCCTGCTGCTGCTCCTGCCGCTGGTCGAGGAGCGCTCCTGGGAGGGGCCGCAGAAGTGGGCGCTCGTCCCCGCCGCGCTGTTCGTCCTCGCCCTGTTCACGTTCTGGGAGCGGGTCTACGCCCGGCGCGGGCAGCACCCGATGGTCGACCTGGAGATGTTCGGGCACCGGTCGTACACGGTGGGCTCGGCGCTCGCGCTGCTCTACTTCGCCGGCTTCACGGCCATCTTCTTCGTGTTCACGCTGTTCCTGCAGGCAGGGTTGGGCTACAGCGCCCTGGAGGCCGGGCTCACCCTGACTCCCTTCGCGCTCGGCTCCGCGGCCGCAGCCGGGCTGGGTGGGCGGTACGTCGTCCGCATCGGCCGCCCGCTGGTCGCCGGAGGCCTCGCGCTCGTCGGGGCCGGCCTCATCACGACGAACCTGCTCATCGGCAGCGTGGACGGCCCGGACGTCGGCTGGGCCGTGGCACTCCCGCTGCTTGCGGCCGGGATCGGCGGCGGGCTCGTCATCACGCCGAACATCACGCTCAGCCTCACCGAGGTCCCCGTACGGCGGGCCGGCAGCGCGGGCGGGGTGGTGCAGACGAGTCAGCGCATCGGCTCGGCTATCGGCATCGCGGTCGTCGGGGCGGTGTTCTTCTCCCGTCTCGAGGCGACTCGCGGTGACTGGACGGCGGCGGTGCAGGCCGGCCTCCTGGTGTGTACGGGGTTCGTCCTGCTCGCGCTCGTCCTCGCGCTGAGCGACGTACGCCGGGGCCGTACCCTCGCGGCCGCCGTGCCCCCCGCCGCCGGCGCGCCTTAGCCCGAGCGTGCACGCGGCTGCGCCACGCGGACACGCGTGGGGGCCGAACCCGGCTGGGTCCGGCCCCCATCGCTCGCCACCTGCGCCGGCGGCCTCCTCCGTCAGCTGCAGCCGCTGGTCGAGCCGCACCCCTCGCAGACGTAGCAGGACCCCGCCGGACGCATCTTCGTGCCGCAGGTGAAGCAGAGCGGCGCGTCCGACACCGTGTTCTGCTGCGCCTCGACCAGCTCGACGCTCGTGCGGGCCAGGTTGGACGGCTTCGGAGGCGTCGGCCGCTCGTCCGAGGTGGTCGGCTCCGCCGCGGGCTCGGTCACCGGCGCGGAGGAGCGCAGGTCGTCGACGTCTACCTCCGCGTCGTCCGGCAGGTACGAGCCGGTCTCGATCTGGCGCTGCCGCTCCTCGGCGGAGTAGATGCCCAGCGCCGCACGGTCCTCGAACGGGAGGTAGTCCAGCGCGAGACGGCGGAAGATGTAGTCGAGGACGCTCACGGCCATCCGCACGTCCGGGTCGTCCGTCATGCCGGACGGCTCGAACCGCATGTTGGTGAACTTCTCGACCCACGTCTCGAGCGGGACGCCGTACTGCAGCCCGATCGAGATCGCGATGGAGAAGGCGTCCATGATGCCGGCGAGGGTCGACCCCTGCTTGCTCATCTTGAGGAAGACCTCGCCGAGCCCGTCGTCGGGGTAGCTCGACGCCGTCATGTAGCCCTCGGCACCGCCGACGGAGAACGACACCGTCGTGGACGGGCGGGCCTTGGGCAGCCGCCGGCGGATCGGCCGGTACTCGACGACCTTCTCGACGGCCGGGTCGGCCTCAGCCGTCCCGGGGCCCTTGTTCTCGCCCTTCCCGGCCGACAGCGGCTGGCCCACCTTGCAGTTGTCGCGGTAGACCGCGAGCGCCTTGAGACCGAGCTTCCAGCCCTGGAAGTGGACGTCCTCGATCTCCTCGACGGTGGCCGTCTCCGGCAGGTTGACCGTCTTGGAGATGGCGCCGGAGAGGAACGGCTGCACCGCCGCCATCATCCGCACGTGCCCCATCGGCGCGATCGAACGCTCGCCCATCGCGCAGTCGAACACCTCGTAGTGCTCGGTGCGGAGACCCGGCGCGTCGATGACATGCCCGTGCTCAGCGATGTACTCGACGATCGCCTCGACTGTCTCCTCGGCGTACCCGAGCTTGCGCAGCGCCCGCGGGAT
>JBOGEN010000044.1:0-7870 GCA_050743265.1 Actinomycetes bacterium
CGTCCCGTCTGAGCCCGGCGTGCCCGTCGGGGCGCCCGGGCCGGCCGAGGCCCCCACCCCGGTTCCCCTGCCCACCCCGGCCCCCGCGCCGGAGGCCACGGACCCGCCCGTCGAGCAGCCCGTCGAGCCCCCGTCGGCGGAGCCCGCCCCGTCGCCGTCCCCCACGCCCGCGCCCCCTGCCTCGGCCGACGATCTCGTCGACGACCTGGTCGGGGGGCTCTCCGACTCGACCGACGAGACGGATCTGTCCGGCGGCTGAGCGGTGCCGGCGAGACCCGGTGACCCGGCCGGCGCCGGGTGCGGACGAAGGGCGTCACCCTTCTCGGGCGAGCTGTGCCCCTTGTGTCGCGCAGGTACCCGTCTGTCTGTAACCATGGACGCGACGAGTGCGAGCATGTGACGCACGACACGAACGCGCCAGACGGTGACGTACGGGTGTCGCAGCGCTCGCCACCCGCACCGCTGGTCCGTCCAGGAGGGTCACCACCCAGCCCTGGCCGGTGAAGCGGAACGCCTCCGGCGCGGAGACCCCGTCGTCGGCGAGATGCGAGGAGTGCACGTGACCGTGGAAAGCTCGGCAGGTGTCGCGCCCCCGGCGGCGCCCGACCCTGCACTCGTCCAGCTACTCAGCCCAGAGGGCGAGCGGGTGGAGCACCCGGCGTACGACATCGCCCTCACGGACGACGAGTGCTGCGGGCTGTACCGGGACCTGGTCCGGACCCGTCGCCTCGACATCGCGGCGACCGCGCTCCAGCGCCAGGGGGAGCTGGGCATCTGGGCCTCACTGCTCGGCCAGGAGGCCGCCCAGGTGGGCGCGGGCCGCGCGATGGCGCCGGACGACTACGCGTTCCCGACCTACCGTGAGCACGGTGTGGCGCTCACCCGGGGCGTCGACCCGCTGAACCTCCTCGGCCTGTTCCGCGGGGTCAACCACGGCGGGTGGGACCCGTTCGAGAAGAACTTCCACCTCTACACGATCGTCATCGGGGCCCAGGCGCTGCACGCGACCGGCTACGCGATGGGGCTGCAGCGCGACGGTGCCGAGAACGCTGTCATCGCGTTCTTCGGCGACGGGGCGTCCAGCCAGGGCGACGTCAACGAGGCGTTCGTCTTCGCGTCGGTGTTCAACGCCCCCGTGGTGTTCTTCTGCCAGAACAACCAGTGGGCCATCTCCGAGCCGATCGAGAAGCAGACCCGCATCCCGCTGTACCAGCGGGCGAGCGGGTTCGGCTTCCCCGGCGTGCGGGTGGACGGCAACGACGTGCTGGCCGTGCTCGCGGTGACGCGGCGCGCGCTGCAGGACGCCCGGGAGGGCAACGGCCCCACGCTCGTCGAGGCGTTCACGTACCGGATGGGCGCGCACACCACGTCCGACGACCCGACGCGCTACCGCATCGAGACCGAGGTGGAGGCCTGGCGGCTCAAGGACCCCATCGAGCGGCTCAAGTCGTACATGGTGAAGAACCAGATCGCGGACCCGGCGTTCTTCGAGCAGGTCGAGAAGGAGTCGGACGACCTCGCCGCGCATCTGCGCCAGGGCTGCCTGGAGATGCCCGACCCCGAGCCGCTGTCGATCTTCGACCACGCGTACGCCGAGCCGCACCCGCTCATGGACGAGGAGCGCGCCCAGCTCTCCACGTACCTCGACTCCTTCGCCGACGTCCCGCAGACGGAGCAGAGCCGATGACACAGATCACGCTCGCCAAAGGGCTGAACAACGGGCTCCGCAGGGCGATGGAGGCGGACCCCAAGATCCTGGTCATGGGCGAGGACGTCGGAAAGCTCGGCGGCGTCTTCCGCATCACCGACGGGCTGCAGAAGGACTTCGGCGAGAACCGGGTCATCGACACCCCGCTCGCCGAGTCCGGCATCATCGGCACCGCGATCGGCCTCGCCCTGCGCGGCTACCGGCCGGTGTGCGAGATCCAGTTCGACGGGTTCGTGTACCCGGGCTTCGACCAGATCACCAGCCAGCTCGCGAAGATGCACTCGCGGGCGCTCGGCCACGTGAAGCTGCCGGTGGTCGTCCGCATCCCGTTCGGCGGGGGCATCGGCGCGGTGGAGCACCACAGCGAGGACAACCTCGCGTACTTCGCGCACACGGCCGGCCTGCGCGTGGTCTCGTGCGCCAGCCCGTTGGACGCGTACTGGATGATCCAGCAGGCGATCGCCTGCGAGGACCCGGTGATCTTCTTCGAGCCGAAGCGGCGGTACTGGGAGAAGGGCGAGGTCGACGAGTCCCTCGAGAGCGCGCCGATGTCGCTGTTCTCGAGCCGCGTGGCCCGCGAGGGCACGGACCTCACGCTGGTCGCGTACGGCCCGATGGTGAAGACCTGCCTCGAGGCGTCCATCGCCGCGGACGAGGAGGGGCGCAGCGTCGAGGTGATCGACCTGCGCACGCTGTCCCCGCTCGACACCGACACGATCGAGCGCTCGGTACGCAAGACCGGCCGGCTCGTCGTCGTCCACGAGGCTCCGGTGTTCATGGGCATGGGCTCGGAGATCGCGTCCCGGGTCGGCGAGCGCTGCTTCTACTCGCTGGAGGCCCCGGTGCTGCGGGTGGGCGGGTTCGACGTGCCGTACCCGCCGTCCCGGGTCGAGGAGGAGTACCTGCCCGATCTGGACCGCGTGCTCGACGCCGTCGACCGCTCGCTCGCGTACTGAGAGGCCCCGTGTCTTCCGTCAAGCAGTTCAAGATGCCCGACGTGGGCGAGGGTCTCACCGAGGGCGAGATCCTCAAGTGGCTCGTCCAGCCCGGTGACACCGTCGTCGTCAACCAGAACGTCGTCGAGATCGAGACCGCGAAGGCTGCGGTCGAGCTGCCCTGTCCGTACGCCGGGGTCGTGGCGGAGCTGTTCGTCGGCGAGGGGACGATGGTCGACGTCGGCACCCCGATCATCGCGATCGAGACCGAGCCGGACGCCGCAGGCGGTGCCGTGGCCACCCCGTCGGGCGCGCCCCCGGCACAGGCCGCTGCCGTGCGGGAGGACGTCGTCCCTGACGTGCCGACTCCCGCCGAGGAGGAAGCGGTCGAGCCTGGGCTCATCGGCGGCCCTGCGCCCGGCGGACGCATGTCCGTGCTCGTCGGGTACGGGCCGAAGACGACCACGGCCAAGCGCCGGCCGCGCAAGGGCACGCCCGCGATGCCGGGCAGTGAGACCCCGGCCGGGCTCACGGTCGCTGCCCGGTCGCAGCCGGCCGTGTCCCCGGATCGGCCGGTCGTGCCCCCGGATCAGCCGGTCGCGGCCACACCGGCCCTGGCCAAGCCGCCCGTCCGCAAGATGGCCAAGGACCTCGGCGTCGACCTGCGCGCCGTCACCCCGACCGGCCCGCAGGGCACGATCACGCGGGAGGACGTGCAGGCGGCGGCGTCCGGCGCCACCGAGGCTCCGTCGCCCGCCGCTCACCCGGACGTGGCCTGGGACGCCGACCGCGAGCGGCGGATCCCGGTCAAGGGCGTCCGCAAGGTGATGGCGCAGGCGATGGTGTCGTCCGCGTTCACCGTGCCGCACGTCACCGAGTGGGTCAGCGTGGACGTCACCCGCACCGTCGAGCTCCTCGACCGTCTGCGGGCGATGCCGGAGTTCCGCGAGGTCCGGGTCAGCCCGCTGCTCGTCGCCGCCAAGGCGCTCACCTTGGCGACCACCCGTCACCCCGAGATCAACGCGTCCTGGGACGAGGCCAACCAGGAGATCGTGGTCAAGGGCTACGTGAACCTCGGGATCGCGGCCGCCACGCCGCGCGGGCTCGTCGTGCCCAACATCAAGGGCGCAGAGTCGCTGTCCCTGGTCGACCTCGCGCAGGCGCTGAACCTGCTCGCCGCGACCGCGCGGGACGGCAGGACGCTGCCCGCGGACATGCAGCACGGGACGATCACGATCACCAACGTCGGCGTGTTCGGCGTCGACGCGGGCACCCCGATCATCAACCCTGGCGAGGGCGCGATCCTGTGCCTGGGCGCCGTCCGGGACATGCCGTGGGTGGTGCACGGCGAGATCGTCCCGCGCAAGGTGATGCAGCTCGCCCTGTCCTTCGACCACCGCTTCATCGACGGCGAGCTCGGCTCGCGGTTCCTCGCCGACGTGGCCCGCATCCTCGAGGACCCGGCACAGGCGCTGCTGTTCGCCTGACGACCAGGCGCTGGGCTCAGCGGCACAGTCGTGCGCGAGTGTCCCCGTCGCCCGGCAGTGGGAGCCGAGCGAGGCACCGTGACAGAGTGGGCACGGCGACGACGACATCGCGTCACACGGGAGCGCCAGCATGAGCCAGCAGTACGCCGACCAGCACCGGGACACCCTCGACGGCGCCCTGGAGGCCATCCAGACCCGCGCCCACTTCTCCGCGTACCCGGAGTCACCCAGTCCCCGCGTGCACGGCGAGGAGGCCGCCCCCGCCGGCCAGCAGGCGTTCGAGGCGCTGCTCGGCACCGACTTCCCTGTCGACACCCCGGGGGCGTCCGGCACGGTTGCCACGGAGCGCTCCCCGTTCGGCATCGCGCTCGACGTCCGCTATCCGCGGGTGACACCGGCCGGGGTGGACGCACTGCTCACCGCCGCCCGCCGTGGGCTACCCAGATGGCGGGACGCGGGCCCGGACGTGCGCGCCGGGGTGTGCCTGGAGATCCTCGCCCGGCTGCACGCCCGCATCTTCGAGTTGGCCCACTCCGTCATGCACACGAGCGGCCAGGCCTTCGTCATGGCGTTCCAGGCCGGCGGGGCGCACGCGCTCGACCGCGGGCTCGAGTCCGTGGCGTACGCGTACGCCGAGATGACCCGCCACCCGCAGCACGTGCGCTGGGAGAAGCCGGCCAAGGGTGAACCCCTGCAGATGGACAAGCGGTTCCACGTCGTCGGCAAGGGGGTGGCACTGCTCGTCGGCTGCAACACGTTTCCGACCTGGAACTCCTTCCCCGCCTTCTTCGCCAGCCTCGCCACCGGCAACGCAGTCGTGGTCAAGCCCCACCCGGGCGCCGTGCTCCCGCTCGCCCTCACCGTGCAGACGGCCCGTGCCGTGCTCAGCGACGCCGGGTTCGACCCGGATCTCGTCACCCTGGCCGCCGAGGACCCGTCCGACCGCCTCGCGGCGACGCTGGCGACCCGTCCCGAGGTCAAGGTCGTCGACTTCACCGGTTCGGGCACGTTCGGCAGATGGCTGGAGGAGAACGCGACCCAGGCGGTCGTCTACGCCGAGAAGAACGGCGTCAACCACGTCGTCGTCGACTCGACGGACGACTTCCGCGGCATGTGCGCCAACCTCGGGTTCTCGCTCAGCCTCTACACGGGCCAGATGTGCACGACGCCGCAGAACATCCTCCTCCCCCATGACGGCATCGACACCGACGAGGGGCACAAGTCCTTCGACGAGGTGGGCGCCGGTATCGCGGCCGCCGTGGACAGGCTGCTCGGTGACGACGCCCGCGCGGTCGAGCTGCTCGGTGGTGTGGTCAACGCCGACGTGCTGGCCCGCCTGGAGAGCGCGCAGGCGAAGGGCACGCCGGTGCTGACGTCCCGGGCGGTGGCGCACCCGGCGTTCCCGGACGCGACGGTGCGGACGCCGGCCGTGCTCGCGGTCGACGTGAAGGACGAGGACGCGTACGGCAGCGAGTGCTTCGGCCCGGTCTCGTACCTCGTCGCGACCGACGGCACCGACGCGTCCCTCGACCTGTTCCGCCGGACGGTCACCGAGAAGGGCGCGATGACCGCGTCCGTGTACTCCCGCGACGAGCGTGTCCTCGACGCCGCCGAGCAGGTCGCGGTCGAGGTCGGTGTGCATCTCTCGTGCAACCTCACCGACGGGGTGTACGTGAACCAGTCGGCGGCGTTCAGCGACTTCCACGGGACGGCGGGCAACCCCGCCGCGAGCGCCACGCTCACCGACGGGGCGTTCGTGGCCGGACGGTTCCTCGTCGTGCAGTCCCGCCGGCACGCCCCGGCGGCGGCCTCGAACCCGAGCAAGGACGCCTGACCCGATGAGCCGGCTCGCACAGGTCGACCTCTCGCTCGCGCTCGACCGCAGGAAGGAGGACGAGCAGCTGACCGTGGCGCAGAACCGGCTGCTGCAGCTGCGGCTGTACTTGGGCGGGCAGCTCGACGAGGCGCGCACCGTGGGCCCGCCCGTGCTCGTCCTGTTCGAGGGGTGGGACGCGTCGGGCAAGGGCGGGTGCATCCGCCGGCTGGTCTCGCCGATCGACCCGCGGCACGTCCGCGTCGCGGCGTTCACGGCGCCCACTCCCGACGAGGCGCGCCACCACTTCCTTTGGCGCTTCTGGTCCCTGCTCCCCGGGTGGGGAGGGATGACCGTGTTCGACAGGTCCTGGTACGGCCGCGTGCTCGTCGAGCGGGTCGAGCATCTCGCCCGCGAGGAGCAGTGGCGACGGGCGTACCGCGAGATCGTCGACCTGGAGCGGTCTCTCGCCGACGAGGGCACCATCGTCGTGAAGTTCTGGATGCACCTCTCCCCGGACGAGCAGCTGAAGCGCTTCAAGCGCCGGGAGAAGGAGCCGCTCAAGCGCTGGAAGCTGAGCGAGGAGGACTGGCGCAACAGGGACAAGTGGAGCGAGTACGAGGCCGCCGTCGAGGACATGCTCGCGCACACGGACCACCCCGCCGGGGAGTGGACGGTCGTCCCTGCGGAGAGCAAGCGGTACGCCCGGGTGTTCGTCGTCCGCGAGGTGGTCCGGCAGATCGAGCGGGGGCTCGAGAGCCGCGGGCTGGACGTCCCGGCGCCGCTGCCCGCAGGCTGAGCAGGGCGGCCGCAGTCCGTGGCACCGTGACTGGGCAGGGGCTCGGGCAGGGGCTCGACCATGGGAGGCGGCCGGTACCCGGCGGCGCCGAATCCCCACGTCGGCGCCCAGGCCGGGGGAGGATCGGCTGCGTGGGGGTGGGTGATGAGTCTCGCCGAGGGTGCGCGGTTCTCTGACCTCCTCGTGCTGCGGCGTGTCGGCCGAGGGGGGATGGGCGAGGTCTACCTCGTCCGCAACGAGAAGCTCGACCGGCTCGAGGCGCTGAAGGTGCTTCGCGGGGACCCCGAGCCCGACCTTGTGGCCCGGTTCCGCGGTGAGGCGCGGATCGGAGGCCGGCTGCACCATCCCTGCATCGTGAGCGTGTACGACCTCGTGGACGTCGATGGCCAGCTCGGTCTGCGGATGGAGTACGTCGACGGTCCCGACCTGCGGGCCCTCGTCAAGGAGAAGGGCGCGATGCCGCCGGAGGAGGTGGCTCGTGCCGTCCGCGACCTCGCCGACGCGCTGGACGCGGCACACCGGGCCGGCGTCCTGCACCGGGACGTCAAGCCCGCGAACGTGCTGCTCCCCCCGGCCGGCGGGGGGCGGCATGCCGTCCTCGGCGACTTCGGCATCGGCCTGCTCGAGGGGTCGGCCCGGCTCACCAGGACGGGGTTCCTCGGCACGGTGGCGTACACCGCGCCCGAGCGGCTCGAGTCCGGGTCGGCGGGCAGTGCCGCGGACCTCTACTCGCTCGCCTGTACCGCGTTCGAGGCGCTGACCGGCCGCCCACCGTACGTCGCGGACACCGACCACGCGGTGGTGCTCGCGCACCTGGAGGCCCCCCCGCCGACCCCCCGGGACGTCGTCGGGACACTGCCCGCCGCCGTCGACCCGGTCTTCGCCACCGCGCTCGCGAAGGACCCGGCCCGGCGGCCCGGCAGCTGCACCGCCTTCGCCCGCGCCCTGAGCGCCTCGCTGGGTGTCGCCCACGCCGGGGCGTCGGCGTCGGCCCCTGCCCCCGCGTCAGCCCCCGGGGGCGCGTCGGCGCCCGGAGCCCCAAGCCCGGTAGCGCGCTCGTCGACGCCCCCCGTCGGTCCCACGTACAGCCCGGCGGGCGGTGAGAAGCGCGAAGGCACGCGCCTGCTC
>JBOGEN010000045.1:0-26936 GCA_050743265.1 Actinomycetes bacterium
TACGGGCCGCGTTGAACGCGACGAGCACGACCATGACGTAGCCGCTGCCGCTCGCGCCCAGCCCGAGCAGCGCGGTGTTGACTCGCATCCTGATGTCGAAGTCGACGTCGTCGACGTCCTGCAGGTAGGCGGGGCTGTTGCTGTCTCCGTGGACGAGGTCGCACCCGGGCGGTCCGTTGAAGTGCAGGGTGAGGACGCCGCCGGCGACGGTGGCTGTCGAGTCCGCGTCCCCGTTCGGGTTGCTCAGGGCCCAGGAGGCGGCCGACGTGCCGTCGAACGCGTCAGTGAGCGGACCTCCCGCGACCATTCCCGCTCCTCCCTGCTGCGGTCTCGGGCTCAGTCGGCGGCGGTGACAGGCCCGCCCGACTCGTGCCAGACGTTCCCCGAGAACGCGAGCCCGCGCATGGCGTTCACCGCGCCGTAGCGGTGGTCCGCCCCGAAGGCGTTCCCGGTGAAGGACCCCGGCCCGGTGACGTCCACGTTGACCGTGTAGTTGCCGCCGTTGACCAGGTTGTCCGCGAAGACGGCGTCGGAGACGGGGCCGAAGGTGTCCGTGGCCTGCCAGGCCGCGTTCATCAGGTCATCGGTGGCCGGGTTGTACGCCTGCAGGTTGTTGCGCACGATCCGGATGTGGGCGCCCTTCGAGGTCTGGACGCAGTCGCCGTGGGCGACCGCGGCCGGGCGCCGCAGGTGGTGGATGTAGGAGTCGGCGATGGTCGTGTTCGTCTCGGCCTTCGCGCCGTCCTCCCCGCCGGAGATGTCGACCCGCCGCGCGGTGTACCCGCCGAATCCGATCCCGGAGTACCCCGAGCCGAGCATGTCGATCTCGGAGTCGACGACGAGCAGGTTCGCCCCCGCCCCGGCCTGGTTGTACACCGACGGGGTCGTACGCCCGCAACGGATGCGTGAGTCGCGGATCGTCACGTTGGCCGCGGTGACGTTCACGCAGCCGAGGTTGCGGCCCACGATCACCGCGCCCGGGGTGGACACGGTCAGGTTCGCGAACGAGCCGGTCAGCGTCGTCCCGGCAGGGACACCGGTGGTCGACGCGTTCGGGAAGCTCGCCGCGGGCGAGGGGGACTGAGACTGGGTGGGCGTCTGGGTCGGCGTCTGGGTCGGCGTCAGCGGGCCCAGCAGCTCGAGGTCGGACACCCGGCGCTCGACGTCGAGGAGGCGCTCACCGCGGCAGTCCCACGAGTCGAGGTCCTCGCACAGCGGGGCCAGGGTCGAGGTCATCGACCTGGTCGTCGGGGCTTCCGCCGGGCTCGTGTCGAGCGCGGCAACACCGGCGTACCCGACGAGAGCACCGCTCGCGAACGTGATGATCTTGCGGGTACGGTTGCCCACGTCGATCTCCAGGGATCGGCCGTCCCTGGGCGATGGCAGTCGCGTCGGGGAGGCAGGAAGGGGTGGCGGGGTGACGGAGCCCCCGCAAGGGGGCTCCGTCCTCAGCTGAACGTGACGGTCGCGGTCGCGACCCAGGTCTGGCCGGATGCCTTCGTGCCCTGCGCGATCGACGTCTTGTGGTTGAGCAGCGTCGCGCCCACCGTCGTCCCACCGGCCACCGTGGGCGTGCCGATGTCGATGCCGAACTCGTTCCACGCGTGGTTGCCGTCCGAGGAGCCAAACGTCGACCGGCAGGTCACCACGCCGGCGGCGACCTGCGGGTAGGTCGCGTCGAACGGCTGGAAGTACCGGTTCGCCGCCCCCGCGGACGCGCCCAGGTCCGTGTCACCCACGGCCGCCGAGCCGGCGCCGTTGCCCACGCCGATCCGCCCGGACGTGTTCGTCAGCGCCTGCCCGCCGCCGGCGGTGAGCAGGGAGGTCAGCCGGGTAAGCCCGGCCGTGGTGAGCAGGTTGCCCACCAGCTCCGTGCTCGAGTAGGGCTCGACCCCCAGGTCGTCGAAGTCGGCGCGCTGGGGCTCGAGCAGCCCGGAGCGGGCCTTCACCCAGGCGGTGGCCTTCTCGTCGTAGCGGTCCACCCGCCAGTCGATGTGCCAGCCCACCGCCTCGCCGACCTTCGTACGCGTGCCGACGGACATGCCGTCGGCGGCGCACGCCCGGTCGTGGGTCACCTCTTCTCGCTCGCCCGGCGGTCGACCGCCCGCTCACGCGGTGCCGAGTCGCCGCGGGCAGCCTTGAGCGAGGCGTCGACGGCCTTCGCCCGGTCGGTCTGCTTACGGGCCGTGTAGTAGCTCTTCTCCCGCTCCAGCGCCTCGAGCTGCTCCCGGCGCAGGGCGTCCTGGTACTCCTGCTCCTCGTCCGCCATGGCGGGCTCCTCTCGCCTCGTGCCTCACACGTGGAAGGCCACAGCCCCGGCCCGACCTCGCACCCCTACGGGCAGGGCCGGGGCAGTGGGGTCGACGGATCAGAAGGTCGGGGTCACCAGGCCGGTGCCGCCGATCGTCCCGATCGCCTTCGGGTACCGCTCGGAGTGCAGCGCCAGGTAGTTGTAGAGGCGGAAGAACACCTGCATCGTCTTCGCCGACGTCTCCCGGAACGCCTCCGCCCGCGGGCTCCCCTCGTAGAGGTAGAGCTGGTCGGAGTCGACGTAGAGGATCACGTCCTCGTCCGTGCCCGTCCCGAGACCCGTGGGGATGTTCGGGTCGATGTAGACGGGCAGGCCCTGCGCGGTGATGCCGACGAAGCCCTCGGCGATGACGTTCTGCATGGACGCGAGGACGTTCTGCGGCATGTGCGAGGCGGGCAGCACGAGCGGCCGGGACTGTGAGTCCACGGCCGCGGTGTACCAGTACCAGCGCCGCGGGTGCATGAACACCTTGTTGGGAACCGCGAACAGCGTCGAGGCCATCTGCTGGACGACGTCGGCGCCCTTGGGGTGCAGCTCGCCCACGGTCGGGGTCGCGTCGGTGTAGGTCACCGCGATCTTGCCGGTGACGTTGAGCAGGCCCCGCTTGCCGGCCGAGTTCGACGTGAGCACGTACACGTCGACCTTCGTGTTGTAGTCACCGGCCAGGTCGGTGAGCACGAAGTCGTCGATGTTCACCGGGGACTGCTCGATCAGCTCGAGCGGCACGGTCTGCCCGCCGGCCACCGTGTGGACCTTCGCCTCGACCGCGGTCGTGGTGAAGTCGGTCTCCTGCACGGCGGCGTTGATCGTGTGGTCGGCGACCGCCGTACCGGTGGCGATCTTCGGCAGGTTGATCGAGTCGGTGCCGGTCGGCAGCGGACGGCCGGTGAGCTGGTCGGCCACGACCCGCTTCGCCCGGCGGAGCTGCACGACCTCGTCCATGAGCCACAGCGGCGGGACGAGCTCGCCGCCGGTGCCGTCGGACAGGTTGAGCGCGCGGGCCTGCAGGTCGCCCTTGGCCGCGCGCTGGCGCAGCTGGTCGGCGGTCTGCTTTGACGAGCGGGTGAGCCGGTCCGCGGCGGCGCGCTGGTCGCCGAGGAGGCCGGCCGCGGAGGCGAGGTCGCGGAAGTACGACGTCTGCCCGCCGCGGGCGTACACGTCGGGCTCGGAGGTGACCGTGGCGGGGCCGTCGGCCGGCAGGGTGCCGGCGCGGGCCTGGCCGGCGGCCGCGGCGCGCGTCTCGGCCTCCTCGGCCTTCTTGATCCGCTCCTGCAGGGCAGGGATCTCCTCGTCGCGCTTCTCGACGTCGGCGATCGCCTGGTCGACCTCGCGCTGCTCCTCGTCGGAGAGGTCGCGCTTGTCGGCCTGGGCGCGCTCCACGATCGCCTCACCGGCGGCCTTGGACGCGGCCCTCTGCTCCAGGAGCGCCGCGAGCTGGCGGCGCAGGTACTCGAGCATGGTGGATTCCCTTCTGGGTTCCATCGGATGGGGGTCGCGCCTGCGTCTCCCGAGTGGTGGCTGCGAGTGGTGGCTGCGAGTGGTGGCCCGTGACCGGGCTCCGGCTCGTGCTCCGGCTCGTGCTCCGGCGTGCGGTCGTGCAGGCGTCAGCCGAGCAGCGAGAGCCGCGCGGCGGCGAGCGAGGCCAGGTGGCCCCGCTCGGGCTTGGGGTCGGTGTCCGCCTCGGCGAGGCGGGCGGTCAGGCGGGCGTGCGCGGCGCGCAGGTCCTCGCCCTCGAGGTGCTCGACCACGTCGAGCGCGCGGGCGGCGACCGTGGTGGCGTCGTTCGCGCCGAAGTTGACCACGGACACGTCGCCGCGGTGGATGTCGACCTCGGAGATGTCGTACTGCTCGAAGTCCGGGGTCCACATGCCCTTCACGATGCGGAACGCGAAGGACATCTCGTCGACCGCGCCGTCCTCCAGCGCGGCGAGCATGTCGGCGACGTCGCCGCGGGAGGCGTTCACGTCCGCGGACATGTGCAGGCCCGTGTCGTCCTCGGACAGGCGCAGGGTGCCCGCCCTCGTGTAGGCCATGGACAGGCCGCGGTGGTTGAGCAGCAGCTGCACCTGCGGGTTCTCCGAGAGAGTCTTCTCGAACGCCCCGGCGCGGATCACCTCGGTGAACGGGCCCAGCCAGTCGTACATGGTGTAGGGCTGCTCGGTGACCGAGGCGTAGCCCTCCACCGTGGCCGTCTCGGAGCCGGCGGCCGCCTTGCGGACCTGCAGCGAGACGGCGTACGAGCGCTGCACGGTGCCCGTGATCTTCTTCCGCTGGGACTTGTCCACGCTCACTCCTCGACAGTCACGGTCTGCGGGGCGGCGCCCTGCGCGTTCGGCTCCTCGCCCCACTCGACGGGGGGCATGTCCTCGATGTCGCGGACCTCGTTGACGGTCGTGGCCCGGTTCCGCAGCGCGATCTCGTGCTTGCGCCACCGCTCCAGCGCCGACGTCGAGAGCAGGGCGTCCCGGTTGAAGCGGACGTACTGCGGGTCCGGGAGCAGTGAGGACAGCAGCCGCTCCATACGGCGTAGCCACGGGTTCATGACGAACTTGAGCAGGTCGATTCCGCGCTGCTCCACGTTCGCGTACGTGAGCGACCCACCCGTCTCATAGCCGAGCAGCTCGGCCAGGCCCGGCCCGAAGATCCGGCAGCACTGCGCACCGGTGAACTTCTGCGTCTCGAGGAACTGGGACTCGTTCGGGTTGACCTGGATGGCCTGGAAGGACCAGCCCTTTCCCAGGACGAGTGGCTCACGGGACCCGCGCAGAGCGGCCATGAACCGCTCCTTCGCGACCTCGGCGGCACTCTTGCCCGACTCCGGGTCACGCGCCTTCAGGTCGACCTCAGAGTTGACCAGCAGCCCGGACGGATGCGCCCCGTCGGTGAACCACTGCGAGCCGTACCGCTCGGCCTGGATGCCCAGCCCGATCGTCGCCGCGCAGTGCGAGATGGGGGACAGGCCGAGCAGCTGGGTGGGCACCGGGTGCGTGCGCCGGTGGAACACGTCGACGGGGTTCAGCGGCCCTCGCGGTCCACGCCACCGGGGCAGCCCGTCGACCGGGTCGTACCAGCCCGATACCTGGTCCGGGTGGTACAGCAGGATCGCCCGCGGGCCGTCGGGGCCCCACTCGGGGACCGTGCCGACCAGGTTCCCCCGCAGCAGCCAGCAGAGGAGGGCCTGCGCCGTCCAGTCCGCCAGCCCCTGCCCGGTGCGGTCGAGGTCGTCCAGCCACCCCGGCAGCCCCAACGGCTTGCGGTCCTCGGCGTTGCGGAACAGGTCCAGCGGCAGCTCGGAGGTGGTCGTCGTGATCAGGTCGACGCAGGCCCACACGGCGACCTTCTGCAGCGAGGCCTCCGCCCGGCGCAGGTCGACCCGGTCGAACGAGCCGCCCCAGGTGCCCTGCTCGGAGTTGCGCGGGATCGGTGGGCCCAGCCCGGCGAAGGCCTCGGATCGCTTCTGTCGGCCGCCGAAGAGGAAACTCACGAGCGGTCCTCACGCAGCCGGTCGGCCAGCAGCAGCCCGCCGGCCGTCATGAACCCCGCCGGCTCGTAGGCCAGCCACGCCCCGTAGGACACCAGGACCAGACCGGCCAGGCCGGGCAGGACGCGGCGGGTGAGGCGCACCGTCGTGCCGGCGGCTGTGGCGGCCCCGAGCGAGAAGCGCCGCAGGCGGGCGACGAGTCGGACCACCGCGTGCTCCTCTCACCAGATGTTGTCCAGCGCGTCGTAGGTCTGCGGGCCCCACACGGCGTAGCCGTAGAGCGCCAGGGTCACCGCCACCAGCGGGGAGATGTCACCCTCCGAGCCGCGCCGTGTCCACGCCCACGCGTCCCCGAGCGGCCGGGTCGCGGCAACCTCGAGCGCGGCGTTGAGCTCGGGCTGGTCGAGGTGGCGCAGCTCGTCGGACATGGCCGCGTCGAAGAACGCCCCGCACGCCTGGGCCAACTCGGTCCCGTTCACCGCCTCGACCTTCACCCCGGCCTCGGCCAGGTCGGGCAGCAGCGTCCCGGCCGGGGAGCGCGGGTCCAGCAGGGTCGCGCACGGATGCCACCGCGCGTCCAGCTCGGCCAGCCGCTCGACCACCCACCGGGTGCCCGGCCGGCGGTCCACGACCTCGACGTGGCCCTTACGGTCCTCCCAGCGGGTCGCCGCGGCGATCGTCGCCCACTTGTAGTCCGGGGTGACGTCCACGCCGAACGCCGGCGTGGCCGTGGCGTTCTGCCGCTGGTCCACCAGCCCGGCCCACGTCACGGCGTCGATCACGGCCTCGACCTCGTCCTCGCGCCAGATCCCGAGCCGCTCGCGCCGGTAGTCCTCGTCGGACATCGCGCCAAGCTCGCGCTCCGCCGACTCGAGCGTCAGCCGGATCCCGAGGCCCGGGTTGGCCGCGGCCAGAGCCCGCCGGTCACCGGTGACAGCCCTGCGGAGCGCGCACCACTCCGCGTACGCCAGCCCCTTGCCCCCGGCCCGGCCGCGCAGGCACAGCCGGCGCAGCACCGCCGAGCCCGGCAGCGGGGCCGAGCTGGTGTACCAGACCTGCGGGTTCGGGCGGGCCGAGAGCGTGGGCAGCATCGCCGACATCTGCTCGTCGTTCAGCGCGTACGCCTCGTCGAAGAGCACGTCGTCCCCGGAGAAGCCGCGGCCCGAGCCCCTCGAGCGGGCGAGGAAGTTCAACCGGGCCCCCGAGAGCAGCTCGATGCCCTCCTCGCCGTGAGCCGCCCGGACCCGGGCCACCCGCCGGCGCAGGTCGTCGGTGTTGTCGATCAGGTGCCGCACCCGTAGGAAGCCCTCGCGGGCCGTCTTGAACTCGTGCGCCGACCAGAGGATCAGCCGCGAGCCGGCCAGGAACAGCGAGTGCAGCGCCTTCGCCTCGAGCACCGCGCCCTTGCCGTTCTGGCGAGGGACGATCAGGCCGACCTCGGACGCCGCCCACTTCCCGTCCGGGCGCTCACCCAGCGCCCCGTCCAGGACGTCGGCCTGCCACGGGTCAAGGTGCAGACCCGCGCTTGCCGCGAGCTGTACCGCCTCTTGCCCCGCCGACGCCCTTCTTGGCGGCACGCTTCGGTGGCGCGGCCTTCGCACCCCGCGCACGGCCCTGGCGGGCGGCGCGCTGCTTGGCGAGCTCGTCAAGGGTCGACTCCTCGGGGGGTGCGAGCGACTCGATCTCGCGCATCACCTCGGAGAGCTGCCTGGCGACGGGAGCGAGCGCCCGGTCGTCGATCTCACCCTCCCCGTTCCGGTCCATCCGGGCCGCGAGCTTGTCCCGCAACGCCTCCAGCGTCGCGCGCCGGTCGCCGTCGGCCGCGGCATGCCAGATGCAGGCCATCGACGCCCCTCTGCTAGCGGCTGCAAGCGCACTGCTCGCTCTTGCAAGCGGGCCTCACGGTGAGCGGGGAGAGAAATCTTGACTGACGGGGGTCATGTGGCGACGTAGATCAAAAACTCGGGTGTTACCTCAGCGACCCGAAATTCCAGCCGTCGACTTCGGTGATCCGTCCACGCCAGTGGATGTCGCTAGACAGGCGTTGTGCCCCTTGCCAGATGCTCGCGTCCCGGAGGTGTATGTACGCGTAGTGAGCGGGAGCATCGGGGTTCTGGTTGTCCTGTTCGTCGCGGAACTTCAGGTTGGCGTCGGTGAACTCCTGGATGAACGACTTGGTCCCTGACGACGAAGGGGACGTGGAAACCTGCTCTGTGAGGCTGGCCAGCCAGCGACGTGGACCGACCAATGTCCCGCTGACCACGCTGCCACCGAACACGAGGGTGATCTCACTTTCGAGAGCGTGCTCTCCGTCGGCCATCCGGACGAGTACATCGAGCATCGAGTCTCCGTCGACTCGCTCGGTCGGTGTGACTCTCAGTGATTCCTGTGTGTCATCCGTCATGTACTGAATGTTCGCGGTCCTCACCCAGGTGCGTCTACCACTGAACGTCTACCACTGCCGTGAGGCGATGACTCGCCGGCGCCGGAGCTTCTGGCCGAGGGCTTGGCCGCGTCGGCGGTTGCACGAGCGGTGGGTAAGCCGCTTGGGTCCGCGGCCGCCGAGGGCGAGGGGGATGACGTGGTCGTAGTCGAGGTGCATGTCGAGGGTCATGGCCTCGCCGCAGATGGGGCAGGGCGCCACGCCGGTGACGCCGAGCTCGGCGAGGGCGGCCTGCCGTTGGCGCTGGTGGTCCCAGCCGTAGCCGCGTTCGGTGGTCGTGGCCATCACGCACCGTCGGTGGGGTCGTGGGCTGCGGGCTGGTCGAGGTGCATGGTGCGGATGGGGCCGAGGCCGCCGTGGCTCGGCCACAGGCCGGGTGCGATGGCCAGGCGACAGAGGTCGCACTTGCGCCAGACGCAGGACCCTTGGACGCGGTGCACGCTGACGGCTGGGGGGCAGTGGTCGACGGTGCCACCACCGCAGGTGGGGCAGCGGAGCGGGGCCTTGTCCTCGCCGGGCAGGAGGCTCACGGCGTGGCACCGGCTGGCTGAGGAGACAGCTCTGCCGTGGTGATCAGCGTGACAACGCTAGCACGGCGGCTCGGCCTGGACACGTCACGTCGTGTCCGTGTGGCGTCCTGGGCCAGCAGGTCCACGGCGTCACTGACGAGGTAGGTGGGCCGGCCTTCGTGGTTCACGCCGTGGGGCAGGATCCGCCCTCGGCTGGCCCACTGGCGCATCCGCTCGGGGGTGAGCGCGACGTCGCCGAGCGCGGAGACGGCGCGGGCCATCTCGTGGGCGGTGAGCAGCTGGTCGTACGCGGCGTCGAGGAGGAACTGGCGTCGCTGCTTCACCTCGTGCTCGGTCCCGCATGTGGGGCAGCGGATGTGTGACTTCTCGGGGTCGGCGTAGAGGTCGGTCGGGCAAGGCCCGTCGTCCGTGGTGGCCGAGCACTGCCCGGCGTACCAGCGCTGCGGGGGCCGGTCGACTGCGCGCCGGGCCCTGGCGACCACCCGTGCGATGTCGGTGGCGATCTCGTCGGCTGCGGGGTGCACGCGGACGTCGCCCATGTGGGTGAGCAGCCAGGCGGACAGGGCGGTGGGTGTGCCGCGGGTGGGCAGCTGGTGGCCGTGGGTCTCAGCGATGTCGCGTATCCAGGTGGCCAGGGTGTCGCGCAGGTCGCGGTAGACGGTCCGGGCGTCGAGCCCGATGCGCGGGGTGTAGTCGGTGGAGCGACGGCCGTTGCCGGTGCCCATCCGGGTCTGCCCGAGACGGGCCTCGGTGAGGGCCGCGCCGAGCCCGAGCGCACCCTGCCCGGTGCGCCGTCCGGTGTGCTCAGGTGCGAGGACCAGGTCGACGACCTCGCGGCCGCCAACGAGGCGGCGGGCCTCGATGGTGTGGGTCTGGTACCGGGCCTGGGGGTCGCCGCAGGCGGGGCAGGGCAGCGCTTCGATGAGGGCGGCGACGTCGCCCAGCTCGCGCGCGAGGACCTGCTGGCAGCCGCTGCAGATGCTGGTGCCGTGGACGGGGCGTCCACAGAGCGGGCACTTGGCCTTCACCACCAGACCTCCTCGAGTGTGTCCGTCTCGGGTGCGAGGTGCCGTGTGTCGTCGTGGGGTGCTTCGAGGGCGCAGCGGCGTTCGACGAGGACGGGGCCGTCGCCGATCGCCGTCACGGCGGTGCAGGTCATGCGTCCTCCAGGACCCGCCGGCGTTCGGCGGTCACAAGGTCGGGGTCTGGGACGACTGGGTTCTGCGGCCAGATGGGCAGGGGGGCGGGGAGCCGCGCGGGGACGCGTTCGAGCTCGAGCTCGCGTACGAGGGCGCCGCGGCGGCAGTCGGCGCAGGCGACCTCGGCGTGGGCCTGGTGGAGGCGTAGGCCGATGCGGGTGCCGCAGGACTCCCGGGTCACGGCTGGTCTCCGTGTCTGGCCTCGTGCAGGCCGTCGGTGTGAGCCGTCGCGGTGGCCCGCAGGTGCACCCGGGAGGACATGTTGGCCTCGTGCTCTAGGCGCAGGTAGTCCCCGTCGGCGCGGACCTGCCCGTCGAACAGGAGGCCGCCGGTGGGGCCCCACACCTTGACGGTGAACGCGGGGGGCGTGTCAGCCATCGGAGGGCTCCTCGACATCGACGGTGGGCTGGTGTGAGCCGGGGCAGGACCGGCGGGCCTGGTCGGTGTGGGCCCGCTGCATGCCGTCGTTGCGTGGGACGAGGCGCTTCCCGCATACCGGGCAGACGGCGTGGTTGGCGATCGCCGTTCGGGCGGTCGTGAACGCCTCGTTCGGCGGGGTCGCCTGCACGGGGGCACGCCAGTCCACGGTGGCGGGTTCGAGAGCCGGGACGGGACGCCAGCCCTGGTGCATGAGCACGGCGACGTACTCGACTGCGAACACCTCGGGCTCGGCTATGCCGGCGTCGCGTGCCCGGTGGGTGAGGGCGCGGATCGCGTCGTCGCGGGCCTTCGCAGCCTCCGGCCCGGTCACGAGCTCGTCCCGACGCCGAGGGCGCGCGCCCGCGCGCTACGGAGGTGAAGGATCTTCTCCTGCAGAAGGTGTACGTACGTTAGTCCGTACGTCCGTACGTACGTAGCAAAGCAGCGCGCATGCGGCTCGCAGTGCGGCTCGCAGTGCATCGCGCATGCGTCATGCATGTGCATCACCCGTGCCGTTCCGATGCCAGCGCGCATTCGCGGCGCGGCGTCCGCGCTCGGACAGGCCCGCCCTCGTCGCCGCGGTCGGCTGGTACTCCGGCCAGTCGTGGATCACGTACGAGCCGCTGTCAGGCTGGGGGCAGCGCTTGCAGTCGTGACCGGCGTCGTGCCAGAGCCCGGCGTCGACCAGGCGGTCCGCGTCCGACCCACGGCCGTGGATGATGCCCAGCGCGTACGCCGGCACATGGCCGTCCGAGCCCTGCTGGCCGGCGTAGGCGAGCGAGAACACGAACACGGCGACCGCGCGATGCCCCTCCTTCTGCCGCGTCAGTGACAGCACCTTCCGGTTGCCCGGGAACGCGGCGTCGAGGCGAACCCACGGCAGGCTCACTCGTGCTCCTCTCTGTACGGGTCGAGCCCGTTGTCGTCGTCCTGGGACCGCATCGAGGCCCACGCGGCGGCGAAGCCAAGAGCCCACACGGCCGCGCCGAGGGCCGCGGCAGGCCAGAACAGGGCCGCGTCGGGACCTCGGGCGAGGCCTCGCAGTGCGCTCATCCGACCCGCTCCCCGCCGCGGAAGACGACCCGGCCGTCACCGTTCGTGCGCGGTGCGACCCCGAGCAGTCCCCACCGGTAGGCGATGCCGACGGCGTGCGCGCACGTACGGGCGTCCAGGGCGTCGTAGATGCGGGCCAGGTGCGACTTCACCGTGTGCGGGGACAGGCCCATCCGGTGGGCGACCTGGTCCCGGGTGAAGCCGTGCGCGAACAGCTCGAGGACCCGCACCTCCTGCGCGGTCAGGTCCCGCTTCACGCCTGCTCCTGCGGGTGCGCCGCGTCGTACGCGGATCGGGCGGCCTTCGTGACGTCGCCGCGGGCGTTCAGCGGATACCCGGTGCGCTTGGCCCAGAGCCGGATCGCCGCGTTCCGGCGCTCCACGGAGCCGTGGAGCTTCGTCCTTGACTGCGGCTTGACCCGGGTCAGGTAGTCCTCGACCTTGCGGCCCGGCCCGGCGTTGTACCGCTCCACGAAGACCGCGGCGACCAGGCGTGCCAGCTGGCCCTTGTGGGCCTCGCGGAGCAGCGCGGCCCGGGCCTTGACCTGCCGCGGCGGCATCGTCTTGAGCTGCTCGGTCAGCCGGGTCACGTCGACCTCACCCGCGTACTCGTCGAGGACCAGGGCGACGCCGTGGATCAGCGTGCCGTCGACGGCGTCGGCGACCGGGCCGAACGCGGCCAGGGCGACGGTGAGCGTCGAGTCGAGCAGGTCCAGCCCGCCGAGCGCGACGATGTGCTCACAGGCCCTGGTCGCCCGTAGCGTGCCGTCCTTCGTCGACGGGGCCACCCGCAGCCCGCGGGCCTCGACCACCTTCTCGATGTCGAGGACGGCCGGCTCACCCGCGCCTCGGCGGGCCCACCAGCGGTCCCACCCGGTCAGCGCCCGCCGGGCGACGTCGACCTGGTAGAACAGCCGGGCCTCCTCGGCCACGGACAGCCCGCGGTGCACGTTGCACACCAGATGCGCGTCCGGGCCGATGACGTCGCGGACCAGGGCGAGGCGGTGCCCGCCGTCGATGACCGCGTAGGAGCCGTCACCGCGGTCGGACACCTCGAGCACGCCGAGCAGGGTCGCGTCGAACGTCTCGGCCATCTTCGCCACCCGGTACTCGTCGAGCGGGCGCTGGTAGCCCTGGTCGGCGAACAGCGCGGCCGCCGGCAGCGCGGTCACGTACGGCGGGGGCCGGTCACCGGTCTCGGGCTCGGAGGCGACCGGTGGGGCGGCGAGGAGCTCGTCGGCGTCGGCCAGGGCGGACTCCAGCGCGTTCGTCGTCATGTCAGCCTCTCCTCATACCTGGCCTGCAGGGCCCGCATGGCCTCGCGGGGCATGCGGGACGGCGGAGGTGGCGTCGCGGCCAGCTGGATGGGCACGGCGACGTTGAGAGCGCCGACCGTGATCCCGTGCCGGCGGCGGAGCTCGTCGCGTTCCTTCTCTGTCGTCCCGCCCCAGATCCCGGCCTCGGAGTGGGTGAGCGCGTAGGCCAGGCAAGGCCGGCGGAACGGGCAGCCGGCGCAGACCCGCTTCGCCTGCGCCTCGAGACGGCGTACGGAGGGCTCACCCGGGTGTGCAGGCCCGAGCGGGAAGAACGTCTCCGTGGCCTCCTCGACGCAGGCCTGCGTGCCGTCGAAGTCCGGGTACGGGGCCGGGGTCACCTCAGCCATGCCCCCCCCCGCTTCTCAAGAGGGTGGCGCTCGATCGTTCGCTGCACCGCGCCGACGGTCACGCCGTGCCGGGTCGCGATCGCCGCGTCCGTCTCGCCCATGGCGCGCAGCCGGCGGACCTCGTCCGCGTCGACCTTGCTGGGTCTCGGGCTCACGTGGGCCTCCCCTCGGCCACGCGGGACAGCCGCGCGGCCAGGCGTCGGACCTCGCGACAGGCCCGGCCGTGGCCGCGGGCGAGGAGCCAGTCGGCGTGGCGCTCGCCGTTGCCGCACTCGGCGAGCAGCACGGCCCGCTTGGTGTCGCGCAGGGCGTCCAGCTCGTCGTAGAGCGCGCCCAGGTCGGCCTCGGTCAGCTCGGAGGCGGACAGGCGCAGCCCCGGGGTCACGACAGGCCCCCGGACCGGGCAGTCCGGGTCAGCTCGGGCGTGGCAGTCACGCGCACCTCCGGACGTAGAGGCGGTACCCGACAGGTGCAGGTCCGTCCTGGTGCCAGTCGAACCACGGCGACTCGACCTCGACCGCCCATCCGCGCGCGGCCAGCTCGTTCCGGACGGAGACGAGGCGGTGCTGGCGGTGGCTCGGCACGAACACGTACCCGTGGTCGCCGTTGTGCAGGAAGGTGAACTCCCCCGCCGGCGGCGAGACCGGCTCGTGAGGCGACGCCGGCGGGGGAGGCTCAGAGGGGGCGAGGACGGCCGTGACCGTGCGGGGGCGGGTCGCGGCGAGCAACGCCACGACCAGCAGCCCCACCACGAGCACGGCAGCGGTCACGCCGGGACGCCCCGGTACACAGGGTGGGAGATCCCTGACTCGACGAACGCGACGATGTCGGCGAACGCCGAGCGCAGGACCTCCTCGGGCCTGTCGAGCACGTAACCGATCCGAAGGCTGCCCTCGGCGATGCGGTAGCGCAGCCGTGCGGTCACCTTGTACCGCTCGGCGCCCTCGTACGGGACGAGCCCCAGCTCGAACGTGTCGGGGATGGTCACGTCGCCCTTGCGGCCGGCGGAGGCCTGCTGCTGCTCCCGGTACTCGAGCTGGCGCTCGCCGGAGGAGAGCCGCTTCGAGGACTCGAACGCGACCTTGGTCGTCGCCTGGAAGGTCTGCGCCAGCTCGAGCATGGTCGCCCCGGGCGGGTTGACCACGTCGACGAGGCGGTCCTCGACGTGCTCGGCGAAGTCGACCTGTCCGCCGATCTCACGGTCCCGGCGGATCCACGCATCCCACGCGGGGGTCGTGAACAGGCGCAGGGTCACCCGGTGGTCTCCCCACCCGGCGAGACCTTCCCATCCATCTTCGTCGCTCTTCTCGTGTCCGTTGACCACGGCGACCAGGGACTGCGCGCGGACGTCGGCGTACACCTCTGTCTGCGCGAGCCCGTGCTTGGCCAGGTAGCCCACGAACGAGGCGGCGTCGTAGACGGTGACGTTGCCCGTCTTCCGTCGCGGCTCGGAGCGGTACCGGTCGGCGGCCTCCTCGAGGTCGACGACCTGGAGCTCACCGCCGGCGGGCACGGTCACGGCGTAGAAGCGACCCAGCTCGTAGCCAGTCCCCTCGACGCCGAGGCCGTGCGGGGTCGCCAGGCCGAGGCCGGCGTCGAGCGCAGCCTGCGTGTCCGAAGCGGTACTGGACAAGAGCGGGGTCGGGTCGATGTCGGTCACTGCACGTCCTTGAGGTTCTCGGGGTCGGGGTGGGCTTCGCTGGCGACCTCGCGCAGCGGGAGGTGCAGCTGGCGCGGGTCGTGGCGGGTCAGGTTGCCGTCGCGGTCGGTGAAGAACACCGAGCCCTTGCGGTCGTGCTCGGGCAGGCGGAGCTTGATCTCGTCGGTGACCACGAGGGTCGACGTGTCGCCCTTCATGGGCTCGACGACGACGGTCAGCGTGAGCGAGCCCTTCTTGCCCGTGTCCTGCACGCGGGCGATCAGGTCGTGCAGGCCCTCGCCGAGCTCGCCGTGGGTGTGCCCGGAGGACTGCTCGAGGAGGAAGTCGGCGAACGGGCGCACGCGCGGCTCGTCCCCCTGGATCTCGCCGGTGTTCTTGTCGACTGTCACGACGCCCCTTCCTGGGTGGCTGAATCGCGCTGGATCGTGAACTGGCCTCCGTTGCGGAGCCCGCAGAAGATGACGCCGCGGGTCAGGCCGGGCTCGACGACGACGTCGACGCCGCGGGAGACGAGGTACGGGCGGGCGTGGGCGAGGACGGCGGCCTCGATCTGCTCCTTCGAGGAGCCGTCGTCCACGATGAGCGGCTCCACGACGTGCGTCCTGCCGATGCGCTCGAAGGTGACCAGCACGGCTCTCAGCCCCCCACGGCTTCCGGGTCGGTGAGCAGATTCCGGGCGGTCTCATGCGTGTGTCCGGTCACAGACCGGTCGTGACCCATGCCGCGCGGGCACGTCGCCATGAGCAGCGACGTGCCGTCGGGGAGCACCCGCAGCACGAAGCACCGCCGGTCGCAGAACTGGCAGTACGGCCCCATGGCTCAGCCCTCCCGGCTCTCGTACAGCGCTACGCCGAGCCGGTCCGTCACGGCGGACAGCTCCCGCACCGTCTGCGCGAGACGGATGGCTGCCCGCTTGGCCTCGCGCCGGGCCTCCGCGACGGCGTCGCCGAGCAGCACCCACGCCGGATCGGCCCCGTAGAGCTCGGCGAGCAGGATCACCGTCGACGCCCTCGGGTTGCGGTCGGCGCGCTCGTACGATCCGACGACGACCGGATTCCACCGCCCGGCAGACTTCACCGCGACGTCCTGCAGCGACCAGCCCAGGTCGTTGCGGACCTGACGGAGCCGCTCGCCGATGCCGACCTGGATCGGGTCGGCGACCTGGATGGGGTACGTGGCCATGCCTCAGCCCTCCGTCGGCTCGGGCTGTGGGTCGGCGTCCTCGACGACCTCGGCGTCCACCGGCTCGGCCTCAGCGAGCCCGCTGACCGACGGGGTGGCGGGCTGGGCGGGCTCCGTGGTCGGACGGCGCAGGTTGTCGGCCTCCACGGCCGCCTTGAGCTGGTGGGCCAGGTACTCCGACGACGTCGGCACCCACTTCTCCAGGCGCCGGGCAGCTGTTTTCAGCCACATGGCCTCCTCGTGGGTGTTCCACGGGGAGTAGTCCGACTTGGCGCCGTCCGACTTGGCCTTGGCCTCCATGACCTTGGCCTTGTTCAGCACGACGACCTTCGACGTGGCGCGGTCGCGCATCACGCAGTACGCGTAGACGAGGCGCAGCGCGCCGCGGTCCTCGGCGTCCCAGTCCACGTCGTGGATCGGCCGCTCGTCACGGCCGGGCCGGTAGCTGAACCCGTCCTTCTGCCGGACCACCTCGACGACGACAGAGGACACCGCGCCGGCCCGGTAGATCCGCTCGACGATGCCCTGGTAGCCCTCGATCCCCTGGACCTTCGAGACGCCCCTCTCCTTGCGGGGGATGAGGTAGTACTGCTCCGTCCCCGGCTCGAGGCCCTTGCGGGCCGCCTCGAGCAGCACGGCGAGGAAGCGGTACGGGTCGTTGTTCGCGGCCTCGAGCAGCGCCGGGTCGCGGCGCAGCGCGCCGACCGCGAGGCGAACCCAGGTCTCCGTCTTGATGTGGGACGGGAGCACCGTGGCGAAGTCGCCCCGGTACTGCTCCACGAGTGCTGCCGCACCCTGCTTCTCGTTCTCGTCGCGCTTGGCGACGGCTCCGGTGACGGTCTGACGGGTCATGGGGTGCGGGCCTTCCTCTTGGCGGCGCGGAGCTGGTGGACCGTGGTCGGCCCGACCTCGTACGGCTTGCGGTCGAACACGACCCGGGTCGCGACGGGCTCGCCGTCGTGGACGGCGCGGTGGCCGTCGCCGATCAGGGACCGCAGCCGGGCCTCCTCGCGCTTCTTCGCGGCCTCGGCGCGGGCGTACCAGCGGCACGCCGCCGTGTACGCGTCACGGCGTGTGCGGGACACCTCGACGTCGTAGTCCGCCACGGTCGGGTGGAGGTGCCGCAGCGCGGCGAGCGTGGACGGTGCGCCGTCGACGGGCGGGGGCCGGTCCTCGTCGAGCCGACGCAGGAACTCCTCCGCCTCGTCGCGCATGAGGGACAGGTCGCCCTCGTCGCGCTCGACGACGTACTCCCGGTAGCGCCGGCCGTCGCCGAGCAGCGCGACGTGCGTGCGCTCGAGGCCGAGCGTGTCGGCCTGCCACAGCGCCTGACAGCGGTAGTACACGGGGATCTCGTCGGTGCCCTCGTCGCCCCACTCCCCGGCGTAGTCCGCACCCGTCTTCACCTCGAGCGGTGCGACCGGGGAGATCAGGGAGTGCTCGCGGCTCTCGAAGAGCAGCCGGTCAGGGGTAGCGAGCTGCCAGGGCCGCTCGCGGTTGCGAACGAGCCCGGTCTCGATGACCTGGAACTCGGGGTGACGGTCGGCGAACTCGTCCGCGACCGGGGCCTCCAGACGCTTGCCCCAGCGCATGGACTCCGTCTCGATGACGTCGGGGACCGCGCCCTTCTTCCGCCAGTACAGCGAGAACGGGGACAGCCATGAGTCGGGGGCAAGGCCGAGCACACCGGCGATCTCGCTCGCGGTGACCCCGGTACGCCGCAGCTCGTGCCACTCGGAGGTGTCCGGCAGGGCGACCAGGTCCGCGCACGGCGTGACCATCCGGGGCAGCGGGGCCTTCATGGCAGCAGCCCCTCGGGGGTGAAGGTCGCGTCGGCGGGGACGTCCACGCCGAACACGACGCCGTAGCCCTTGCCCCGATCCTCGACGCTCTTGAGGCTGAACATGGGGGTGACCCGCGTGTCGTAGCCGGGCGGACGGGCGACGCCCCGGCGGACCAGCCCGTCGCGCTCGTCTGCCGGGGTCGCGACCCGGTCGACCGGCCACGCGGCGGCGACCCACTGGCAGGTGCAGGTCACGACGGCACTGCCTCGTACGTGGCCTTCGCGACCACGCGGACCAGGGCGGGTGCGGCGTACCAGACCCGGCCGCGGTAGTCGGCCACGACCACCGTGTCGACGTCGGCGGCCAGGACGAGACCGGGGTCCACGCCCCGCCGCGGCCACGGCCCGGCGGTGTCCGTCCCGGTGTAGACGACCTGGTCGCCGCGCTCCGGCGTGACGTTCTGGGTCACGTGCGCCTCCACCGGACGGTCCCGAACGGGTCACGCACGCGCTGCGCCGGCACCGTGCCCGGCTGCTCCAGCGCGTGCATCTCGACCAGCTGCACCCCGGCCGCGCCCCAGTGGGCGAACACTTGGGCGCAGGCCTCGTCGGAGTCGGCGGGGCCGATCCACCTGTCGACAGGCTTGTCGGCGTCGCCGGTCTCGACGACGTGCACGACGTAGCTGAACCCCATGGCTCCTCCTTGCACGCCCCGGGGCCGAGGGAAGGGGTGTGTCACCTCGGCCCCGGGGGGTCAGTGGATGGGTGTTCGGACGGGACGTGCGTCGCCGCGCTTGACAGCGATGTGGGTGAGGATCGAGGGGGGTGCGAGGCGCCGCTGCGACATCGACGGCTGCGACCAACCGGAGCGCACCAGTGAGCGACGCCGCTCGGGCCGGCTACGGACCCGTGGCTGCGCGGCGGTACGGGAGCGCGACAGGGCCCGCCGTGCGGCGCTCACAGCCCGACCTCGCTGCGGACCTTGTGCCACTCCCGGATGGCGGCCGCGGCCTTCGCCGGCGCGAACCTGTCCACGTCCTCGAGGACGTCGTCGAGCTCGCCCTCCAGGTCGGCGGCGGCGCGTTCGGTGACGTGGACGAGCCAGCACAGGTAGGCCACGGCGGCGAACACCACCGCGACGTAGCCCTGGCCGTTGACGACGGCCGCGGCGACGACCACGGCGGCTAGGACGGCGACCACGGGCCAGCCGGGGAGCCACCGCTCGGCGACGTCCCAGGCCCGGTCGGCGAGACGCTCGGCGAGACGCTCGCCGCGGATCAGTCCCATGTCAGCCGCCCAGGAGGATGTAGAGGACGGCGACGACCGCACTCGCCCAGATCGCGGCGAGGACGCAGTCGCGCACCACCGACGCCGTGCTCGGCGCTGGGGTGACCTCGGCCGGGACCAGGTCGATCGGCTCGTCCGGGCGCTGCTCGTCGTCGGGCACGAGGCTCACTGCTCCTCCTGTGAGGTGTCCGCCCCGGCCCCCGTCGGGGGTTGCAGGGGCCGGGGCGGTCCAGCGGGGGCGGGGGGGTGCCCCGCGCTGGGGTCTGTGGTGGGGAGCTGCTCGGCGTATTCGGCCAGCTCGGTGAGCCGATCCGTGTCGAGCTGCTCGGCGTCGGTCAGGATCTGCGCGAGCGTCTCCGCTCGTCCCATCTCTCACGCCCCCCATGCTGGCGGTTGTCCATCTGTCTTGGCCTCGTACGGCATGCGAAGGTCAGCGGGTGTTGCTGACGACCCCCTCCGCCGGGCGCTCGCAGATCTTCTCGATCTGGCGCACCTGGGCGGGGCTGAACTGGAGCTTCTTCCCGAACCGGGTCGATGGCCACGCTCGGGAGGCGACCCGCCGGCGCACGGTCTCGGGGCTGATGCCGAACTTGGCCGCCAGGTCTCCGACGCCGATGTAGTCGCTCTCGATCATGGTGCCGCTGGTTCCCTTCCGAGGACTCGATTGCGCCGTTCGGGTCTGTTTCTACTCGTGACGCCGTTGGTAGTCAAGCGCTAACGGAGAATGACAGGGCGTGTCTCTAGTTGCCTGTCGACATGGCGACCGGGTATAACACAGGAGGCCAACAACAGTGGTCAGACGCTACAGTGGGTAGCCACTAGTTGCTTGCCGAGGCTGACCGATATGCGCGGACATGGCATCGTGCCATCCGTGATGGACAGAGAACGGTGGGCGCCGATGAACGCGCTACAGCGGTTGATCGCCGACTGGCTCTCCGAGCATCCGGGCGAGACGTACAGCTCGATCGCCCGGCGGGGTGACCTGCCGAGGCAGACGGTCAACGCACTGGCCAAGCGCGCACGCGCCCGCCAGACACCACGCCCCGACACGATCTCGAAGCTGGCCAAGGGGCTGCGCCTCGACGAGCGCACCGTCCGGGAAGCCGCCGGCCTCTCCGCCGGGTACGGCATCGAGGAGCACCGCGACCGAGACGACAAGTATCGCCTGCTCATCGCGACCCTGGAGTCCCTCGACGAGGAGCGGCTCGACGCCGTGGCCAGACGTGCCCGTGCTCTGCGCCAGGAGCAGATCGAGGAGGAGGCGGAGACCCGCCGACGGCGCAGACGGCGCAACCGGCGGGACCCCGGCCAGGGCTGAGGCTCACCCCTCCAGCCGCCGCAACAGCGCGTCCAGGGCCTCGGCCACCACGGTGACGCTCGGGGCCTGTGCGGACACGATCCACAGCTCGTCCCCGGCCTCCTGCAGCACCACGGCCGGCACGTCCGCCCCCAGCGGCTCGACCATCACACGTCGCATACCCGACACCCCCGATTTGCCACCCTTGACCACTACTTGTGTCAGGGACGCTACCGGCGGCGTCGGGCATTTCCCATCGTTCGACCAGAAAAGCCAAAAAGATCTAGGAATCGGGCACGGCCCGGAGCCGAGCCCGCCCGCCGAACACCCTCGCCTCGAACGCGGCCAGGTGCTCGACCGACGTGTCGTCCACGCCCCGGCCGTAGAGGTCCACCGTCGTGGTCACCGACTCGTGGCCCTGCCGCGTCTTCACGCTGGCCATGGGAGCACCGACGTCGAGCAGCCACGTCGCGTGCGTGTGCCGCAGCCAGTGCAGCGTCGGGTGCGCGCGCATCCCCGCGGCCTGCGCAGAGGTGACGATCGCCGCCCAGCGCTTGCGGAACCCGGAGTAGTCCAGCCGCGCGCCGCGCGCCGAGGTGAACACGTAGTCGCCGAGCTGCCTGCCGACGACGCGGCGCTCGAGCATGGCCGCCGGGCCGGGGGAGAGGCGCACCCGGCGCACGCCGGCGGAGGACTTCGCATCCTCGACGCGGGCGAAGCCGTGCGCGCCACGACGGGTCACCGCGGTCATCTCCACCGTGGGCGGCTCGGCATCGAGGTCGACCTCGTGGACCTGGAGCTCGGCGGCCTCCGACCAGCGCCAGCCGGTGCCCACCAGGAACAGCAGGACGTCCGCGGCCGCGGGGTCCACCTCAAGCGCGGTCTGGTACAGGATCGCCCACTCGCCCGGGCGCAGTGAGCGGACGGTGCGCATGCGCGCGGGCAGCTCCGTCCCGGCGCACGGGTTGACAGTGACCCCGGTGCTACGGCGCCGGCGGATCGCCCACTTGTACGCGCCGGACAGCACGCCGTGCAGGTTCGCGACCGTCTTGGGCGCGCGGGGGATCGAGTCGACCCACTCCTGCACCTCGTCGTCGTCGACCTCGGCCGCAAGGCGCTCGCCGAAGACGGGCACGATCCAGCGGTCGGCGTCGCGGCGGTAGTCGTGCGGCGTGCGGTCGGAGCGCACGCGCTTGGCGCGGTCGGCGATGTAGCCCTCGAGCATGAGCGCGACACTCAGCCCGCCGGCGGGCACGGGGACGTCGACATCGTCAGCAGGCGGGCGACGGTGGCCGTGGGCCTCGACCCGGGCCTTGAACGAGCGCGCGTCACGCTCGGTCTCCTTCACCGACCGTCCGGCGCGGACGACGAAGCGCTCCCGGTCGTAGTGGGCGCCGCGCGCTCCGCCCACCCGCCACACGACGGTGAACGAGCGGACCCGTCCGTCCGCACCCCGGTACGACCGCAGCTCCGCCATCGTGGGCCCCTTGCGTGACGCCTCTGGTAGTCCGATGCTACTAGGAGTGGCCGCTCCCGACCCCCGTGCGGGAGCGGCCACGTCATGTCCCCAGGCGACCGCGTGGCCCCATGCCTGGTCCAGAGCAAAACCCTTGACATCGTATCCTGTTCCCTATACCCTTGACACAACGCAAGGGAAAGGGCGAGGATGAGGGACATCGACAAGATCCGCAAGGCGCTGGTCGACCAGGGCTGGAGGATCCAGGACCGCAAGGGTGGGCACGCCATGGCCTACCCGCCCGACAAGAGCAAGCCCGCGGTGACGCTCCCCGGCAGCCCGTCAGGCTCCCGGTGGATGCCGAACCTGATCGCACTACTCCGGCGCTCCGGGTTCGTGTGGCCCCCACCCAAGAGGTGAGGGGCCCCGCGCCGGGGGCTGGCAGGGAGGACGCCATGAGCCACAACGAGTGGGCCGTCCACGTGTCCGCGCCCGTCCTGCACGGCGAAACGACCGAGGCGACCTGGGACAGCCTGACCGCCGCGCTCGAGCGGTACAGCCCGGCGCTCGGGCTCACCGCCGACGGACGGCGCCTGTCGGCCCAGCTCACCGTGCTCGGCGAGAAGAGCGCCCCCGACGCGGTCGTGGCGGCCGCCAACGCACTGGAGGAGGCGGCCACGGCCGCCGGCCTGGTCCTGGACGACCCGGACACGTTCGAGGTCCAGCCGTGGGCCGAGTTCGAGCGTGCCATGAGCACACCCGAGGCCCCCGACATCGTCTCCGCGGTGGAGGCCGCCGAGATCCTCGGAGTCTCCAGGCAGCGCCTCCACCAGCTGCGCGCGCGGGAGGACTTCCCGACCCCGCTGTACGAGCTGCGCACGGGCCCCCTGTGGACACGCGCCGGCATCGAGCTCTTCGGGCAGGAGTGGACGCGGCGCCCGGGACGCCCCCCGGCGTCCAGCGCTGCGGGCTGACCGACGCTCCCCTGTGGACAAGGCCGGCGGGGCATTGCCCGTGCCTGCCAGGATCCGTCGTGGCGAGATCACCCTCGACAGCCCGGCCGCGCCTGCGGGAGGTGGGGGAACGTCGTCGGAAGGTCACCGCCCCGACAAGGACTCAAAGACGGGCGAACAGGGCCCGCTGTCGTACCCTGCGACTAGTCCTGAATGATCGGACGAACATGGGGGAGAACGATCATGGACACCGGGCTTGAGTTCCAGAACCTGCCTGACCCGGCCGACGCCGAAGTTCGTGGGCTGGTTGACGCCATCCTGACCCTGCCGGACACGGCACAGCGCTCATTGATCGCGACGCTCTATCGGTACATCGTCGGCTACGAGCGCTCCGGCGAGGACGTCGAGTACCTGCGTCGGTTCGCCCGCGCAGCCAGGGATGCCGCGGTCCTGCACTCGAGCAAGGTCTTCAACGACGCCTTCACTGCTACTGCTCCGCGCGTCGAGAGCCCGGACGACCTGGTCTCTGTCGAGGAGGTACTAGCCAGGCGTCAGTAGGGGGCTGTCATGTTGCGCATGCACCGGGAGGGTCGGAACTACGTCGAGGACTGGAAGACCCTGCGGGCGAGGTCCGACACTGATCGGAACAAGGTCGACGAACTCATCCAGTCCATCGCGTACGAGCAGTGGTACGGCAACTGGTACGGCGACTACCTGCCCACCGATTCCACCCATGCACAACTTGAGCCCACTGGCGACCTCGTCGTGCTCGTCGCCTTTCCCCCGCCGCCGCACGCGCAGGGTGAGCGGTTCTTCACGGTAAAGAGCATCCTCTACAAGGACGAGCTCGAGTAGCCGGCCGTTCAGGCCCGCTCGCGTAGGTCGTCGGACGGGATGTAGCCGACGTAGTCCATCCCGGCGCCGTCCTCCACGTCACGTTGCCGAGCCAGCCGGCCGCCGTGCGGTGCCAGCTGCGGAGGAACCCCGGCCACCACTGGCCGTCGACCCAGACCTCGATGGCGGGGCGATGGTGCGGGGGGAAGGTCCGGACGTCCACTGCCGACACGGTATGCCGAGGGCCCGGCACGGGGCATTGCGGAGGGCGTGGGATTCGAACCCACGAGGGCGCGAGCCCTGCCGACTTTCAAGGCCGGTGCACATGGCCGCTGTGCGAGCCCTCCTCCGGGCGAGCGATCGTCTCACCCGTGCTACAACGGTGCTACGAAAAGCAAGATCGCCGACCTCTACCTTGCGTTTCCGCAGGTAAGAGAGTCGGACGTGGGCGGTCCTGACGGGATTTGAACCCGCGACCTCCACCTTGACAGGGTGGCGAGCACTCCACGCTGCTCCACAGGACCTTGCGTTCAGGAACCCTACAGGAGGATTTCCGCGGTGCCCCCAACGGGATTCGAACCCGTGCTGCCGCCTTGAAAGGGCGGTGTCCTGGGCCGCTAGACGATGAGGGCGCCAGCCCACGGCGTCAGCCGTCGGGGACTGGATCAGGATAGGGGACGTCGGGGCCGTCCACCACCGAGCCGGGTTCGCGGGGCCTCCGCCGAGGTAGCCGCGGCCGCCGAATGTGGCACCCGGACGGGGCACCCGGACGCGACCACCAGCGGTTCGGCATCATCCGCCCGGGGCGGCTTCCCCGGTTGAAGCCGGGGTGCCCGGCGGGTTCGCCGGCGTGCCGGCCGGGACGGGGGTCGGGGTCGATCCGGGGACGCTGCCGGTGGGAGTCGGGGTGAGCGGCCCGGGCGACTCGTCCGGGCTCGGGTTCTCCTCCTCCGCGAGGTGGCGGGAGATCTCGGCGGAGGTCAACCCGAGGCCGCCCACCGTGATGTCGTCCCAGGCTTGCAGCCGCCGTGTCGAAGCGTCGAAGTAGAGCACCGACAGCGTGATCGGGGTCGGCTCCTCCTTCTCCAGGCCGCGCAGCCCCGAGCCCCCGGTCGAGCCCTGCCGGAACATCCGCATGCCGCCGTCCATCACCCAGGTGTTGCGGACGTGGCGGTGCCCGGACAGGGCCAGCGGGGTGGTGCCGTCCAGGTACTCGGCCGCCTCGTCGTCGTGCACGACGGCCACGTCCGGCGGGGGCTCGATGAGGGCCACCTCGCGGGCGACACTGCGGCCGAACTGCTGGATCGTCAGCGGGCGCTGGTTGTCCCGTGTCTCCTTGTCCGGGGTGAACCGGGGGTCGCCCGCGCCGTAGATGCGGAGCCCCGCCACCTCGGCGACCTGATGGTCGAGGACGGTCGCGTTGGGCTGCCTGGCGACGAGGCGGGCCGTGTCCACGGAGTCGTGGTTGCCACGGACGAAGACGTACGGGGCGTCGAGGGTGCCGATCCCCTGGGTGAACCACTGGTCCTCGGTGGTGGTGCCGTGGTCGGAGAGGTCACCCGAGTCGACGACCAGGTCCACCTGGAACTGCCGGGTCACGGACCTGACGATCTCCCAGGACGACGGGTTGAGGTGGATGTCGGACACGTGCAGCAGCGCGATCGTGTCCCGCCCGCCGGGCTCGTACACCGGCAGCGTCGAGGTCACGTCGTACAGCCGGGACACGTTGGAGACGATCTTGGCCAGCTGCGTCTCGTACAGGTTGAAGTTCGACACCAGGCTCTCCGCCGAGCCGACGACGGACGGCGCGCTGGTGAGGAGCCCGGTGTAGCGGGGCTCGGCCACGGACCGTGGGTTCCACGTGGCGTACGTGACCCCGCCGGTGGTGGCGACGAGGGCGAGGGAGACCGCCCCGGCCCACAAGGTCGGCGTACGCCAGCGGAAGACGAGCAGGCCCAGCAGGAGCGACCCGGTGACCGCGGCGACCGCGGACGTGCCGGCGAGCCGGATCAGGCCGGAGCGCAGGTCGTCGGTGAGCTGCTCGCCGAGGGAGTCGAGGGACGTCGGGTCGTCCACGATCCCGCGGGCGTCCTCCAGGCTCACCTCCTTGACCGTGACCCCGAGGCCGGCGGGCCCCTCGTGGGAGTCGATCGAGAGCGTGCCGAGCGGGGCGATGTCGAGGGTGCTGTCCCCGTGCAGGTTCGGCACGACCGCGAGCCGGGTCTCCACGGGGCCCACCCCGGCGTCCACGTGCCCCCAGGCGAGGATGCCGAGCCAGGCCCCGATCACTGCCACGGCGACGATCTCGAGCCGCCGCCAGAGCGCCGGGTGCTTGATCCGGCGTCGGAGGGCGCGTCGGAGGGCTCGGAGGCGGGCACGCATCGCTGCCGTCCTACCCATCTGCCCCTCCCGACACGTCACGGTCAGTGTGACCAGCCAGACTGGCCGTGTGCTGCATGTCCCTCCGGAGGAGTTCGAGGCCCTGGTCACGGACGCCCTCGACGGCATCCCCGAGGAGCTCGGCCGCGTCATGCGCAACGTCGCCGTCTTCGTCGAGGAGGAGCCACCCCCGGACGACCCCGAGCTGCTCGGCATCTACGAGGGCATCCCGCTCACCGAGCGTGGCGAGTCGTACGCGGGCGTGCTTCCCGACCGGATCGTCGTGTACCGCCTGCCCATCCTGCGCCTGTGCGGGACGCGGGAGGAGGTGGTCGAGGAGGTCCGCATCACCGTCGTCCACGAGGTGGCGCACCACTTCGGCATCGACGACGACCGCCTGCACGAGCTCGGCTACGACTGAGCCGCGCCCACGCCGCTGGGCCGTTCCCACGACTGAGCCACCCCCACGCCGCTGGGCCGCGCCCACGTCTGGGCCGCGTCCTACGGCGGAGCCGGGCCGTCGTCCGGGGGGCTCTCGGTGGTCGCGCGGAGGCGGAGGCCGAACGCGCTGGCCACGAGAAGGCTCACCCCCGCGACGAGGACGCCGCCGGCGACGCCGAGGTCGTCGTCCGTCCAGTCCGACACCGCCTCGGGGACGGCCAGGGTCACGCCGGCGACCCCGAGAGCGACCAGCGGCCAGGACCGCTCCCGGGCGTAGAGGACGAAGCCCGCCACCGCCAGCGCGGCGGTGGAGAGGTACTGCGTCTCCGGGCTCTCGACGCCGGTGAGCTGCGCCCCGGCCAGCGCGGTGCCCGCCCCCAGAGCCAGCACGAGCATCCGCTCGCGGACGAGGCCCGCCAGTGAGACGACAGCCCAGCCGACGCCGAGCACGCCGAGCGCCACACCGTACGGGAGCGCGTCGTCCTCCCGGACCTCGGCGACCAGGCCCTCCGTGAGCAGCACCGTGGCCGCCCACGTGCCCAGCAGGCCCACCGCGGTCGGGGCC
>JBOGEN010000046.1:0-8805 GCA_050743265.1 Actinomycetes bacterium
CGTACCCCCGTGCGGGGACGAGCCGGGACTCCAGCCCCCGGTGCGTGCCCAGCGCGGTCACGCCTGCCTCCGGGTCGTCCCGGCGGAGGGCGTCCGCGAGTGCGAGCGCCGGTTCGATGTGCCCGGCCGTCCCCCCGCCGGCCAGTACGACGTGCAGGCTCACCTGGTGTTCCACCTTCGTCTCGCGTCCACGGGCGAATCCACTCCCGAAACCTCTGCCGTGTCCCTCGCGGCCGCCCTTCCGGCCTGGCTCTCGTCCCGGCTCAGGCTCGTCGCCACGGCCGCCACCGGGCCAGCCGCGTCGGCCACCCCGGACCGCGCGCGGCCATCGCCGCCTGTGCCCCCGGCTCCCGCTTGGCGAACGAGAGCAGCATGCCCAGCGCGAGCATCGTCGGGAGCATGGCCGACCCGCCGTAGCTGACCAGCGGCAGTGGGATGCCGGTGATCGGGAGCAGGCCGAGCACGGCGCCCACGTTCACCAGCGCCTGCACGACCAACCACGTCGTCGTGGCCGCAGCCGCCAGCCGGACGAACGGGTCACGCACCCTGGACGCGACACGGATTCCGGCGAAGCCGAGCGTAGCGAACAGCAGCAGGACGGCGAGCGTGCCGACCAGCCCGAGCTCCTCCCCGATGATCGCGAAGATGAAATCGGTGTGCGCCTCGGGCAGGCCGCCCCACTTCTCCCTGCTCTCCCCGATCCCCTGTCCGAACCAGCCCCCGGTGGCCAGCGCGAAGAAGCCGTGCGCGGCCTGCCACCCGCCCAGCTCGTAGTTCTCCGGCGCCGTGGGGTCGAGCCAGCTCTTCAGCCGCTCCAGCCGGTACTCCTCGGCGAGCACGAGCCGCGCGACGAGCGCCATCCCGGCGAGCGCCACGAGCACGAAGAGCCGCATCGGCGCTCCGGCGAAGAACAGCAGCGCACCGGTGATGGCCATGACGATGAGCCCGGTACCGAGGTCGCCCCCGACGAGGACGAGCGCGGTGACCAGAGCGGCGACGGGGAGCAGCGGCACGAGGAGGTGCTTCCACTGGCCGAGCAACCGCTGCTTGCGGGCGAGCAGGTCAGCGCCGAAGATCAGCAGGGCGAACTTCGCGAACTCGGACGGCTGCAGCCGGAAGCCGCCGCCCAACGCGAGCCAGTTGCGGTTGCCGTTGACCTCCACCCCGAGGCCCGGCACCTGGACGAGGACGAGCAGCGCGAGCGAGCCGAGCAGCAGCGGGTACGCCGCCAGCCGGTACACCCGCGGCGACAGCCTCGACCCCCCGCAGAGCAGCATCACCCCGACGAGCACCCACAGGGCCTGCTTCTCGAACAGCGCGAAGGAGGACCCTGACGTGGTGTACGAGGAAACGCTGGACGCCGACAGCACCATGACCAGCCCGAGGACGGTCAGCAGCGCGGTGCTGCCGAGCACGAGGTAGTAGGAGGTCAGCGGACGGTCGAACAGCCGGGCGCGCTCCCCCACGGCCGCGCGCAGCGCCGCCGTGGCCTGCCTCACCGGGAGCCGCCGGGCCGCCCTGTGCCGAGGTGGGCCCGGACCGCGTCAGCGAACGCGTCACCCCGTACGCCGTAGTCACGGAACATGTCCATCGACGCGCACGCAGGGGCGAGCAGGACCACGTCACCGGGGCGCGCGAGAGCCGCCGCGGCGCGGACCACCTCAGTCATGGCGCCATCCTCCGTGGTGGTGACCTCGCGGACCGGGATTGCCGGAGCGTGTCGCGCCAGGGCGTCCCGGACCGCCGCCCGGTCTGCCCCGAGAAGGACGGCTCCGGCCAGTCGTCCGGCCGCCGCCCGGACGAGGCCGTCGAAGCTGGCCCCCTTGGCCAGCCCTCCGGCCACCCACACGACCCGCTCGTACGCGGCGATCGAGGACTCCGCGGCGTGCGTGTTCGTGGCCTTGGAGTCGTCCACCCAGCGGACGCCGTCCGCCTCCGCGACCACGGTGATGCGGTGCGGCTCGGGGACGAAGCGCCGCAGGCCCTCGGCGACCGCCTCGGGGCCGACCCCGTACGCCCGGGCGAGAGCCGCCGCGGCCAGCGCGTTGGCCACGTTGTGCGGCGCCGCGGGCTGGACGTCGCCGATCGCGGCCAGGGTGACCGGCGAACCTGCGGGGTCGCGCACGAACGCGCGGTCGACGAGGGCGTCGTCGGACACGCCGAGCTGGCCGGGTCCGGGGACGCCCAGGGTGAAGCCGACCGCGCCCGGCCGGTCCGCGACGAGGTCGACCGTGGCGGGGTCGTCGGCGTTGAACACGGCCCGGCCGTCACCGCCCCACACGCGCACCTTGTCGGCGGCGTACGCGGCCATGGACCCGTGCCAGTCGAGGTGGTCGGGGGCCAGGTTGAGCAGCGCCCCCGCGTACGGGCGGACCGAGTCGGCCCAGTGCAGCTGGAAGCTCGACAGCTCCACCGCGAGCACGTCGTACGGGGGGTCGGCGAGCACGGCGTCGAGCAGCGGGGTGCCCACGTTGCCCGCGGCGACGGCGTGGTGCCCGGCCGCGCTGAGCATCGCCGTGAGCATCCGCACGGTGGTGGTCTTGCCGTTCGTCCCGGTCAGCGCGAGCCAGGGTGCGGCCGTCGCGTCGGGGCCGGCCGGGCGCAGGCGCCAAGCCAGCTCGACCTCCCCCCACACCGGGATGCCGGCGGCCTGCGCCGCGACGAGCAGGGGGGCGTCCGGCCGCCAGCCCGGCGAGGTCACGACGAGCTGGGTGCCCTCCGGCCAGCCGGTGGCGTCCCCGAGGCGGACGCGCGCCCCCCGGGAGACGAGGTCGGCCGCCCGCTCGTGCTCGGTGTCGCCGTCCCGGCCGTCCACCACGGTGACCTGGGCGCCAAGGCGCAGCAGCACGTCCGCGGCGGCCATGCCGGACACGCCGATGCCGGCCACGCAGGCGCTGAGCTCGCGCCAGGGCGCGTCGCGCCCGGCGGCGAGCCACTCCGGGGGTACCGCGGCCTCGTGCCGGGGCACCGGGTCGTGCCTGAAGGTCATCCGGCGATCCACTCGGCGTAGAAGACGCCGAGGCCCATCGCCACGCACAACCCGCCGATGATCCAGAACCGGATCACGATGGTGACCTCGTGCCAGCCCACCAGCTCGAAGTGATGCTGCAAGGGCGCCATCCGGAACACCCGCCGCCCCGTCGCCTTGAAGAACCCGACCTGGACGATCACGGACAAGGCGATGAGCACGAACAGGCCGCCGAGCAGGAGCAGCAGGAGCTCGGTCCGGGACGTGATGGCGAGCCCGCCGATCGCGCCCCCGAGCGCGAGCGAGCCCGTGTCCCCCATGAAGATGCGGGCGGGTGCGGCGTTCCACCACAGGAAGCCGAAACAGGCCCCCATGAGGGCGGCCGCCACCACGGCGAGGTCCAGCGGGTCACGTACCTCGTAGCAGGTGCTCCCCTCGGACCGCGTACAGCTCTGCCCGAACTGGAACACCCCGATCAGCACGTACGCGGCGAACACCATCGTGGACGCCCCGGTGGCGAGGCCGTCCAGGCCGTCGGTGAGGTTCACGCCGTTGGACGCGGCCGCGATCATGAGGTACGCCCACACGATGAAGAGCACCGGGGTGAGCCCGAGCGCGGTGTCCCGGACGAACGAGAGGTTCTCCGACGCCGGCGCGAGCCCGTTCGGGTCGCTGAAGTTCAGGGCGAGGATCGCGAACGCGATCGACACCACGGACTGGCCGAGCAGCTTCGCGCCCGAGCGCAGGCCGAGGCTGCGCTGCTTGGAGATCTTGATGAAGTCGTCGACGAGCCCGACGATGCCGAGCCCGGTCATGAGGAACAGCACGAGCAGCGCCGAGGCGGTCGGGCCGGTAAAGGTGGCCAGATGGGCCACGGCGTAGCCGACCAGGGTCGCGATGATGATGACCGCGCCGCCCATGGTCGGCGTGCCGCGCTTGGTGTGGTGCGAGGTCGGGCCGTCGTCCCTGATCAGCTGGCCGTAGCCCTGGCCCCGGAAGAGGCGGATCGCCGCGGGGGTGCCGAGCAGCGCGATGAGGAGGGCGACGCTGGCTGCGAAGAGGATCGGCCTCACGGGCGCACCCCGGCGGCGCCGCGTGCGCCCTCGCCCGGCGTCCGGCCTGTCCCGTCACCGGCGAGCAGCGCCTCGGCGACCCGCTCGAGGCCGACGGCACGGCTGGCCTTGACGAGGACGACGTCGGACGGACCCACCTGCGCACGCAGCAGCGCGACGGCGGACTCCACATCGGGCACGTACACCGACTCCTCTCCGAAGGACCCTTCCAGCCTCGCCCCGGTGTGGATGCGAGCGGCTCCTGCGCCCACGGCGACGAGCCGTGCCACGTCGAGTCGTACGACGAGCCGGCCGAGAGCGTCGTGCTCGGCGTCGGCGGTGTCTCCCAGCTCGCGCATCTCCCCCAGGACCGCCCAGGTACGCCGACCCTGCGCGAGCGAGCGCAGCGCCTTGAGTGCCGCGGCCATGGACTCGGGGTTGGCGTTGTACGCGTCGTTGACCACGACGAGCCCGTCGTGGCGCTCGGTGACCTCCATGCGCCAGGGGCTCCGTGTGGTCGCCTCGCCGAGCGCCTCGGCGATCTCGTCCGCCCCGAGGCCGCACGCCCGGGCTACGGCGGCGGCGGCCAGCGCGTTGGCCACCTGGTGCGCCCCGACGAGGCGGAGCGCGACGGGCGCGGCACCCTCCGGCGTGTGCAGGGTGAAGCGGGCGTGCCCGTGCCCGTCCAGGGCCACGTCCCCGGCGCGGACGTCGCACGTCGGGGACTCGCCGAAGCGCACCACCCGCGCGCTCGTCCGGGACACCATCGCGGACACGAGAGGATCGTCCCCGTTCAGGACCGCCACCCCGTCCGTGGCGAGCGCCTCGACGAGCTCGCCCTTGGCCGCCGCGACGCCCTCGCGGCTCCCGAACTCGCCGACGTGCGCCGTGCCGACGTTGAGGACGAGGCCGATCCGCGGCGGCGCGACCGCGCACAGATCGGCGATGTGCCCACGACCTCGTGCGCCCATCTCGAGGACGAGGTGGCGGGTATCACGGTCGGCACGCAGGACGGTGAGCGGGAGCCCGATCTCGTTGTTGAAGGACCCGGCCGGTGCCACGGTCGGCCCCCGCCGGGCGAGCACCTGCGCGAGCAGGTCCTTCGTCGTCGTCTTGCCCGTCGAGCCGGTCACACCCACGACCGTCACCTCGTCCACGTCGTCGACGACGTGCCGGGCGAGGCGCCCGAGCGCGGCGACCACGTCCTCGACGACGACCGCGGGCACGCCGACGGGCCGGGCCGCGAGCACGCCCACCGCACCGGCGTCGACCGCCGCCGCGGCGTAGTCGTGCCCGTCGACCCGCTCCCCGGCCACCGCCACGAACAGGGCTCCTGTGCAGACCTCACGGGAGTCCACGACCACGGGACCGGTCACGGTCAGGTCGGGGTCCGGCGCGTGCGCGAGCGTCCCGCCGACCGCGGCCGCGACGGCGCCCAGGGACAGCGGGATCACGGGCAGACCTCCGCGATGGCCTCGCGCAGCACCGCACGGTCGTCGAAGGGCTGCACCGCGTCGCCGACCTCCTGTCCCTGCTCGTGGCCCTTGCCGGCCAGGACGACGGTGTCGTCCGGACCGGCGCGCCTGACCGCCTCCATGATCGCCTCTCGCCGCCCCGGGACGACGAGCACCTCCCCGCGCTCCCCGGGGGGAACCGCGTGCGCACCGGCGAGCACCGCCTCGCGGATGTGGGCCGGGTCCTCCGTCCGCGGGTTGTCATCGGTGACGACGAGCACGTCGGAGCCGCGCGCCGCCGCCGCACCCATGAACGGGCGCTTGGCCCGGTCGCGGTCGCCTCCGGCGCCGAGGACGACCACGAGGCGCCCCTTGGTCTGCGGGCGAAGGGAGTCCAGCAGCGTCTCGACCGCGCTGGTGGTGTGGGCGTAGTCGACCACGGCGAGAAACGGCTGCCCGGCGTCGACCCGCTCCATGCGACCCGGCACGCCGGTGCACGCGGCGATGCCCGAGGCGCCCTCCTCCACGTCCACCCCGGCGACCGCGAGGATGACGAGCGCGACCGCCGCGTTGGCCACGTTGACCGTGCCGGGGAGCCCGACCGTGCAGGCCAGGTCGACACCGCCCGGCCCGTGCAGCCGGAAGGACGTGTGCCCCGCCGGGTGCGGGCGGGGGTCGCTCACCCGCCAGTCGGCGTCCGCTCCCGCGGTGGACACCGTGGTCACGGGCACGCCAGCCCCGGTGGACTCGGCTGTCTCGGCCACCTCGCGCGCGAGGCGCCGGCCGTAGGCGTCGTCGACACAGACCACCGCGCGGCGCGCGTGCTCGGGCGTGAACATCGTGGCCTTGGCGGCGAAGTAGTCCTCGAGGTCGGTGTGGAAGTCGAGGTGGTCCTGGGACAGGTTGGTGAACGCGGCCACGTCGTAGACCAGGCCCCCGACACGGCCGAGCACCAGCGCATGGCTCGACACCTCCATCGCGGCCGCGGTGACGCCCCGTTCCCGCATGACCGCGAAGAGCGCGTGCAGGTCCGTCGCCTCCGGGGTGGTACGGACGGCGGGGCTGACGGTGTCGCCGACGCGCAGCTCCACCCCGCCCACGAGCCCGGTGCGGTACCCGGCGGCGCGCAGCGCGACCTCGACCAGGTACGACGTGGTCGTCTTGCCGTTCGTCCCGGTGACCCCGAGCAGCAGCAGGTCCCGGGCGGGCTGGCCGTACACCAGCGCGGCCACCTCCCCCAGACGCGCCCGAGGGTCCGGCACGACCAGGACTGGCAGCCCGGCGGGCTCCGCCTCGGCCCGTCCTGCCGGGTCGGTGAGGAGCGCGACGGCCCCCGAGGACGCCGCGGCGGGCGCGAAGGCCGCCCCGTGCGCCCGGGCCCCCGGGAGGGCGGCGTACAGGTCGCCGGGGCGGACCGCGCGGGAGTCGTGCGTGACCCCGGTGACCCGCAGGCCCTCGGCACCCGTCGGCGTCGCCAGGCCGAGGAGGGCGGAGATCTCCGACACCGGTCGGGGGTCCACCACCTCGGGGCGTACGCGTGCGGGGCTGTTCACGCCGACAGAGGCTATCGTTCAGCGGCCGTCGAGCCGCAGCCTCGGGGCCTGCGTGCCGGTGGGCGCGATGCCCTCCGCCTTGAGCGCGAACGAGCTCACCTCGGTGAACACCGGACCGCCCAGCAGGCCCCCGTAGTGCCCGTTCTTCGGATCCTGGAGGGTCACAGCGGTGACGAGGCCGTCGTCGTCCGCCGGCGCGTAGCCGATGAACGACGCTGTGTACCCCCGGTAGCACCCGCAGCGAGGGTCGACGCGTTCGGCGGTGCCGGTCTTGCCCGCGACGCGGTAACCAGGGATGACGGCCCCGGGTGCGGTGCCCTCGTCCGACACGACCATCTCGAGCATGCGGCTGACCTGCTGGGCGGTGTCCTCGCTCACCACCCGGGTGCGGTGCCGGGGTGCGACCGCGGTGTAGCTGCCGTCCGGCTCCACGTACCCGTCGACGACGCTCGGCTGCACGCGGACGCCGTCGTTGGCGATCGTCGCGTACACCGAGGCCATCTGGACGGCGTTCACCGAGTACCCCTGGCCGAACGCCAGCGTGTACGGCGTGGTCGCGGACCACTCCGCGGGCTCGGGCAGGAAGCCCGTGCTCGCGCCGGGGAGCCCGGAGCCCCCCGGCTCCGCGATGCCGAAGTCGCGGAACGTCGGGTACAGGTGCTTCAGGCCCAGCCTCTCCGCGGCGAGGATCGTGCCGATGTTGCTGGACTCGGCGATGACGCCGGCGAAGGTCCGCCGCAGCGTGCCGTGCGGCGTGTGGTCGCGGAACGTGCCGCCACCTCGCTGCAGCACGGGCGGGATCGTGAACTCCGTCATCGGGGTGACCTTGCCCGACTCCAGGGCCGCAGCCGCGGTCATGACCTTGCCGGTGCTGCCCGGCTCGTACACCTCGGAGACGGCTCGGTTGCCGCGGTTGTCCGCCCTCGAGGCGCCGGGGTCGTTCGGGTCGAAGGTGGGGGCGGTGGCCAGGGCGAGGATCTTGCCGGTCGAGGCGTCCATGACCACGACGGTGCCGCTCTGCGCGTCCGCCGCGCGGACCTGCCGGGCGAGGGCGCGCTGCGCGGCCCACTGGATGTCCCTGTCGAGGGTCAGCCGGACGTCCCGCCCGGGCACCGCGGCCCGCTCGGCGTCCCGCCCGGTGGGGATGACCCGCCCGCTGGCGCTCCGCTCGTACGTCCGCCGGCCGTCGTGGCCGACGAGGACGTCGTCGAGCGCGTACTCGATGCCGCCCGCGCCCTTGCCCTCGGCGTTGACGAACCCGACGACGTTCGCGCCCACGTGGCCCGCCGCGTAGTCCCGCTCCAGCGTGTCGACGACGAACACACCCTCGAGCTCGAGGTCCTCGACCGCGTTGCCCTCCTGCGGGGTCAGGCCGTCCGCGAGCAGGGCGTACCGCCGGTCAGTGCGGGAGAGCTTCTCGCGCAGCACGTCCGGGTCCTCGCCGAGCAGCGGCGCGAGACGCGTCGCGGTCCTCCCGACGTCCCCGACGAGCTTGGGGTCGGTGGTCACGGCGCGTGCGGCGACCGTCCGGGCGAGCGGGACGCCCTCGCGGTCGGTGATCGAGCCACGGGTCGCCTGGAGCGTGATCGTCGTGAGCCGGGTCCGCTCGGCCCGAGCGGCGTACGCCTCGGGGTCGAGCCCTTGCAGCTGCAGCAGACGGCCGGCGAACAGGGACAGCAGCACAGCCATGATCAGCATGCCGGCGCGGAGCCGGCGGCGCGGGTCCCCGAGCCGGGCCCGCCGGGGACGCTGCGGCCGCCGCGGAGCGGGAGCAGCCC
>JBOGEN010000047.1:0-2102 GCA_050743265.1 Actinomycetes bacterium
GGCCGCTCCCGCTCCGACCAGCGTGTGCAGCTCATCGATGAACAGGACGATGTCGCCGCGGGTCTTGATCTCCTTCAGCACCTTCTTCAGGCGCTCCTCGAAGTCACCGCGATAGCGGCTACCGGCCACCAGCGAGCCGAGGTCGAGCGTGTAGAGCTGCTTGTCCTTGAGCGTCTCGGGCACCTCGCCCTTGACGATCGCCTGGGACAGCCCCTCGACGACGGCGGTCTTGCCGACGCCGGGCTCGCCGATCAGCACGGGGTTGTTCTTGGTCCTCCGAGAGAGGACCTGCATGACCCGCTCGATCTCCTTCTCGCGGCCGATCACCGGGTCCAGCTTGCCCTCGCGTGCGGCCTGGGTGAGGTTGCGGCCGAACTGGTCGAGGACGAGCGAGGTCGAGGGCGTGCCTTCGGCCGGCCCACCGGCGGCCGCGGTCTCCTTGCCCTGGTAGCCCGACAGCAGCTGGATCACCTGCTGGCGGACGCGGTTCAGGTCGGCCCCCAGCTTCACCAGCACCTGGGCAGCCACGCCCTCGCCCTCACGGATGAGGCCGAGCAGGATGTGCTCGGTGCCGATGTAGTTGTGGCCGAGCTGCAGGGCCTCCCGCAGCGACAGCTCGAGGACCTTCTTGGCACGCGGGGTGAAGGGGATGTGCCCGGAGGGAGCCTGCTGGCCCTGGCCGATGATCTCCTCGACCTGCTGGCGAACCGCCTCCAGGGAGATGCCGAGGCTCTCCAGGGCCTTCGCTGCGACGCCCTCTCCCTCATGGATCAGGCCGAGCAGGATGTGCTCGGTCCCGATGTAGTTGTGGTTGAGCATCCTGGCCTCTTCTTGGGCCAGGACGACGACGCGTCGTGCTCGGTCTGTGAACCTCTCGAACATGTCTGTCGCTCCATCTGCTAGAGCGGTCAGGCGTAGGCGGGACGGACCTGCCTCATGGTGTCGCCCGTATGGTGCTCTGCTGTCCGGCGTGTGTGTGGCGAGTCCCCTGGCATGCTATCCCCGCAGAGGAGCCCGCTCACGCGGTCTCCACCCTGATCGGGACGACTCCGTGACGTCCTCGATGCAGAGTCACCCGGATTAACCTCCACGTTTCCGCCTCCTGTTCCGGGTTCCGCCCGGAGCGAACGCCCGCCCGGGTGAGGTACAGAGGCACTCCCTCCCGCAGCTGGTGCGCAAGTCGCCAGGAATGACCATGCCTTCGGCAAGGTTCCCCCGCTCATGAGCGAGAGCACACCGGAACTCGTGGTGATCGTCGGGGCCGGGCCTGGCCTGGGTGCCGCGGTCGCCCGCCGCCTGGGTGGAGATCGGGCCACGGTCGTCCTGCTGGCCCGCTCCCAGGAGCGGCTGGACGACCTGGTCACCACGCTACGGGAGTCCGGGGCGTCGGCGTACGGCGTCCCTGCGGACGTCGCCAACGAGGCGTCCACCCGGGCGGCCTTCGCGGCGATCAGGGAGCGTTTCGGCGACCCGGACGTCCTGGTGTTCAACCCCTCGAAGTACATCGGCGGCGCGCCGACCACGGTGGACGTGGACGAGCTCGTCGACGGGTTCAAGATCGGGGTGGCGGGGGCGCTCGTCGCGGTGCAGGAGGTCGCCCCCGCGATGCGCCGTGCCGGGCGCGGCACCGTCCTGTTCACCGGCAGCGGGACCGCGATCAAGCCGTACGTGGGGTCGTCCGGCCTGGCCGTGGCGAAGGCCGGTCTGCGCAACCTGGCCGCCAGCTTCGCGGACGAGCTCGAGCCGGACGGGATCCACGTCGGCCTCGTCACGGTGGACGGGGTGCTCAACAAGGGCGAGCAGTTCACCCCCGCGGCGCTGGCCGAGCAGTACTGGCGGCTGTACGCCCAGGACAAGGCGTCGTGGGAGCGCGAGGTCATCGTGCGCTGAACGCGCCGGGTAAGAGTGCGCTGCGCGCGCCGGGCGTGCACAGTGCGCGGCGGGGTCATCGTGCGCGCCACCATCGGCCCCACCCCCCACCCCGAGTCGGACGACGCACTTTCACCGTCGTGCCTGCGAGGCAGGGCTGTCAACGACTCCTCCGGGGGATCCTGCCCCCCGGGTGGGACGAGAACGGGGCCGTTCGGGCATCTGCCCGAACG
>JBOGEN010000048.1:0-9027 GCA_050743265.1 Actinomycetes bacterium
CGGGCGGCCTCGTCCCCGGCCATCTCGGCGTCCGCTCCCGCGACATGCACGTGGGGGGCGGCGTCCCGGACGGTCCCCCGATCGGCGGCGGCCGGGTGGGCCCACCCGGCCGCGACGAGCCGGGCGACCTCGGCGGTCCGGGTGAACCCGCCGGCAAGGAAGCCTGCGCCGGACAGGTGCGCGCGGAGCGCGAGCACCTCGCGGGCATGCGGGTAGGGGGCGTGCGGCTCGGCGTGCACGTCGTCCCCGTCGTCCCACAGGGCGACGAGGCCGAGGTCGGCGACCGGCGCGAACATCGCGGCCCGCGTCCCGACGACGGCACGTACCTGCCCCCGGCGCACGGCGAGCCAGCGGCGGTAGCGGGCGGCCGGCCCGGCCTCGGCCGTCAGGGCGACGTGGCGGCCGGGCCCGAGACGGTCGGTGAGCGCGGCGTCCACCCGGGCCACGTCGCGCCCGTCCGCGACCACGACGAGCGCGCCGCGCCCGGAGGCAAGGGTGGCCTGCATGGCGACGGACACGGCGTCCGGCCACGACGGGCCCGGGAGCGCGGTCCACGCCGCGCGCGGAGCGCGGCCGTCGGCGAGCGCGGCCAGCAGGGCTGGGCCGTCGGGGTAGTCCGTCCACGGCCCGGGCGCGGGAGCGGGGACCGCCTCTGCCGGCGGGTCGTCCGCGTGACGCTTCTCGGCCGCCCCGTGGCGCGGCGGCACGGCGAGGCGCAGCACGTCGGCGACGGTCCCCGCGTACCTGTCGGCCACGGCGCGCGCCAGCCGCAGCATCTCGTCCGTGAGCACCGGCTCGGACGAGACCACCCGGTCCAGGCGTGCCAGCCGTCCCGTGTGCGCGCTCTGCTCGACACGCTCGACGAGGAAGCCGTTGACCAGCTTGCCGGCGAAGCGCACCCGTACGCGGCACCCGGGCACGGCGTCGGCGTCCAGGGCAGCGGGCACGAGGTAGTCGAACGGGCGGTCCAGGTGCGGCAGGGACACGTCGACGGCGACCCGCGCGACAGGCGCGTCCGGCGCGGGTTCGACCGGCTGCGCGGGGCGCCGGGTGGAGGCCGTCGGGGTCACGCGACGGTCCTTGCCCGTGCCTCGACCGTTGCCCGGGCGCCGACCGCCGTGGCGCGGCGGGATCGACCGCGCGCCACCGGGAGCTCAGACGCCGACGGCCGCCCGCAGCGCGTCGACCCGGTCGGTGCGCTCCCAGGTGAAGTCCGGCAGGTCACGGCCGAAGTGCCCGTACGCCGCCGTCTGCGCGAAGATCGGACGCAGCAGGTCGAGGTCGCGGATGAGCGCGGCGGGCCGCAGGTCGAACACCTCCACGACCGCGTCGGCGATGCGGTCGACGTCCGCCCGCTCGGTGCCGAAGCACTCGAGGAACAGGCCGACCGGGTGCGCCTTGCCGATCGCGTACGCGACCTGCACCTCACAGCGGCCGGCCAGGCCGGCGGCGACGACGTTCTTGGCGACCCAGCGCATCGCGTACGCCGCGGAGCGGTCGACCTTGGACGGGTCCTTGCCGGAGAAGGCGCCCCCGCCGTGGCGGGCCATGCCGCCGTACGTGTCGATGATGATCTTGCGGCCGGTGAGCCCGGCGTCGCCCATCGGGCCGCCGATCTCGAACCTGCCGGTCGGGTTGACGAGCAGCCGGTAGCCCTCGTGCTGCAGGTCGAACGCCTCCAGGACGGGCCGCACGACGTGCTCCTCGATGTCCGGCGTGAGCAGCGTGTCGAGGTCGATGTCCGAGGCGTGCTGGGTGGAGACGACCACCGTGTCGAGCCGGGCCGCACGTTCCCCCTCGTACTCGATGGTGACCTGCGTCTTGCCGTCCGGGCGCAGGTCGGGCACGGTGCCCTGCTTGCGCACCACGGAGAGCCGCTCGGCGAGCCGGTGCGCCAGCGTGATCGGCAGCGGCATCAGCTCGGGAGTGTCCTCGCAGGCGTACCCGAACATCAGGCCCTGGTCGCCCGCGCCCTGGCGGTCCAGGTCGTCGAGGCCAGGGCCCTGCTCAGCGCGGGACTCGTACGCCGTGTCCACACCCTGGGCGATGTCCGCCGACTGCGACCCGATGGAGACGTTGACCCCGCAGGAGTGCCCGTCGAACCCCTTCTGCGACGAGTCGTAGCCGATGTCGAGGATCGTCTCGCGGACGATCGTGGGGATGTCCGCGTACGCCTTCGTGGTCACCTCGCCCGCGACGTGCACCTGGCCGGTGGTGATCATCGTCTCGACCGCCACGCGACTTCTCGGGTCGTCCTTGAGCAACGCGTCGAGCACGGCGTCACTGATCTGGTCGGCGATCTTGTCGGGGTGGCCCTCGGTGACGGACTCCGAGGTGAACAGACGGCGGGACACGGGACTCCTCGCGATGGGCGGCGGATTCGGGACGAGTCTAGCCAAGCGCCCAACGAGCGGATACGCCATCCCAGACGACGTCAGCCAGCTGCGCCTTGGGACCTTCGTCCACCTGGGTGACGGAGCCGTCGGACCCGAGCACGACCGCGGCGTTGTCGGGGCGGTCGAACGCGCGCCCGGCGGACACGTCGTTGACCACGAGCAGGTCGCACCCCTTGCGGGCGAGCTTGGCCCGGCCGTGGGCGAGGACGTCGCCGTCGTCATCGCCGGTCTCGGCGGCGAAACCGACGATCACCTGGCCGGACGGTCGTGCCGCGACGAGTGCGCTGAGCACGTCCGGCGTCTGCTCGAGGACGAGGTCGGGAGGTGCCCCGTCGGCCTTCTTGATCTTCGTTGCCCGGCGCTGCACGGGCCGGAAGTCCGCCGGCGCCGCGGCCATGACGACCGCGTCCGCGTCGGCGGCGGCGGCCAGTACGGCGTCGTACATCTCCTCAGTCGTGGTGACCCGGACGACCTTCGCCCCCGCCGGGTCGGCCAGCGCGACGTTCGCGGCGACCACGGTGACCTGGGCGCCGCGGGCTGCCGCGACCTCGGCGAGGGCGTAGCCCTGCCGTCCGGACGAGCGGTTGCCGAGGAATCGGACCGGGTCGAGCGGCTCGCGCGTCCCGCCGGCCGAGACCACGACGTGGCGTCCGGCGAGGTCGGGCTGCAGCCCAGCCGCACCCTTGTGGAGCAGCAGGCGGGCGACGGCGAGGATGCGCTCCGGGTCGGGCAGGCGTCCGGGCCCGGTGTCGGCACCGGTCAGCCGACCGGAGGCCGGGTCGAGCACCACGGCGCCGCGGGACCGCAGCACCTCGACGTTGTGACGGGTGGCGGGGTGCTCCCACATCTCCGTGTGCATCGCCGGGGCGAACAGCAGCGGGCAGCGCGCCGTGAGCAGGGTGTTGGTGAGCAGGTCGTCGGCGAGCCCGGCCGCGGCGCGGGCCAACAGGTCAGCGGTGGCCGGTGCGACCACGACGAGGTCCGCCTGCTGGCCCAGCCGGACGTGCGGCACCTCGTGCACGTCCGCCCAGACGTCGGTGGCGACGGGAGACCCCGACAGGGCGGCCCAGGTGGGCTCCCCGACGAACCGGAGCGCGCTCTGGGTGGGGACGACCCGCACGGCGTGCGCGCTCTCGGTGAGAAGGCGGAGCAGCTCGCAGGCCTTGTAGGCGGCGATGCCGCCGCTGACGCCGAGGATGACGCGGGGGCGACCCGCCTCGTCCGGCACGGGCGCTCCTCGGGTCGCGGTGGGGCGGGCCCGGGGACCGCTGCCCTGGGTCAGCCCTCGATCGGCGGGGAGGGCCTCAGCCCTCGATGGGCTCGGACGTGAGCATGCCCTGGTCGATCTCACGCAGGGCGATCGACAGCGGCTTCTCGTGGACGTGCGTCTCCACGAGCGGGCCGACGTACTCGAGCAGGCCCTCGCCGAGCTGGGAGTAGTAGGCGTTGATCTGGCGCGCGCGCTTGGCCGCGTAGATCACGAGGCTGTACTTGGAGTCGACGACGCCGAGGAGGTCGTCGATCGGAGGGTTGGTGATGCCCTCGGGTGCGGCGCTGGTGCCGGCCACGCGTGTACTGCCCTTCGTCGGCTACTCGGAAGTCCGGACCAAGGCTATCAGCCGGTCCGCGACCTCCCCGACCGAAGTGTTGACGATCGTCACGTCGAACTCGGGCTCGGCCGCCAGCTCGGAGCGGGCCACCTCGAGCCGCCGGGCGATGACGTGCTCGGGCTCGGTGCCCCGCCCGACCAGCCGCCGGACGAGCTCGTCCCAGGACGGCGGGGTGAGGAAGACGAGCAGGGCGTCCAGCATCGCCGCGCGGATCTGGCGGGCACCCTGAAGGTCGATCTCCAGGATCGCCGGGTTCCCCTCGGCCAGCTGCTGCATCACCGGGCGGCGGGGGGTGCCGTACCGGTTGCCGGCGAACTCCGCCCACTCCAGCAACTCGCCGTCGGCTACGAGGCGGTCGAACTCGGCGTCGTCGACGAACCGGTAGTGCACGCCGTCGACCTCGCCGGGCCTCGGGGCCCTGGTGGTGGCGGACAGGGAGAGCCACACGTCCCGGTGGGCGCGGCGTAGCTCGGCGACGACCGTGCTCTTGCCGACACCCGAAGGGCCGGACAAGACCACGAGTCTCGTCCGGCCCTTCGATGGCGTGGAGTCAGGCGTTGGCACCGAACTCGCTCTTGAGTGCCTCGACCTGCTTGGCGCCGAGGCCACGGACCCGGCGGCTCTCGGAGATCTCGAGCTTCTCCATGATCTGCTTGGCGCGCACCTTGCCGACGCCCGGCAGTGACTCGAGCAGGGCCGAGACCTTCATCTTGCCGATGACCTCGTTCGCCTGGCCTTCTTTGAGTACGTCGTTGAGAGACCCCTGCTTGTTCTTGAGCCGGTTCTTGACCTCCGCACGCGCCCGGCGGGCCTCTGCGGCCTTCTCGAGCGCAGCGGCCCGCTGCTCGGGGGTCAGGGGCGGAAGGGCCACGCGTGCTCACCTCGTGGAATAGGACGGCGATGATGGGGACGGCGCCCGAACCTACCGACTCCGGAGCATCCGGGGCAATGCGCCCCCCTTCGGACACGCAGGGTTGCCGATCACGGCGCTCATCAGGGGTGACGCAACGACTTCGCGATGGAGGCCGCGGCGGCACCCGGATCGGGCGCACCGGTGATGGGCCGGCCGATGACGAGCAGGTCCGCGCCGGCAGCCAGCGACTGCCCGGGCGTGGCGACGCGGGCCTGGTCCTGGCTGTCCGAGCCGGCCGGGCGGACGCCGGGGGTGATCAAGGTGATGTCCGGCCCGACCTCGGCGCGGACGGCGGCCACCTCCTGAGGCGAGCAGACCAGCGCCCGCGCACCGGCCCCGACCGACAGGGCGGCGAGCCGCCGTACGGCGTCGAGAGGCTGGCCCGAGAGCCCGACCGCGTCCAGGTCGTCCGCACGCAGGGAGGTGAGGACGGTCACCGCGGCGATGGAGGTGCCGGGTGCCGCCTCGGCCGCCGCGCGGATCATCGCCGCGCCGCCGGTCGCGTGCACGGTCAGGTAGGTCGGGCGCAGCCGGCCCAGGGCTCGGGCCGCCCCGGCGACGGTCGCGGGGATGTCGTGCAGCTTGAGGTCGAGGAAGAGGTCCATGCCCGAGCCGCCGCGGACGGTCGCCACCACGTCGGGCCCGTACCGGCAGTAGAGCTCCAGCCCGATCTTCACCGTGGTCACGTACGGGGTGACCGCCTCGGCCCAGGACGCCGCGGTCTCGAGGTCGGGCGCGTCCAGGGCGACCGCGACGGGCGCGGCGGCAGCGGTGGACCTCACGGCGGGCTCTCCCGAGCAGCCGGGTCGGTGGCGGAGTCGCTGTCGGTGTCCGGGGCGCCCGCGGTCGTCCGGCCGCTTCCCTGGGTTTGGTCAGTCTCGGTGACCTGGTCGCTGTCCGTCGTGGGGTCAGCCGTGCGCGCGGACGTGGAGTGGGCCCGGCCGACGAGATTCGACAGCCGGGTCTCGCCGCGCGCGGCCAGCGCCTGGTGCAGCTCGCCGAGCACGCGCGCGGGCGCGCCCGGGTCGTGGAAGAGGATCGTGCCCAGGGCGACGGCGGACGCCCCGGCGAGCACCATCTCGAGCACGTCCCGCCCGGTCCGCACGCCGCCCATGCCGACCAGCGGGACCTCCGGCATCGCGGCGTGCACCTGCCACAGGCAGCGGACCGCCACCGGCCGTACAGCGGGCCCGGAGAGCCCACCGGTGACCCCGGCGAGCGCCGGCCGGTCGGTGACCGTGTCGACGGCCATGCCGAGCAACGTGTTGATCATGGACAGGCCGTCCGCACCGGCGTCCACGCAGGCCCGGGCGATGGCCACGATGTCGGTGACGTCCGGGGACAGCTTCGCCAGTACCGGCACGTCCGGCGGCAGTCCCCGCCGCACAGCCGCCACGACGGCGGCGGCAGGCTCGGGGTGGCACGCAAAGACCTGGCCGCGGCTCTCCACGTTCGGGCACGAGATGTTGACCTCGACCGCGTCCACGCCGTCGGTGTCGCCCAGCCGTTTGGCCAGCTCGGCGTACTCGTCGACGCTCCCCCCTGCGATGGACACGACGGTGCGCGCACGGTGCTCGACCAGCCAGGGCAGGTCCTCGGCGCAGAACGCGTCTATGCCCGGGCCCTGCAGGCCGATGGAGTTGAGCATGCCGCTCGGCGTCTCCGCCATCCGCGGCGTGGCCCGGCCGGAGCGGGGGTCGAGCATCACCGACTTCGTCGTGACCGCACCCAGCGTGGCCACGTCGACGAACTGGTGCAGCTCGCGGCCGGCGGCGGCGCAGCCGGACGCCGTGAGCACCGGGTTGGGCAGGGCGAGACCGGCCAGTGACGTGGAGAGGTCGACGTCGGGCAGCTCGGGATCGGGGGCCTGGGCATGGGTGGTGATCGTGAGCCAGCTCATCGGGGACCTCCCGCCGCGATCGGTGCGCCGTACGCGTCCGCAGGGACGGTGCCGACGTCGTCCCAGCGGACGTGGTCCCCGGCGAACACCGGCCCGTCCACGCAGGACCGCACCATCCGGGTCGTCCCGTCGTCGCCCACCACCGGCAGCACGCACGTCATGCAGACCCCGATCCCGCACGCCATGGACTCCTCGACGGCGCACTGGGCCGGCACGCCTCGGGCGCCGGCAAGGTCGGTCACGGCGCGCAGCATGCCCATCGGGCCGCAGGCGTACACGAGGCCGGCGCCGCTACGGTCGAGGACGGCGGGCAGGACGTCGGAGACCCGCCCCTTCTCCCCCGCCGAGCCGTCCTCGGTCGTCACGGTCAGCGTGGCCGACGTGCGCTTCGCCTCGAGCGCGCCGAACAGCCGGTCCTCACTCGAGGCTCCGAGGACGTAGTCCACCCGGCACCCCCGCGAGCGCAGGGCCGCGCCGAGCGAGAACAGCGGGGCGCTGCCGTACCCGCCGCCGACGAGCGTGCAGGCGGTGGGCTGCTCCGGCAGCGTGAACGGGCGGCCCAGCGGGCCGACGACGTCCAGCATGTCGTTCTGCACGCGACGGGCCAGCCAGGCCGTGCCCGGCCCGTGCACGCCGACGACGACCTCGACCGTGCCGCCCGACATCCCCGCCCGCGAGGCCCGGAAGATGGAGAAGGCGCGGCGCAGCAGCATCGGCGTGTCCGGCCCGCCGACCGCGAGCGCGACGAACTGGCCCGGCGCGGCGGTGTCGGCAACCCCGGGAGCGACGAAGCTCAGCAGGTGGTACGCCCCCACTCTGCGGACGCCGAGCACCTGGCCACGTACCTGCACAGGCGCCATCAGTCCCCTCCCTCGTGCGGGCGGACACCCCCGTCGGGGGGCGGGTTCGCCGTCCCCCCGGGGCGCAGCCGCAGGGCGTGCTCCTGCAGCGACCGTACGCCCACCTCGCCGCGCAGCAGGGCCTCCACGCCCTGGACGGCGGCGGCGAGTCCCTGGACGGTCGTGATGCAGGGGACCCCGCGGGCGACCGCGGCGGTGCGGATCTCGTACCCGTCGAGGCGCGGGCCGGGGTTGCCGGACGCCCCGAACGGCGTGTTCACGATGAGGTCGACCTCGCCGTCGAGGATGCGCTGGACGACCGTGGGCTCGCCGTCCGGCCCGCGGCCGGCGCTGTGCTTGCGGACGACGGTCGAGGGGACGCCGTGCCGGCGGAGCACCTCCGCCGTGCCCGTGGTGGCGAGGATCTCGAAGCCCAGGTCGGCCAGCCGCCGGACGGGCAGCACCATGGCGCGCTTGTCCCGGTTGGCCACGGCGACGAACGCGCGGCCCTTGGTCGGCAGCGAGCCGTACGCGGCGGCCTGCGACTTGGCGAACGCGGTGCCGAAGACCGCGTCGATGCCCATGACCTCGCCGGTGGAGCGCATCTCCGGGCCGAGCACCGTGTCCACACCGGCACCGTCCTCGCCGCGGAACCTGTTCCAGGGCAGCACGGCCTCCTTGACCGCGACCGCGGCGTCCGCGGGGAGAGTGCCGCCGTCGCCGGACGGTGGCAGCATGCCCTCGGCCCGCAGGTCGGCGACGCTCGCCCCGAGCATGACCCGGGCGGCGGCCTTGGCCAGCGGGACGCCCGTGGCCTTGGAGACGAACGGCACCGTGCGGGAGGCCCGCGGGTTGGCCTCCAGCACGTAGAGCACGTCGGAGGCCATCGCGTACTGCACGTTGACGAGCCCCCGGACGCCGAGCCCCCGGGCCAGCGCCTCCGTGGACGTCCTGATCCGCTCGACGTCCTCGCGCCCCAGCGTGATCGGCGGCAGGGCGCACGCGGAGTCGCCGGAGTGGATGCCGGCCTCCTCGATGTGCTCCATCACGCCGCCGAGGAACAGCTCGTCGCCGTCGAACAGCGCGTCGACGTCGAGCTCGACCGCGTCGTCGAGGAACTCGTCCACGAGCACCGGGCGGTCCGGGGCGACCTCGGTGGCCTTCTCGAGGTACGTCCGGAGCGCGGCGTCGTCGTACACGATCTCCATGCCGCGCCCGCCGAGCACGTACGACGGGCGCACCAGCACCGGGTACCCGATGTCGGCGGCGACACGGCGGGCCTCGTCGTACGAGGTGGCGGTGCCGTGCTTGGGCGCGGGCAGGCCTGCGGCGGCGAGGACGTGGCTGAACGACCCGCGGTCCTCGGCAC
>JBOGEN010000049.1:0-6827 GCA_050743265.1 Actinomycetes bacterium
GCCTGCAGCGGCTCCGCCCCGGCGACGTCGTCCGCGTCCCCGGCGGACGCCGGCCCGGCCTCGCCGTCGTGCTCGACCCCGGCCAGTCCCGCAGCAGGGAGGGCGACCCGCGCCCGACCGTCCTCACCTCAGAGCGGCAGGTACGCCGCCTCTCGGTGGCCGACTTCCCCGCCCCGGTCGAGGCCCTGGCCCGGCTGCGCATCCCGCGCGGGTTCAACGCCCGCAACCCGGCCGCCCGCCGCGACCTCGTCTCGACCCTGCGCGCCCGGGGCCTGGACGAGAAGGGTCCCCGCCCGAGACGCGCCCGCTCCGCGGCCGCGGACGACGCGGAGATCGCCCGGCTGCGCGAGGCCCTGCGCCGGCACCCCTGCCACACCTGCCCGGACCGGGAGGACCACGCCCGCTGGGCCGAGCGCCACCACCGGCTGCGCCGCGACACCGACGCGCTGGAACGGCGCATGCACACGCGCACGAACAGCCTCGCCGCGACGTTCGACCGGGTCTGCGCCGTGCTCGAGGCCCTGGGCTACCTCGCCGACGAGACGGTGACCGCCCGCGGGCAGCGGCTGGCCCGCCTCTACACCGAGCTCGACCTGCTCGCCGCCGAGTGCCTTCGGGACGGCCTGTGGGACGAGCTCACGCCCGCCGAGCTCGCTGCCTGCGTGTCCGCCCTCGTGTACGAGTCCCGCCAGCCGGACGACGCCGGCCCGCCCCAGGTGCCCGGCGGGCGCACCCGGGACGTGCTCGCCGCGATGGTGCACCTGTGGGGGCAGCTGGACACCCTGGAGAGCGACCACCGGCTCGACATGCTCCGCGAGCCCGACCTCGGCTTCGCCTGGGCCGCGCACGGGTGGGCGTCCGGGCAGTCGCTCGACACCGTGCTCACCGAGTCCGACCTGACCGCGGGCGACTTCGTGCGCTGGGCCCGCCAGCTCGTCGACCTGCTCGGCCAGGTGGCCGACGCCGCCGACGAGGGCAGCCCGCTGCGCGAGACCGCACGTGCCGCCGTCGAGGCCGTACGCCGCGGGGTGGTCTCCACGGCCCCGGTGACCGCCTAGCCGTCCTGCCCCGCCGCCGGGGCCGCCTCGTCGCCGGCCAGCGCGACCAGCAACCGGTTCAGCGGACTGTCCAGCGCCCACCGGTCGGCCAGCCGGACCAGCGCGTCCGGGTCTCGCGGTGACCGCGGAAGCCGGTCGTCGACCTCGGGAACCGCCGCCTCCGTCGCCACCCGGACCACCACCGGGGCAGCCTCCAGGTAGGCCCGTGCCGCCTCCAGCCGGCCGCGTGAGCCCGCGGGGAACCCGGTGTCCTCCCCGCTCGCCAGGGCGGCCAGGATGCCCTCCAGGCCGCCGAAGCGGGTCACCAGCGCGGCCGCCGTCTTCTCCCCGACGCCGGGCACGCCGGGCAGCCCGTCGCTGGGGTCCCCGCGCAGCAGCGCGAAGTCGGCGTACGACCGGGCGGGGATGCCGTACCGCCGGGTCACTGCCGCCTCGTCGAGCACCTCGAGCCTGTGCACGCCCTTGCCGGTGTAGAGCACCCGCACCTCGCGGGCGTCGTCCACGAGCTGGAACAGGTCACGGTCGCCGGTCACCACGTCGACCGGACGGGTCGCCCGCACCGCGTACGCCCCGATCACGTCGTCCGCCTCGTACCCGGGCAGGCCCACCCGGGCGATCCCCACCGCGTCAAGCACCTCCTCGATCACCGGTACCTGCGGCACCAGCGCGTCGGGCACCTGCTCCCCGCCGTTCGGGGCGAGCCGGTGCGCCTTGTACGAGGGCAGCGCGGCGACGCGGAACGCGGGGCGCCAGTCCGCGTCCATGCACGCGATCACGTGTGTGGGGGCGTACCGGCGGACCAACGTGGCGATCATGTCCACCAGCCCGCGAACCGCGTTCACCGGCGTCCCGTCCGGGGCGGTCACGGACTCGGGCACGCCGTGGAACGCGCGGAAGTACAGCGAGGCGGAGTCGAGCAGCATGAGACGGGAGGCCACGAAGGTCAGCCTGTCAGACGCCCCGGACGTCTCGGAGCGACGCCGTCGGCGCCATGCGGCGCGGCGCGGGCCGCGTGTGTCGGACCCGAAATGTCGGCCGCGATGCCTAGCCTGAGGCCGTGTCCGTCGACCCGCACCCGCCGCGTGGCGCGTCCCGCCGATGGGCGCGCGGGCTTGTGGTGCTGCGTCGCGCGCTGGTCGTGGGCCTGGCCACGGCCGGGCTGGTCGTCCTGGTCACCGGGTGGCTCGACGTCTGCGACCAGCAGGTCGTCGCCGGCTCGGTCACCGAGGTCTGCCGCGCTCCGAGGATCGACGACGGGTTGGTGCTCGTGTTCGGGCTCGTGCTCCTGCTGATGGTGCTGCCTGACCTCACCGAGGTCGGGGTGCCGGGGCTGCTCAGCCTGCGACGTGAGGTGGGTCAGCAGGGGGCCCGGCTCTCCGCCGAGAGCGACCGTCGCGCGCTGCTGGAGAACCAGGTGCGCCACCTCGAGGCGAACCTGGTGCAGAGCGCCGTCTCCTCATCCCAGGTGTCCTCGACCACGACCGTCGGGACTCCGCACGTGACGGTGAACCTGGCCGGGCTGCCCGCGGCCCAGCTCGCGGTGCCGGGCGCCGAGGCCGCGACCAGCCTTCTCGGGGCTGACGCCGCACTGCCCGAACCCGTCGTGCAGGCCCGCTACGCCGCCGCCGAGTACCTGCTCGGCCACCTGCTCGAGCAGCCACCCGGCGTGCTCGGCGACGTCCGGCTGAACCTGTTCCTGCCCGTCGACGACGGCGTCCGGCTGTGGCCGGCCCTCGCCCCCGACGACGAGGCGGCCGAGGGCGAGTCCTGGACGCAGGGCCAGGGGGTCGTGGGGCGTGCCTGGCAGACCGGCGAGCCCGTGAGCGCGCGCGGGGCCGACATCCGCCACGGGCTCGAGACCCTGCCCGCCGACCGAAGGTCCCGGTACGAGCGCCTTACCGTCGTCGTCGCGGTGCCGGTTCTCAACGCGGCGGGCCGCCCGGTGGGCGTGCTCTCCGCGGTGAGCGTCGACCCGGACAGCCCCCTCGACGCCGACCCGGCCCTGGACGAGCTGCTCACCCGGGCGGACGTCCTCGCCCGGGTCCTCGTCGACCTGCTCGGCTGGGCCGACGACCACGACTCCGAGGGCCGGCAGGGCTCTTCGGCCGGCACGGCCCCCACCACCTCGTCGGAAGGCGCACAATGGAGAGCGTGAAGGTCATCCCCGTCACCCCGCAGATGCGCGCGGACGCGCTGTGGCGCGACTATGCGCGCCGCCCCCGCATCTTCCGGCTCACGCCTGGGCATCTGCGCTACATCGAGCGCCAGGACGCTGCCCGGGCCCACCAGGCCGCCCGCAACGGTCGCGGGCCCGGCCAGCGCGACGGTCGCTGACCGGTTCCCGGCTAGGCTCCGCTGCCGTGACTGCCGACGTGACCTCTGCCGTGTCCGCCCACGGGTCGCCCGACCCGCTGTACCCCACCGACAGGCTCGCCCGTGCCGCCGCGGCGACCGCGGACGCCGGGGTCGACGCCCTGCTCGTCAGCCCTGGTGCCGACCTGCGTTACCTGACCGGCTACGAGGCCCGTCCGCTGGAGCGCCTCACCTGCCTCGTGGTGCCCGCTGCCGGTGAGCCGTTCCTCCTGGTGCCCCGGCTGGAGAAGCCCGCTGCCGAGGCGTCCCCGGTGTCCCGGCTCGACCTCGAGGTCGTCGCCTGGGACGAGACCGACGACCCGTACGCCGCCATCGCCGCCCGCCTCGACAACCCCGCCCGCGTGGCGCTGGACGACCACATGTGGGCCGAGAAGGTCCTCGCGTTCCGGCGGGCCCTGCCCGAGACGGGTCAGGAGCTGGCCGGGCCGGTCCTGCGCGACCTGCGCATCCGTAAGACAGCAGCCGAGGTCCGCGCACTCCGTGACGCCGGCGCCGCCATCGACCGCGTGCACTCCCGGATGGGGGAGTGGCTGCGCGCCGGGCGTACCGAGCGCGAGATCGGCCGCGACATCGCCGACGCGATCCTCGCCGAGGGGCACGCGAGCGCGGACTTCGTGATCGTCGGCTCGGGCCCGAACGGGGCGAGCCCGCACGCCGACCCGTCCGACCGGGTCGTCGAGGTGGGCGACCCGGTCGTCGTCGACATCGGGGGTACCACGCCCGAGGGCTACTGCTCCGACTCCACCCGGACCTACGTCGTCGGCGACGCGCCGGCCGACTTCCGTGCGTACTACGCGGTGCTGCTGCAGGCGCAGCAGGCCGCCTGTGCCGTCGCTGCCCCGGGCGTCCCGGCCGAGCGGGTGGACGCGGCCGCCCGCGAGGTCATCACCGAGGCGGGGTACGGCGCGCAGTTCATCCACCGCACCGGCCACGGGATCGGGCTCGAGACCCACGAGGAGCCCTACATCGTCGCCGGCAACACGGAGCCCCTCGAGCCCGGCATGGCGTTCTCCGTCGAGCCGGGCATCTACCTCGCCGGGCGGCACGGCGCCCGCATCGAGGACATCGTCGTGTGCACGCAGACGGGCGCGGAGCGCCTCAACACCACCTCCCGCGAGCTCGCCGTCCTCGACCCCTAAACCGCCCCAGACCCGTCCGCACCCGACCCGCCACCCTCTGCCAACCCGCACCGTCTGACCCGGCCCCGGCCGGGACGCACACCCCCGACACCCGAGGCTCACACCCGAGCGGGACGTCGGCCCACCGGCCCCCACCCCGGGCCACCGAGGAGAAGGAGCACCAGAGGATGCCCGCCGCGCGCCGTCTCCCCACCGAGGAGGCCGAGGCCCTCCTCGCCCTCACCCGCGAGCTGGCCACCGCGGAGCTGGCCCCCCGGGCGTCCGAGGCGGAGGAGCAGTCGCGCTTCCCCCGCGAGGTCGTACGGCTGCTCGGGCGCTCCGGGCTGCTCGGCCTGCCCTACCCCGAGGAGTACGGCGGGGGCGGCCAGCCGTACGGGGTGTACCTGCAGGTGCTCGAGGAGCTCGCCACCTCCTGGTGCACGGTCGCGGAGACGGTGAGCGTGCACACGCTCGCGTGCTACCCGCTGGCGGCGTACGGCACCGAGGAGCAGCGCAAGCGCTGGCTGCCGGACATGCTCGGCGGTGACCTCCTGGGGGCGTACTGCCTGAGCGAGCCACAGTCGGGCTCGGACGCGGGGGCCCTGCGCACCCGGGCCGTGCACGACGGCGGCGACTACGTCGTCACCGGCACCAAGGCGTGGATCACCCACGGCGGCGTGGCCGACTTCTACAACCTCCTCGTCCGCACCGGCGAGGACGGGCCGCGCGGCATCTCCTGCCTGCTCGCCCCCGCGGACACGCCGGGGCTCTCCGCGGCCACCCCCGAGCGCAAGATGGGCTTCACCGCCTCACCTACCGCGCAGATCGTGCTGGACGACGCCCGCGTCCCCGCCGACCGCCTGCTCGGGGCCGAGGGGCAGGGCTTCGGTATCGCACTGGCCGCGCTCGACGGCGGCCGGCTCGGCATCGCCGCGTGCGCGGTCGGCCTCGCCCAGTCCGCACTCGACGTGGCGGTCGCGTACGCCCGGGAGCGGCGGCAGTTCGACCAGGCCATCATCGAGTTCCAGGGGCTGTCGTTCATGCTCGCCGACATGGCCACCGGGATCGAGGCCGGGCGGGCGCTCTACCTCGAGGCCGCGCGCCGACGCGACGCCGGCCTGGCGTACGGCCCGCAGGCGGCCATGGCCAAGCTCTTCTGCACCGACATGGCGATGAGGGTCACCACGGACGCGGTCCAGGTGCTCGGCGGCTACGGCTACGTGACCGACTACCCGGTCGAGCGGTACATGCGCGAGGCGAAGGCGCTGCAGATCGTCGAGGGCACGAACCAGGTGCAGCGGATGGTCGTCGGCCGTCACCTCGCCACCGGCTGACCGCGCGACGGCCGGGCCGGGTAGCCGGGCCGGGTGGACGCGGCAACGCTCCGCATCTGTGCCCACACCCCTTGTGACCAGGGCCTTTGTCACCAGCGGCGCTGCGACACGCCCCCGCGCGGGGCCGGGGGTGGGCGCAGGCACACCTGCTCCCACCGGCACAATGTAGACGCACGACCCGCCGTCCTCGAACGGTCCGACCCGATGCCGAGGAGCCCCTGCAGCGTGCCGTTCGTTCCGCCTTCCCTGCTCCGGCGCCACCGCCCGCGCACCGTCCTCGCCGTCGGCACGGTCCTCGCCGCGACCCTCGCGCTGACGGTCCCCGCCGTGGCCGAGCCGTCGCCGGAGGACATCCGGAGACAGCGCGAGAAGGCCGCACGGCTCGACGACGAGGCCGCCGGCCACCAGAAGACGGTCGACCGGGCCAGGACCGAGCTGGCGCGCCGTGCCGCCCGGGCTGCCGACGCGCTCGAGGCGTACCACAAGGCCCAGCAGCGCAGCCTGAGGACGTCACGCAGCGCCGAGGCCGCCGAGCAGCGTCTCGTCGACGCGCGCGCCGAGGTCTCCGACACCCACCGGACGCTGGGCCGGTACGCGTCCAACCTGTACCGGACGACCGGCGGGTCGACCCAGCTGGCGAACCTCACCGGCCTGCTCGACTCGGGAAGCCCCACCGAGTTCACCCGCCGGCTCGGCACCGTCCAGTGGGTCGGCGACCAGCAGAGCGTGATGTTCCGCCGCCAGAAGGAGGCGAGGGCCGACCGGCAGGAGGCGAGCGTCGCGGCCGAGGCGGCACTCGCCCGCGCCCGCGCCGCCCAGCGCAGCCAGCGCAGCGCCAAGCGGCGGGCGGACCACCTCGTGGGCCGGCAGCGCGAGCTTCTCGAGCGGCGCCGGGACGCGCTTGCCCGGGCCGAGGGCGCCGCGGAGCAGGCGCGCGCCCGTGC
>JBOGEN010000050.1:0-30927 GCA_050743265.1 Actinomycetes bacterium
ACGCGGCGCAGGCGATCCCGGACGGCCAGGCGCGCGCGCAGGCACTCGCCGCCGTCTCCCAGGCCGAGGCGCAGTACGAGGCGGCCAGCGCCCAGGCCAGGGCGTCGGTCGAGCAGTTCAACGCGGGGCTGGCGGGGCTGTCCTCCGCGCTGTCCTCGCTCTCGCGCGCCCAGCGGGTGCAGACCACGGCCGCCCTCGCGGCGGCACGGCGGACGGTCGACGCGCTGACCGTACGGGCGCCGCTCGACGGGGTGGTCTCGCTCGGGAGGTCCGGCGGTGGAGGTGGGGGCGGGGGCGTACCCGGCGGCGTCCTGGACGCGCTGCCCCCCGAGGTGGCCGGCCAGGCCCAGGACCTGGCCGGAGGTGCTGCCGGCGGTGCCGCCCCGAGCTCGTCGGCGGCACTCGCCCAGGGCGTCCCGGTGACCTCGGGGGAGGTGCTGGCCACGGTGACCGACACGTCCGTGCTCGGGCTGCTCGCCGAGGTCGACGAGACGGACGTGCTGCTCGTGGACCCAGGCGTCACAGCCCAGGTGGAGCTGGACGCCGTGCCCGGCTCGTCGTACCCGGGCGAGGTGAGGAGCGTCGACCTCGCGCCCACGACCTCGACCGGCGGAGGCGTCACGTACCGGGTGCGGCTCTCGCTCGAGCCGGGGACCACCCTGACCGGCGGCGCGGCGCCGTCCCCCCGGCCGGGCATGAGCGCGATCGTCGACCTGCGCGTCCGGACCGCGGAGCAGGCCGTCTCGGTGCCCGCCTCGGCGGTCGTCCGGGACCTGCGCCGTGACTCGGTCTGGGCGGTCGAGGACGGGGTGGCCTCACGCCGGACGGTCCGGCTGGGCGCCCAAGGCCTGGCCCGCGTGCAGGTGCTCCACGGGCTCGAGGTGGGGGAGCGGGTCGTCGTCCGGGGGGCGGACGTGGTGAGCGACGGCCAGGACGTCCCGTGACGGGTGGCCTCACGGGCGTCCCCGCGCTCGAGGCCGTCGACGTCGTCCGCACGTACGCGCTCGACGGCGTCACCGTCGAGGCCCTCCGCGGGGTCTCGCTGCGGATCGACCCGGGGGAGTTCGTCGCCGTCCTCGGCCCGAGCGGGTCGGGCAAGTCGACCCTCATGCACCTCCTCGGGGCGCTCGACCGGCCGACCTCTGGGGTGCTGCGGGTCGCCGGGCGGGACGTCGCCCGGCTCTCCGACGCGGAGCTCGCCGGGCTCCGCAACGCCACCACCGGGTTCGTGTTCCAGAGCTTCGCCCTCCTGGCGCGGACGACCGCGCTCGACAACGTCGCGCTTCCGCTCGTCTACCGCGGGAAGCGCGCGGACGAGCGGCGGGCACGCGCACGTGAGGCGCTCGAGGCGGTCGGGCTCGGGCATCGCCTGGCGCACCGTCCCACGCAGCTCTCCGGCGGCGAGCAGCAGCGGGTGGCGATCGCCCGGGCGCTGGTCGGCGAGCCCGCCGTCGTGCTCGCCGACGAGCCCACCGGCAACCTCGACACCCGGACCGGTGAGGAGGTCATGGGGCTGCTCGACGCGCTGAACCGGGACCGGGGCGTCGCGGTCGTGGTCGTGACGCACGAGGCCGAGGTCGCCGCGCTGGCGCGGCGCCAGGTGCACATGCGGGACGGGCGGGTGCTCAGCGACTCAGGCCCAGGCCCAAGCCGGAGCCCGAGCCGGGGATCGGGCACGGCGTCGTGAGAGCGGCCGAGGCGTTCCGTGTCGCGCTCGAGGCGTTGCGGGCGAACCGGCTGCGCAGCGCGCTCACGATGCTCGGCGTCGTCATCGGCGTTGCCGCCGTGGTCATCCTCGTCGCGATCGGCACGGGTGCGAAGAACGAGGTGGAGCAGCAGGTCGAGGGTCTCGGTTCGAACATCGTCATCGTCGTACCCGGCCGGTTCGAGTTCGGCTCCGCCCCGACGGTGAGCCGGCTGACGCTCGAGGACGTCGACCTGCTCGGCCGGGTCGTCGGCGACCGCGACCGGGTGGCGGTGACCGTGTCGTCCGGGGAGAACGTGCGCGTCGGGCGCGCCTCGACGTTCGCGACCGTGAACGGGGTCAACGAGAACGTGCCGCTCGTGTTCAACCGTCCGGTCGCACGCGGACGGGCGGTCTCCGCGACGGACGTGGACACCAGGCGGCGGGTGGCCGTGCTCGGCGACTCGGTCGCGCAGCGGCTGTTCCCCGGGGTGGACGCGCTGGGCCGTCAGGTCACGATCTCCGGGGTGCGGTTCCGCGTCGTCGGCGTGTTCGAGGAGGTCGGCTCGACGTTCGGTGTCGACCGCGACGCTGAGGTGCACGTGCCCGTCACCGCGGCGCAGCGGCTGTTCGGCGTGGCCCGCATCGACGGGATCGCGGTCAAGGCGCCCACGACCGACGACGTCCCCACCCTGCAGCGGCGCCTTGTCGCCGCGCTGGAGGACAAGTACCCCAGCGAGGAGTTCTCCGCGGTCACGCAGACGCAGATCCTCGGGACGGTCGGGCGCATCCTCGGGCTGCTCACCGCCGTGCTCGCCGCCATCGCCGCGATCAGCCTGCTCGTGGGGGGCGTGGGCGTCTCCAACATCATGCTCGTGTCCGTCCGGGAGCGTACCCGCGAGATCGGGCTGCGCAAGGCGCTCGGGGCGCGCCAGCGGGACGTCCTGCTCCAGTTCCTCATCGAGGCCGTCATGCTGACGACGATCGGGGGAGTGCTCGGGATCGCCACCGGGGTCGCGGCGTCGCTCGCGCTGTCCGCGGTCACGCCGCTGCCCGCGGTCATCTCGTGGTGGTCCCCGGCGCTGGCGTTCGGGGTGTCCGCGGCGGTGGGCGTCTTCTTCGGGGTCGCCCCGGCACGCCGGGCCGGACGGCTGGACCCCGTCGTCGCCCTGCGGACAGAGTGAAGCAGGGGAGGGCGGGATGGACGTTGCCGGCGAGCCGGGTGTGGTCGAGGGTGGCGGGCTGCGGCCCTCCCGGCCTCAGGCCGCCTCTGCCCAGGTCTTGGTCACCTCGGCGCGTGCCTGCCACATGTCGGCCGCGGCCGGGCTCTCGGCACGTCGCTCCCGTCGCGCACAGGCCTCGAGCATCGCCGCACGCCGGACGGTCCAGCAGGGCCGCTCCCCGTACCCCTCGAACAGCGCGTCGAGGTGCGGGACCGCATCCGGGTGGTACATGCGGATGAACCACTCCGCCCAGGCGAGGTCCTCCACGGCGTGCCCGCGGCGGGCGTGGTCCCAGTCGACGAGGCCGGTGACCCGTTCGCCGTCCACCACGAGGTGCTGCGGGCCGAAGTCGCCGTGCACGAGCACCGGCCCCTCACCCGGCAGGTCGAGCCCGGACGCGTCCACCGCCTGAACCTCACGCAGCAGCCGGCCGGCCAGCTGCAGCACGTACCGGGCCTGCCCCACCGCGAGCAGGTCCTTTCCCCCGACACCCGCCGGGCGCCGTGTGCGCAGCGCCCCGGGGCGCTCGTCCACCACCTCGGGCACCGGCAGCATGCCCGCGAGCGCGCGCAGGCAGGCGGACTCCCGCGCCTGCCTGTCGGCGGCGTCCGCGCCGGTGTACCTCTTCGCCACGTTCTCGACTCCTGGTTCTCGTGCTGGGGTCCCCGAGCCCGCGGCGCCGCCCCTCCGGTCCCTTGGTGCAGCCGTACGGTACGTGCGGGTGTTCCGCGGTCCCACCGAGTTCCGGGAAAGATCCCAGCATGTGGGACGCAGGTGCCCGGACGGCGACCCGGGGGACGCCCCGGGCAACGGGTAGCCTGGCCGCCCATGAGCCGGTCGCTGCGCGTTCCCTGGGACGAGGACCTGATCGCCTACAACTTCGGTCCCAGCCACCCCTTGGCCCCCGTCCGGGTGGACCTCACGATGCGGCTCGCCCGCGCGTTCGGTGTGCTTGACCTGCCGCACGTCTCCGTCGCGTCCGCCCCCATGGCCGACGACGCCCTGCTGCGACTCGTCCACGAGCAGGACTACATCGACGTCGTACGCCACCTCGGCGACCACCCTCACGAGCGGGACGAGCTCCGGGGTCTCGGCACGCCGGACAACCCCGTCTTCGGCGGCATGCACGACGCGGCCCGGCACATCGCCGGGGCGAGCGTCGCCGCCGCGGAGGCGGTCTGGACCGGGGAGACCGAGCACGCGGTCAACGTCGCGGGCGGGCTGCACCACGCGATGGCCGGGTCGGCGTCCGGCTTCTGCGTCTACAACGACCCGGCGCTCGCGATCGCCTGGATGCTCGGGCGGGGCGCCGAGCGGGTCGCGTACGTCGACATCGACGTGCACCACGGCGACGGCGTCGAGGCCACGTTCTGGGACGACCCCCGCGTGCTCACGATCAGCCTGCACGAGTCCGGGCGCATGCTGTTCCCCGGCACGGGCTTCCCGGACGAGACCGGCGGACCGAAGGCCGAGGGGTGTGCGGTCAACGTCGCCCTTCCCCCCGGCACCCAGGACGAGGCCTGGCTCCGCGCGTTCCACTCGGTCGTGCCGCACCTGGTGGAGGCGTTCTCGCCGGAGGTCCTGGTGTCCCAGCACGGCTGCGACAGCCACGCCCTCGACCCGCTCGCCCACCTCATGCTCTCGGTTGACGGGCAGCGTGCCGCGCACGAGGCGCTGCACCGCCTCGCGCACGAGCACGCCGGAGGGCGCTGGGTGGCCACCGGCGGGGGCGGGTACGAGCTCGTCCAGGTCGTCCCTCGGACGTGGACGCACCTGCTCGCCGAGGCCGCCGGCCAGCCGATCGACCCGGACACGGCCACCCCCGACTCCTGGCGCGAGCAGGTCGCGACGCTGACCCGGGAGCCGGCGCCGCTGCGGATGACCGACGGCAAGGACGCGACGTTCACTCCCTGGGAGTCGGGGTACGACCCGGCCGACCGGACGGACCAGGCGATCCTCGCCACGCGCAACGCGGTGTTCCCGCACCACGGCCTCGACCCGATGGCGGACCTGTGACCCCTGCCCCGACCCGGGACGCGCTCCGTACGCACCTGGTCGACACGCGCATCGCCGGCAAGGTCGCCACTCCGAGGGAGAACAACCTGCGCAACTTCCGCCTCATGAGCAGGCGGGAGCGCGCCTTCCTGTTCGGCACGCAGCCGGACGGCCGCTGGTCCTTCGAGGACGTGCTCGCACTCATGGCCGAGCGCTGCGGCGTGTCGCCGGACCCGACGTTCACCGAGGGCGTCGACACCATCGACCCCGACCGCACGCTGGACCGGCTCGACGCGCTCGCCGACCGGGTGCGCGCCGCCGCAGCGCAGCGTCAGCGGGTCATGCTCGCGACGGGCCACCCGTCCGGGCTCCTCCCCGTCCACCTCGCGACGGCGCGTCTGCTCGAGGCCGCCGGGTGCACCCTGCTCACCCCCGCGGCTGGCTGGCGGTACGAGGTCCCGGTGCGGCACGGACCGACGTACCGCGAGATCAGGTACATCTCGGGGGTCGCGACCCTGCACGCGGGAGGCGAGCTGAAGCACACGCATTCCGGTCAGCCGATGCAGGCCATGCTCGCCGCGCTCGCCGAGGCGGGCGAGCCTCCTCCCGACCTCGTCGTCGGCGACCACGGCTGGGCCGGGGCCGCAGGTCAGGCCGGGGTCGACGCGGTCGGGTACGCGGACTGCAACGACCCCGCGCTGTTCGTGGCCGAGGCCGAGGGCAAGGTCGCCGTGGCCGTCCCGCTGGACGACAACGTCGAGCCGCACCTGTACGACCCACTTGTCGCCTACCTGGTGGCTCGTGCCACCCCCTGACCGCGGGGCCCGCCGGGGACGGTGCAGGTAGGCTGTGCGGGCTCGCGCGGCCCCGACCGCGCCCTCCCGCATCGTCTGGACGATCGAAGGTTTCCCGTGGGTTCTGTGATCAAGAAGCGCCGCAAGCGGATGGCCAAGAAGAAGCACCGCAAGCTGCTCAAGCGCACCCGGGTCCAGCGTCGCAACAAGAAGTGACCGGCTGAGCAGGCTCACCTGCGGGGCGCTCCCCTTCGCAGGGACGCCCCTCCGGAACCCGGTGCCCAGAGGTTCCGGCCCGTAGGATGGCGAGCCGACCGTCGGTCCGCGAAGCGTCGAAAGGACGGTCCTGGTGTCTCGCGTGGTCCTCGTGACCGGAGTGTCCCGGCACCTCGGTGCCCGGGTCGCGCGAGCCCTCGAGGCCGACCCCGCGGTGGGGCGTGTGATCGGCGTCGACGTCGTCCCTCCACCCGAGGACCTCGGGCGTACCGAGTTCGTCCGCGCCGACATCCGCAACCCGGTCATCGCCAAGGTCATCTCCGCGGCGGACGTGGACACGGTCGTCCACCTCGCGGTCGTCGCGACGCCGTTCGGTGCCGGGGGCCGGTCCTCGATGAAGGAGATCAACGTCATCGGCACGATGCAGCTGCTCGCCGCGTGCCAGAAGACACCCTCGGTGCAGCGCCTCGTCGTCCGGTCGTCGGCCACCGTGTACGGGGCGAGCCCCCGTGACCCGGCCCTGTTCACCGAGGACATGGAGCCGCGTGGCCTGCCCCGGTCCGGCTACGCCAAGGACGTGTTCGAGGTCGAGGGGTACGTCCGCGGCTTCGGGCGGCGCCGCCCGGACGTCGACGTCACCGTGCTGCGCTTCACCAACTTCGTCGGCCCTTCCGTCGACACGCCGTTCACCCGGTACTTCGGCCTTCCGGTCATCCCGACCGTGCTGGGGTACGACCCGCGTCTGCAGTTCCTGCACGAGGACGATGGCCGCGAGGTCCTGCGCCGTGCGGCCGTCGAGGACCACCCGGGCACGTTCAACGTCGCGGGGGACGGCGTGCTGCTGCTGTCCCAGGCGGCTCGGCGGGCGGGGCGTCTGACGCTGCCGCTGCCGACGCCGACGGCGAGCGTGGTCGGGCAGATGATCCGCCGCGCCGGGCTCGTCGACGTCTCACCGGAGCAGCTGGGCATCCTCACCCATGGCCGGGCGGTGGACACGACCCGGCTCAAGCAGGGGTTCGGGTACGAGCCCAAGTACGGCACCGCCGAGGCCTTTGACGCGTTCGTGTCCGCGCGGGGCCCCGGGGAGATCACGCCGGAGCGGGTCCGCGGGGTCGAACGCCGCCTCGCGGGTCTTCTCACTGGTGGGAGGCGGTCCCGTGGCTGAGGCACGCATCATCCCGATCCAGGAGGGGTCCGCGCACGCGCGACGGCGGGACACCGATCCCGCCGCGAAACCGGGAGCGGGCAGCGAGGGCCAGATCCCCCTCGCGCCCCCGCTGGCCGGGGAGCCGCCCCGCACGGACGTGCCCGGCGAGGGCGCGGTGCCGCACGACGTCGCAGGCTCCGACTGGGACCAGCGGGTCGCCGGCGCGCTGGCGTTCCTGCGCCGCCGGCTCACCGGCGAGTACGACGTGGACGACTTCGGGTTCGACCCCGACCTCAACGACCACGTACTCATGGGCCTGATCCGGCCGATGTACGAGCGGTACTTCCGGGTCGAGGTACGCGGCATCGAGAACGTCCCGTCTGACGGGGGCGCGCTCGTGGTCGCCAACCACTCGGGCGCGATCCCGCTCGACGCGCTGATGACGCAGCTGGCCCTGCTCGACCATCACCCGGCCCACCGTCACCTGCGCATGCTCGGCGCGGACCTCGTGTTCACCATGCCGTTCGTCGCGCCGCTCGCCCGCAAGTCCGGCGCGACCATGGCCTGCAACCCGGACGCCGAGCGTCTGCTCGCTCTGGGCGAGGTCGTCGGGGTCTGGCCGGAAGGGTTCAAGGGCATCGGCAAGCCGTTCAGCGAGCGCTACAAGCTGCAGCGCTTCGGCCGCGGGGGCTTCGTCTCGGCGGCGCTGCGGACCGGCGCGCCGATCGTGCCGTGCGCGATCGTCGGCGCAGAGGAGACCTACCCGATCCTGGGCAACCTGAAGACGATGGCGCGGGTCCTCGGGCTGCCGTACCTTCCGGTGACGCCGACGTTCCCGTGGTTGGGCCCGCTGGGCCTGCTGCCGCTGCCGTCCAAGTGGATCATCCAGTTCGGTGAGCCGATCCGTGGGGGGCAGGACCAGGCCGCGGCGGACGACCCGATGCTCGTGTTCGACCTGACCGACCAGGTGCGCGAGGTAATCCAGCACACCCTGTACTCGATGCTCATGCAGCGCCGCTCGGTGTTCGTCTGAAGTCCTGTGCGCCGGTCGTGCGCCAGGCGCACGCCCGGCACTGTGTACGCGGCCACCGCGGCGCCGACCGACGCCGCAGTGGTCAGTCTCCTCAGCGGTCAGCGACGCCTGGGATCGCCGGACGGCTCAGCGACGCTCCTGGATGCGGACCAGGTTGCCCGCGGGATCCCGGAACGCGCAGTCGCGTACCCCGTACGGCTGCTCGGTCGGCTCCTGGACGACGTCGGCGTCGCTGGCCTGCACCCGCTCGAAGGCGCCGTCGAGGTCCTTGGTCGCCAGGAGGAGAGCCCCGTAGGTGCCCTTGGCCATCATCTCGGTGATGGTGCGGCGCTCGTCGTCGGTGATGCCGGGGTCGACGCCGGGTGGGTGCAGAACGATGGACGTACTGGGCTGGCCGGCCGGGCCGACCGTGATCCAGCGCATCGCGCCGCTTCCGACGTCGAGGCGGACCTCGAAGCCGAGGGTGTCGCGATAGAAGGCCAGCGCGGCCTCCGGGTCGTTGTGCGGGAGAAAGCTCCCGTGAATGGTGATGTCCATGGCGGTCACGCTAGGTGCGGCACCGTGACCGCGCTTCTCGATTCCTGATCGGTCTGGACACCTGTTTCACCACGCATGGCGGCAGCCCCGCGGTCCCCCGCGCCTGCTCGCTCCGGTAGGTGCTCGGCGGCATGCCGACCAGCTCGGTGAAGCGCGTACTGAAGGTGCCCAGGGACTGGCAACCGACCGCGAAGCAGACCTCGGTGACGCTGAGGTCGCCGCGACGCAGCAGCGCCATCGCACGCTCGACGCGCCGCGTCATCAGGTAGGCGTACGGCGACTCGCCGTAGGCCAGCCGGAACTCGCGGCTGAGGTGCCCGGCCGACATGTTCACGCCGCGGGCGAGCACCTCGACGTCGAGCGCCTGCGCGTACTCCCGGTCGATCCGGTCGCGGACGCGGCGCAGCCGCGCGAGGTCGTTCAGGCGCTGCGCCGGGGCCGATCTGCTGGTCACTTGCGTGATCGTGCCACGCCGCGGTGGAGAAGCCCAGCGCGCTGACGTCCACGCCAGTCCGCGCCCACTCTGGCCCCGGTTTGCTCCGCCTACGTCGTCGACCTGCGTGGCCGGACGCGGCGCTTAGTTGCCGGTGAGACCGTCCGTCGTCTGGTCCAGCGTGGTGTCCAGACCGTCGGTGGTGTTGTCGACCGTGTCGCCCACGCCTGAAGTGGTGTCGTCGGCGGTGTCGCCGAGGCGCTGCCCGATACGGTTGACGGTCTCCTGCAGCCCGTCCGGCCCGCTCGTGCCCGTGCTCGGGGACGTGGGCGCGTCCGGCTCGTCGCCGGGGACCAGCTCGTTCACGTCGCCGGTGCCTGAAGCGTCGCCCGTGGAGTCGGGCAGCGGGCCGCCCGCCGTGCCGGACCCACCCGACGCGTCGTCGGGCGAGGTCGGCGAGGGGGCAGCCGACGCGTTGTCTGCCCCTGGTGCGCCGTTCGAGCCGCACTCCTCACCCGAGCACGCCTCGTCGGCCCCGGCCGTCGGGTTGTCGGCCGTCGCGAGCAGGCGTACGGCGCGCTCGCGCAGGTCGCGGACGAGGTCGATCCCCTCCTGCGCGTCAGCGCGGAGGGCACCGGGCAGGGCCGGGAGCAGTGCGTTGAGCCGGCTGTCCTGGTCGCGGGCGAACGTGTCCAGCTCGGTCAGCGGCTGGACGGTGCCCTGCTGCTCGTGCACGTCGATGAGCGTCCCGGCCCCGGCCTGGACGCTCGAGCGCCAGTCGGTCATGGCGTCGTGGACCTCCGCACGCTGCTCGGGGGACAGCCCGTCGGTGGCCGGCCGAGCCGACCCGCCGGCGAGGCCCTGCGGCGAACCGGTCATCGCCTCGATCTCGTCCAGCCGGCGGGCCGCGAAGGCGAGCTCGAGCCGGGCATGGTCGAGGTCGGAGCCCGCGATCGCCAGACGCAGCGATTCGGTGGCTCGCTTCATGCCGTAGAGGGAGTCGCCGGGCAGCGCGCTGGCACTCGCCACTCCGGCACCGCCGAGGCCGAGGCCGATGCTCAGCGCCGCGGCGACGGCGACGGCGCGGCGCTTGGCGGCGAGGCGCCGCAGGGCGCCGCCGTCCGGATCCTCGGACGGCGCCGGGCTCGGCCCGCCCACGCGGTGCCGTCCGCTGCCGCCCGGCTGCGCGGTCCGCGCGGCCTCGGTCACCAGGGTCTCGCGCAGCCGGTCGCGGAAGTCGGCGCTCGGCTCGGCCGCCCGTGCGGTCGGCATGGCCTCCAGCGCGGCGACCAGCGTCGTCAGCGCCTTGGCGTCGGCCGGGGCCGGCTCCCCGTCGAGCGCACGGGCGAACGCCTCGACCCTGCGCCGGGACGGGAGCAGCGCGGTCACCTCCGCCATCGCGGGCACCTCCTCCCCGTCGGCTCGCGTGCGGTGCCGGCGGGCCCCGCGTCGCGGCCCGCCACCCCGCCAACGACCCTGCGCCGCCGGAGGTTACGGTGCGTGCCCGTACGCATGCCCATCACCGCAGGTCCTGGGGGACGATCCGGGCGAGGGAGCGCACCGCCCGGTACTGGAGCGTCTTCACGGCGCCGTCGTTCTTGCCCATGATCTGGGCGGTCTCGGCGACGGACATGCCCTGCAGGAAGCGCAGCACGATGCACTCCTGCTGCTCGGGTGAGAGGCGCTTGACGGCGTCGAACAGCGCCACGTTGGTGATCGACGCGACCACGGAGTCCTCCGGGCCGTCCTCGACGCGGTCGGCGTCGAGCATCTCGGCCGTGGTCACCTCGAGCCGGAACCGCCCGGACTTGAAGTGGTCGGTGACGAGGTTGCGCGCGATCGTCACCAGCCAGGCGCCGAAGTCGCGGCCCTGCCAGGTGAAGCTGCCGATCCGGCGCAGCGCGCGCAGGAACGTCTCGCTGGTCAGGTCCTCGGCGAGGGCGGACGAGCCCACCCGGTAGAGCACGTACCGGTAGACGGTGGAGAGGTACGTGTCGTACAGCTCGCCGAAGGCGTCCGCGTCCCCCCGCTGTGCCCGGGACACCGCGGAGATCACGTCGCGGGACGCGCCCCCGGTGACCGTCCGGTCGGTGACCCCGGTCGCCGCGCCGCCGGACGCCGTGCCGAGTGACCCACGGGCCGCATCGGCGTTGCCCAGCGACAGGAGGGCCCCTGCGGGGACCGGGCCACCTGCCCCCGCCAGGGCGGGGCCGGCCGGGCCGAAGCCGCCGACGCCGCTGAGGCCGGGGCCGTTCTCGAGCACAGCAAGCACGGCAGCGCGCAGGTCGTCGAGCCCGCGGGCGAGCACGCGGCTGCTGCCGTGCATGGAGTCGCTCCCCTCGGCTCGACGCCGGGACACTGCCGGCGCAGGCCGACAGGTCCGACCCATCGTAGTTACCCACCCAGAAGGGGACGACCACCTATCTCCCGGACGAGCTCGGTGATCTCCACACGTCCCGGTCGGCCCGGGGAGGCAGCGCCTCCGGGCAGGTCAGAACGGGCTCCACCCTCGGCGCCTGCGTCGGGCGATCCCGGCCGCCACCCCTCCGGCCGCGGCACAGAGGCCCGCGGCCGCCGGGACGCCGATCCGTGCCGCTTTGCGCCCGGTCCGGTAGTCGCGTACCCGCCAGCCCTGCCGTCGGGAGTACCGGCGGAGCCGGGTGTCCGGGTTGATCGCGCACGGGTCGCCGACGAGCGTGAGCAGCGGGATGTCGTTGGCGGAGTCGCTGTACGCCGCGCACCGCGCCAGGTCGAGCCCCTCCCGCTCGGCCAGTGCCTTGACCGCCTGCGCCTTCGCCGGGCCGTGCAGGACGTCGCCGACGAGCGCGCCGGTGTAGACGCCGTCCTGGATCTCGGACACGGTGCCGAGCGCACCGGTGAGCCCGAGGCGCTTGGCGATGAGGGTCGCGATCTCGACCGGAGTCGCGGTGACGAGCCAGACGCGCTGGCCGGCGTCCAGGTGCAGCTGCGCGAGCGCCTGCGTACCCGGCCAGACCTTCTCGGCCATGGTGTCGTCCCAGATCTCCTCGCCCACGGCGACGACGTCCTCGACGCGGTGCCCGGCGATGAACGCCAGCGCGGCCTCACGGACGGACGACATGTGGTCGAGGTCCTCGGAGCCGACGAGCCGGAACTTCACCTGGTGCCACGCGAACCTGCGCAGGTCCTTCGCGGTGAAGAAGTCGCGCTGCACGAGCCCCTTCGCCATGTGGTAGATCGAGGCGCCCTGCATCATCGTGTTGTCCTCGTCGAAGTATGCGGCCGCCGTCGTGTCCGGCGGGACGGCCAGCGCGGCCTCGACCTCGGCGGCCGCGGCGGCCGCGGCACCAGCCAGCGCGGACGAGCCCGCGTCACCGGGACGTCGCCAACGCGCCATGGTCACGAGCGTAGTCGTGCCCGTCCGGTGCTGTGCCACACTGCGGCGCGACGGGGGTCACGCGAGGCAGACCCGTGCGGGAGGACGGTGTGGCAGAGACGACGGGGTACGGCGTCCCCCCAGCCCCGGACGGGCCAGGCAGACCGACCGAGGACAGGTCGGGCCGGCAGCGTGGCAACCTCGCCGACCTCGTCCGCGAGGCCGCGGCTCGTGTCCCCGACCGTCTCGCGCTCGTCGACGGCGAACGCCGTGTGCCCTGGTCCGCACTCGACGCGGACGTGGACGCGTTTGCGGCCGGCGTGGGCAGACGCGGCGTGCAGACGGGTGCGCGCGTGCTGCTCGTCTGCGAGAACACCGTCGAGTTCGTCGTCGCGTACTTCGGCTGCCTGCGCGCGGGCGCGGTCGCGGTGCCGGTCAACACGACGTACACGCCGGAGGAGATCCGCCGAGTCGCGCAGGACGCGGACGCGTCGGCGGTGGTCGTGCAGGGCGGCGCGCTCGAGTCGGTACGCGCTGCGTGCGCGGATGACGAGGACGTCCGCGTCGTCGTCGCCGGCACCGAGCCAACCGACGGCGAGGTCGCGTTCGACGACGTGCTCGCCGAGGGACGGGCCGCGACCAGCGGACGGGTGTCGCCCGACAGCGGCGGCGAGGACCTCGCCGTGATGATCTACACCGCGGGCACGACGGGACGCCCCAAGGGCGCGATGCTCAGCCACCGCGCGCTGCTCGCCAACCTCGACCAGTGCCTCGCGCTCGACCCGCCCCCGGTGAGCCCGGACGATGTCGTCCTCGTGGCGTTGCCGCTGTTCCACATCTACGGGCTCAACGGTGCGCTCGGCATGGTCGCCCGCACCGGGGCGACGGCCGTGCTCGTCGAGCGCTTCGAGCCGGCCGAGACGCTCGCGCTCGTGCGTACGGCGGGGGTGACGAACGTGCCGGCCGCCCCGCCGATGTACGTGGCCTGGGCGAGCCGGCCCGACCTGGCGGACGCGCTCTCAGGCGTACGCCGGTTGATCTGCGGCGCCGCGCCGCTGCCGGCCACGGTGCGGGACCGAGTGCGCGACGCGGTCGGCCAGCCCGTGTACGAGGGGTACGGGCTCACCGAGACCTCGCCCGTGGTGAGCACGACGCTGGCCTCGTCGCGGGTCAAGCCCGGCTCGGTCGGCCGCTCCGTCCCCGGCGTCGAGGTACGCCTGGTTGACGAGGACGGTGAGGACGTCGAGCCCGGCGACCCGGGCGAGGTGTGGGTGCGTGGGGCCAGCCTGTTCTCCGGGTACTGGCCGGACGGCTCCGGCGGCCCGGCCACAGAGGGCTGGTACGCCACCGGCGACCTCGCGTACGCCGACGAGGACGGCGACCTCTTCCTCGTCGGCCGGCACAAGGAGCTCGTCCTCGTGAGCGGCTTCAACGTGTACCCCCGCGAGGTCGAGGACGTGCTCACCGGGCATCCCGACGTGGCGGAGGCCGCGGTCGTGCCCGTCCCGCACGAGCGGACCGGCGAGGCCGTCAAGGCGTACGTGGTGCCGCGGACGGGCGCGCGGGTCACCGAGGACGGCCTGCGCGACCACTACGGCCCCCGGCTGGCCCGGTTCAAGTGGCCGACCGTCGTCGAGGTGGTCGACGCCCTCCCGCACTCGCTCTCGGGCAAGGTGGTCAAGCGCCTGCTCCGTCCGGCCCAGCCGGACGCCGGGGGTGGCGCATGAGCGCGACTCCGCCTCCCCGGGTCACCCTGCTCTCGAAGCCGGGTTGCCACCTCTGCGAGGACGCGCGTGCGGTCGTCTCCCGCGTGGCCGACGAGCTCGGCGCCGGCTGGGAGGAGATCGACATCACCCAGGACGAGGACCTGTTCCGCCGGTACGCCGAGCAGATCCCGGTGACCCTGGTCGACGGCGCGCAGCACGACTTCTGGCACGTGTCCGAGCAGCGTCTCCGGGCGGCGCTCGCCCGCTGAGCCGCCCGACCTGGCTGGCACCCCGGTCCGGGTTTGCGGTGGCCGGGGGATTCCGCGACACTCACCTCGCGTGCGCGCCGTGCGTGCGCACGCCAGCCCAGTGACCTGGGCGCGGTCCCCACCCTCTGCCACGGCGGGCACGAGCATTCATGATCACCTTGGTGGCCGTTGATCTTCCTCAGGGGCCCGGGCGGACGCCGGCGTACCGGCGGGGGAGACGCCGCGTACCGTCACGGACAGGCTACGGTCGGCCACTTTGTGCATATGTTCACAACCGCCTACGCTGGCAGACATCCCCGGTCGTAGAGCGCAGGAGACCCGTGAGCGTGGTGAGTCGTCACCCCCGCCAGCCCGCCAAGGGGAGAGGGATCCCCGAGGCAACGGTGGCGCGGCTCCCGGTGTACCTGCGGGCGCTGACCGCGCTGGCCGAGCAGGAGGTCAGCACCGTGTCCTCCGAGGAGCTGGCCGCCGCGGCGGGCGTGAACTCGGCCAAGCTGCGCAAGGACCTGTCGTACCTCGGCTCGTACGGCACCCGCGGGGTCGGGTACGAGGTCGAGTACCTCGTCTACCAGATCTCGCGTGAGCTCGGCCTGACCCAGGCCTGGCCGGTGGTCATCGTGGGTGCCGGCAGCCTCGGCCACGCGCTCGCGCGGTACGGCGGGTTCGCCTCGCGCGGCTTCCGGGTGGCTGCCCTGCTCGACGCGGACCCGGAGCTCGTGGGCGAGCACGTCGACCTGATCGCCGTCCGGCACGTGGACGAGCTCGAGGACGTCGTCGCCGCCGAGGAGATCGCCATCGGGGTGATCGCCACGCCGGCCGCGTCCGCGCAGGAGGTGTGCGACCGGCTCGTGGGTGCCGGCGTCACCAGCATCCTCAACTTCGCGCCGCGGCTGCTCACGGTCGCCGACGGGGTGGACGTCCGCAAGGTCGACCTCGCCGTCGAGCTGCAGATCCTCGCCTTCCACGAGCAGCGCAAGGCGGGTGCCGCGGGTCGCCTCGTCCGGCCGGCGGAGGTGGTGGGCCGGTGAGCGTCCTCGCCGTGGGCCTGTCGCACCGGACCGCCCCCGTGTCCGTGCTCGAGAGCGCGGCGCTGGCCGGGGAGCGGCTCGACGCGTTCGTCCGCGACGTGCGGCACGCCCGGTACGTCGCAGAGGGCGTCGTCGTCTCCACGTGCAACCGGGTCGAGGTGTACGCCGAGGTGGACAAGTTCCACGGCGGCGTCGCCGAGGTGTCCGAGCTCCTCTCCGCGCACAGCGGCCTCACGCTCGACGCGCTGACCCCGCACCTGTACGTGCTCTACGAGGATCGCGCGGTGCAGCACCTCTTCTCGGTCGCGTGCGGGCTCGACTCCATGGTGGTCGGGGAGAGCCAGGTGCTCGGCCAGGTGCGCGCCGCGCTGCGCCGCTCCCAGGAGCTCGACACCACCGGACGGGTGCTCAACGAGCTGTTCCAGCAGGCCCTGCGCGTCGGCAAGCGTGCGCACGCGGAGACCGACATCGACAGGGCAGGCGCCTCGCTCGTGTCCGTCGGGCTCGCCCAGGTCGACCGCGTCGTCGGCGACCTCGCCGGACGCAGCGCGCTCGTCATCGGCGCCGGCTCGATGAGCGCACTGGCCGCCACCTCGCTGGCCCGGTCGGGTGCCGGTGAGGTCGCCGTGGTGAACCGGACGTACGACAACGCCGTCCGCCTGGCGAAGACCATGGGCGGCCGGGCCGTCCCGCTCACCGAGCTGGTGGACGCGATCGCCGCGGCCGACGTCGTGGTGTCCTGCACCGGCGCGGTCGGGCACGTGGTGACCCGCGACCAGGTCGAGCAGGCCCGGGCCCGGCGCGGCAGCGCCCCCCAGTACGTGCTCGACCTGGCGCTGCCCCGCGACGTCGACCCGTCAGTGGCCGACCTGGACGGCGTGGCCGTGTGCGACCTCGCCGCGCTGCAGGACGTGCTCGCCGGCGAGGACCGCGACGCCGAAGAGGACGCCGTCCGCGCGATCGTCACCGAGGAGGTGGCCGCGTACCTGTCCTGGCAGCAGGCTGTGCAGGTCGCGCCGACCGTGGTCGCGCTGCGCACGATGGCCTCGGACGTCGTCGACGCCGAGCTCGGGCGGCTCGCCGGGCGCATCCCCGACCTCGAGCAGCGCGACAGGGACGAGATCGAGCTGACCGTCCGCCGCGTGGTGGACAAGCTGCTGCACGCCCCCACGGTGCGGGTGAAGCAGCTCGCCGAAGAGCCGGGCGGTCACGCGTACGCGGAGGCGCTGCGCGAGCTCTTCGGGCTCGACCCGAAGGCGATCGAGGCGATGACCCGCGCCGACGCCGCGGTCGAGGAGGCCGGGCCGTGACCGCCGCCCTGCGCCTGGGAACCCGGGCGAGCCGACTGGCCCGCGTGCAGGCTTCCTCCGTCGCGGACGCGCTGACGGCGTCCACCGGGCGCCCGGTGGAGCTCGTCGAGGTGACCACCCGCGGCGACGTCGACCGCGCGGCGCTCACCCAGATCGGCGGCACCGGCGTGTTCGTGAGCGCGCTGCGGGAGGCGCTCGCCGCGGGGGAGGTGGACTGTGCCGTCCACTCGCTCAAGGACCTGCCCACTCTGCCCGCACCCGGCATCCTGCTCGCCGCGGTCCCGGTCCGCGAGGACCCGCGGGACGTGCTGGTGAGCCGGGACGCGCTGACTGTGGCCGAGCTGCCGCCAGGCGCCCGGGTGGGGACGGGCTCCCCGCGGCGTGCCGCTCAGCTGCGTGCGCTCGGGCTCGGCCTCGACGTCCTCGACGTCCGCGGCAACGTGGACACGCGCATCGCCAAGGTCACCGCGGGCGAGCTCGACGCGGTCGTGCTGGCCCGGGCCGGGCTGGCCCGGCTGGGTCGCCTGGACGAGGTCGCCGAGGCGCTGGACCCGCTGCAGATGGTGCCCGCGCCGGGGCAGGGGGCGCTCGCCTGCGAGTGCCGTGACGACGACACGGACACCGCCGGGCTGCTCGCCGCCCTGGACGACGCACCGTCGCGTGCCGCCGTCACTGCGGAGCGGGTGCTGCTCGGCCGGCTGGAGGCGGGCTGCGCCGCGCCCGTCGGGGCGTACGCCGAGGTGGCGGAGGGGGACGACGGGCCCGAGCTGTACCTGCGTGCGGTGGTCGCCGCCGTGGACGGGTCGGCGAACGTACGGCTGTCGGCGACGGGCCCGCTGCACGACGCCGAGGGTCTGGGCCGCCGGCTGGCCGAGCGCCTGTTCGACGAGGGCGCGGCCGCCCTGATGGGGGGCGACGGGGGGCTCGGGGGCTCAGGGGGATACGAGAGCGAACCGGAGACGAGCCGGAGCGGAGCGGAGACGCCGTGAGTCCCACCCGAACCACCAAGAACGCGAAGAGTACGGCGCGCAGGGGGACGGTCGCCTTCGTCGGCACGGGGCCGGGTGACGCCCGGTTGCTGACCGTGCGCGCGGTCGAGCTTCTCGGCCTCGCCGACGCGGTCGTCCTCGACCGCATGCTCACCGCGGAGGACATCCGCGTGCACTGCCGCGAGGACGTGGAGTTCCTCGACGGTGCCGCCGCTGCCGACGGGGCCGAGCTGACCCACGCCGGGCGCGCGAAGCTGGCCGTGGCCCCGGCCAAGAGCGGCAAGCGGGTGGTCTGCCTGCGCGACGGCGACCCGACCCTGTTCGGGGGCCTCGCCGAGGAGGCGGCGGTCTGCGCCCGCGCAGGCGTCGGGTTCGAGGTCGTCCCCGGGGTGTCGGCCGCGCTCGGCGTCCCGACGTACGCCGGCGTCCCGCTCACCACCGACAAGGTGAGGGACGTCCACGTGGTCGACGCCGAGGGGGCCGTGGACTGGGCGACCGTGGGCGCGGGTGACGCCACCCTCGTCGTGCTCGGCGCGGTGGGGCAGATGGCCCAGGTCAGCAACGCCCTCGTGGCCGCGGGCCGGGCTCCGGGCACGCCCGTCGTGGTCACCACGCAGGGGACGACCACGGACCAGCGCACCGTCACCTCGACGCTGGAGAGCGTGGCCGCCGACGTGAAGGCGGCGAAGCTGCAGCCCCCGGCCGTCACCGTCGTGGGCGACGTCGTGGGGCTGCGCGACAAGCTGTCCTGGTTCGAGACGAAGCCGCTGTTCGGCTGGCGCGTCCTCGTCCCGCGCACGAAGGAGCAGGCGGCCGAGCTCTCGGAGCAGCTGCGGGCGTACGGCGCCGTGCCCGAGGAGGTGCCGACCATCTCGGTCGAGCCGCCGCGCACGCCGCAGCAGATGGAGCGCGCGCTGAAGGGGCTCGTGTCCGGGCGCTACCAGTGGATCGCGTTCACCTCGCGCAACGCTGTCCGCGCGATCCGGGAGAAGTTCGAGGAGTACGGCCTGGACGCGCGGGCCTTCGCCGGCATCAAGGTCGCCGCCGTGGGCGAGCAGACAGCCGAGGCGCTCGAGCATTTCGGGGTCAAGCCCGACCTCGTGCCGTCCGGGCAGCAGTCCAGCGAGGGGCTGCTCGCCGACTGGCCTCCGTACGACTCCGTGTTCGACCCGATCGACCGGGTGCTCCTGCCCCGGGCCGACATCGCGACGGACACGCTCGCCGCCGGGCTGAAGGAGCTCGGCTGGGAGGTCGACGATGTGACCGCGTACCGGACGGTTCGTGCGGCGCCCCCGCCCGCCACGATCCGTGAGGCCATCAAGGGCGGCGGCTTCGACGCCGTCCTGTTCACCTCGTCGAGCACGGTGCGCAACCTCGTCGGCATCGCGGGCAAACCGCACGCCTGCACGATCGTGGCCTGCATCGGCCCGGCCACGGCCAAGACCGCCGAGGAGGTCGGCCTCCGGGTGGACGTCATGTCGCCTGAGCCGTCCGCCCTCCTGCTGGCCGAGGCGCTGGCCGAGTTCGGCACCGCGCGCCGCGAGGCCGCGGAGGAGGCCGGCGAGCCGGTGCTGCGGCCGAGCGAGAGGCGCGCCGGCGGCCGGCGCAAGGCACGCTGAGACACGGGGAAGCCGAGACAGACGAGGAACCCGAGGCACACCGGGAAGGAGACGACGTGACCGCATCCGACGGTGTCAGCGGTGTCACCGGCGGGCCGGTGCCGCCGGCGCTGTTCCCGGTGGCCCGCCCGCGGCGGCTGCGGCGTACGCCCGCCCTGCGGCGGCTGGTCGCCGAGACGCACGTGGCCCCGTCCGACCTCGTCCTGCCGCTGTTCGTCAAGGAGGGCATCGACAGCGCACGGCCCGTCGCGTCCATGCCGGGCGTGCTGCAGCACACCCGCGAGTCCCTGGTCAAGTCCGCGCACGAGGCGGTCGAGGCCGGGGTCGGCGGTCTCGTCCTGTTCGGCGTGCCCGCGGTGAAGGACGACCGCGGGTCCGCCGCCGACGCCCCGGACGGCATCGTGCAGCAGGCGCTGCGCGACCTCGCCGCCGAGGTGGGCGACGCGACGGTGCTGATCGCCGACCTGTGCCTGGACGAGTACACCGACCACGGGCACTGCGGCGTCCTGACCCCGAGCGGGCAGATCGACAACGACGCGACGCTGCGGCGGTACGCCGACATCGCCGTGGCCCAGGCGGACGCCGGCGCCCACCTCGTGGCGCCCAGCGGCATGATGGACGGCCAGGTGGCCGCGATCCGTGGCGCGCTCGACCGCGCGGGACACGACGAGGTCGGCGTCCTCGCGTACTCGGCGAAGTACGCCTCCGCGTTCTACGGCCCGTTCCGCGACGCCGCCGAGTGCGCCCCGCAGTTCGGCGACCGAGCCAGCTACCAGCAGGACCCGCCGAACACGGACGAGGCGCTGCGCGAGGTGGCCCTCGACCTCGCCGAGGGCGCCGACGCCGTCATGGTCAAGCCCGCGCTCGCGTACCTCGACGTGCTGCGGCGGGTCGCCGACGCGGTGGACGTGCCCGTCGCCGCGTACCAGGTGTCCGGCGAGTACGCGATGGTCGAGGCGGCCGCGGCGAAGGGCTGGCTCGACCGGGAGCGTGTCGTGCTCGAGACGCTCACCGCGATCCGCAGGGCGGGCGCCGACGTCGTGCTCACCTACTGGGCCACCGGGGCCGCCCGCCTGCTCGGCCGATGAGCCCGCGCACCTGACCCAGAACGAGCTGCTGACCGGAACGTCCCGTCCAGAGAAGTGAGGCCATGACTGGGACCGGCCGCCACCCGTACGACGCGCCCGCCTCGCAGGCGCTGTTCGACCGCGCCAGGGCCGCCACCCCGGGAGGCGTGAACTCGCCCGTGCGGGCGTTCGCCGCCGTCGGGGGGACGCCCCGGTTCATGGTGCGCGGGCGCGGGCCGTACCTCACGGACGCCGACGGACGCGAGTACGTGGACCTGGTCGGCTCCTGGGGGCCGATGATCCTCGGTCACGCCCACCCCGAGGTCACCGAGGCGGTGCACGCCGCCGTGGCCGACGGCACGTCGTTCGGAACCCCCACCGCCCCCGAGGTCGTCCTCGCCGAGGAGATCGTGGCCCGGGTCGAGCCCGTGGACCAGGTGCGGCTGGTGTCCAGCGGGACCGAGGCCACGATGTCTGCGCTGCGCCTGGCGCGAGGGTTCACCCGGCGGGACAAGGTCGTCAAGTTCGCCGGCTGCTACCACGGGCACGTGGACGCGCTGCTCGCGTCCGCCGGGTCGGGCGTCGCGACACTGGGCCTGCCGGGCACGCCCGGGGTCACCGCCTCGGCGGCGGGCGACACGATCGTGCTGCCCTACAACGACCTCGACGCGGTCGCCGAGGCCTTCGCCGCGTACGGGGACGAGATCGCCTGCGTCATCACAGAGGCCGCTGCCGCGAACATGGGGGTCGTCCCGCCCGTCGAGGGGTTCAACGCCGGGCTGGCCGACCTCTGCCGCCGGCACGGCGCGCTGTGGATCTCGGACGAGGTGATGACCGGCTTCCGGGTCGGCCGGGCGGGCTGGTACGGGCTCGACGGTGTACGGCCGGACCTCATGACGTTCGGCAAGGTCATGGGCGGCGGGTTCCCCGCGGCCGCGTTCGGCGGGCGACGGGACGTGATGTCCCACCTCGCCCCGACCGGCGGCGTTTACCAGGCCGGCACCCTGTCCGGCAACCCGGTGGCCTGCACGGCAGGCGCGACGACCCTTCGCCTGCTCACCGATGCGGTGTACGCCCGGCTCGACCGCACCGCGGCCGAGGTCGGGCGCCTCGCCTCGGAGGCGCTGGCCAAGGAGGGCGTCGCGCACCGCCTGCAGACCGCGGGCAACCTGTTCTCCGTCTTCTTCACGGACACGCCGGTGACCGACTTCGAGGGCGCCCGGGCGCAGCAGGCGTCCAGGTACACCGCCTTCTTCCACGCGATGCTCGCGCGGGGCGTCTACCTGCCGCCGTCGGCGTACGAGGCGTGGTTCGTCAGCGCGGCGCACGACGAGGCCGCCGTGGACCGCGTGGCCGACGCCCTGCCCGCCGCCGCCCGGGCTGCCGCGGAGGCGAGCACGTGAGCGGCAGACAGGACGAGGAGCACCCGCCGAGCGCGCACGAGGGCGGGCCGACGGGCGGGCGCACCGTGGTGCACCTGCTCCGCCACGGCGAGGTGCACAACCCCGACGGCATCCTGTACGGGCGGCTGCCCGGCTTCCTCCTCTCCGCGCTCGGCCACCAGATGGCCAGGGCCGCGGCCAAGGCCCTGGGCGAGCACGACGTGGCCGCCGTCGTGTCGTCCCCGCTCGAGCGCGCCCGTGAGACCGCCGGACCCATCGCGGAGGCGTTCGGCCTCGAACCGACCGCGGACGACCGCCTGGTCGAGGCGGACAACGTGTTCGAGGGCTGGACGTTCGGCGTCGGTGACGGCTCGCTGCGCCGGGTGACCCACTGGCGGCACCTCTACAACCCGTTCCGGCCGTCCTGGGGCGAGCCGTACGAGATGATCGCCGCCCGCATGCTCGCGGCGATGGCCACCGTCCGTGACGCGGTGCCCGGTCGCGAGGCAGTCTGCGTGAGCCACCAGCTTCCGATCTGGACGGTGCGCAGCGCCGTGGAGGGTCGCCGGCTCTGGCACGACCCACGCCGGCGGGAGTGCGCCCTGGCGAGCCTGACGTCCTTCACGTACGAGGGCGAGGAGATCGTCGGCGTGACCTACACCGAGCCCGCCGCGCACCTGGTGCCGAAGCGGCTGCGGGCCGGCAGCAAGTCCCTCGACGCGGGCGCCTGAGCCGCCCCGGAGTGCCGATGACCCCTTCTGCCCGCAGTCGTGCCGCGGCCGCCCTGGTGTGCGTGCTGGTGGCCGTGCTCTCCGGGTGCGCCGCGGACTCCGGCGGGGCCGCCACCGGCGGAGCGGACCAGGACGCCCAGCGCTTCGTCGCCGGCGACGGGTCGATCGAGGTGGTGGCGCCGTCCGAGCGGGAGCCCGCCGTGGACGTGTCCGGGGACACCTTCACCGGCGGCACGCTCTCCCTGGCCGACTACCGCGGCGAGGTGGTCGTGCTCAACGTCTGGGCGTCCTGGTGCGCCCCGTGCCGGGTCGAGTCACCCGGGCTGGAACGCGTCTGGAGCGACGTCCGTTCGCAGGGCGTGCAGTTCGTCGGTGTCAACGTCAAGGACTCCGAGGCCTCGGCGCGTGCGTTCGTCCGGCGGTTCGGGATCTCGTACCCGATGGTCGACGACCAGCCCGGACGCGTCCCGCTGGCCTTCGGCGGCACGCTCCCGCCGGCCGCCATCCCGAGCACCCTCGTGCTCGACCGCTCGGGCCGCGTCGCGGCGCGGGCGCTGGGCGGCGTGACCGAGTCCGAGCTGCGCGACGTGATCGACACCGTCGCCGACGGGGGGCCCGCCGCGGGCCAGGGGCGAGGCGGATGACGGGCCTGGCCGCTGCCTCCCTGGACGTGCCGCTCGTGCTCGCGTCCGTGGGGGAGACGTTCCGCGAGACGGTCCTCGACGGGTCCCTGCTGATGGCAGCGCCTGTCGCGCTCGTCGCGGGGCTCGTCTCCTTCCTCTCGCCGTGCGTGCTGCCGTTGGTGCCCGGCTACCTCTCGTACGTCACGGGGATGGCCGCCGCCGACCTCGAGGACTCACGTGGGGCCGGGCGCGGGCGCATCGTCGCCGGCACGGCCCTGTTCGTCGTCGGGTTCTCCGCCGTGTTCGTCACCGCGGGCGCGCTCTTCGGCGGGCTCGGGGGAGCCGTGGCCAGCAACAGCGACACGCTCAGCCGGGTGCTCGGGGCGCTCACGATCGTCCTCGGGCTGGTGTTCCTCGGGCTCGTGCCGGGCCTGCAGCGGGAGTACCGCGTGCACCGGGCACCGCGCTTCGGGCTGGCTGGCGCGCCGCTGCTCGGCCTCCTCTTCGGGCTGGGGTGGACGCCGTGCATCGGCCCCACGCTGGGGGCCGTCCAGACGCTGGCGTACGACAGCGCGAGCGCCGGACGTGGCGCCCTGCTCACGGCCGTGTACTGCGCCGGGCTGGGCCTGCCCTTCGTGGTCGCCGGGCTCGCGTTCCGCCAAGCGCTCGGGGCGTTCGCCTGGGTGCGCCGGCACTCGGTCTGGGTGATGCGGGCCGGCGGGGTGATGCTCGTCGTGCTCGGGCTGCTGCTCGTGACCGGCGTGTGGCAGGACCTGTCGGTGTCGATGCGGACCTGGGTCTCCGGGTTCTCCACGGCGGTGTAGCCCGATGGCCACCACGACCGAGGCACCGCCCACCCGTCCCGAAGAGCCGGGACCCCCACCGCTCGGCGTTCTCGACACGCTGCGCTGGGCGTGGCGGCAGCTCACGTCGATGCGTACCGCGCTCGTGCTGCTGTTCCTGCTGGCGCTCGCCGCGATCCCGGGCTCGGTGCTGCCGCAGCGCTCGATCGACCCGTTCGAGGTCTCCGACTTCGCCGAGCGCCACCCCACCCTGGCCGAGTGGTACGACCGGCTGTCGCTGTTCGACGTGTACGCGTCCCCGTGGTTCGCCGCGATCTACCTGCTGCTGCTCACCTCGCTCGTCGGGTGCGTCGTCCCCCGGTCGCGGCGGTACGTCGCGGCGATGCGTGCCCGGCCGCCTGCGGCCCCCCGGAACCTGGAGCGGCTGCCGGCCTCGACCCGGTGGGAGACCTCTCTGCCGCCGGCGGAGGCGCTCGAGGGAGCTCGGGGCGTGTTGCGTCGCCGCCGGTTCCGCACGGTGGCCGACGGGACCACGGTGAGCGCCGAGAGGGGCCACCTGCGCGAGACGGGCAATCTGCTGTTCCACATCGCGATGCTGGGCTTCCTCGTCGCGGTGGCGCTCGGCTCGTTCTACGGCTTCCAGGGGCGGGTCGTCGTCGCCGAGGGCCAGGGCTTCGCGAACGCGGTGTCCCAGTACGACGAGTTCACGCCGGGTCGGTTCTTCGCGCCCGAGGACCTCGAGCCGTTCGTGGTCACCCTGGACGAGTTCAGCGCGACGTTCGCCCAGGACGGGGAGCAACGGGGCGCCCCCCGGTCCTTCGACGCCGACCTCACCTACCAGTCCACCCCGACGGCCGAGCCCCGGTCGTACGACCTGCGCGTGAACCACCCGCTGGTGATCGACGGCACCAAGGTGTTCCTCGTCAACCACGGGTACGCGCCGCGGTTCACCGTGCACGACGGCGCGGGTGACGTGGTGTGGTCCGGCCCGGTGCCCTTCCTCCAGCAGGACGGCAACTTCACCTCGTCCGGCGTGGTCAAGGCCCCGGACGCGCGCCCCCGTCAGCTCGGCATCGAGGGGCTGTTCCTGCCGACCGCGACGATCGACCCTAGGCTCGGGCCCCGGTCCGCGTTCCCCGCGCCGCGCAACCCCGGGGTGTTCCTCACCGCGTACACGGGGGACCTCGGGCTCGACTCCGGTCTGCCGCAGTCGGTGTACAAGCTGGAGAAGCGCAACCTCACCCAGCTGCGCGAGGACGGCGAGCCCTTCCGTACGGCGCTGACCCCGGGACAGACGAAGAAGCTCCCGGGCTCGATGGGCAGCATCACGTTCGAGGGTGTGGACCGCTGGGTGCAGCTCGACGTGGCAGACGACCCGGGACGGACGGTGGCGCTGGGCAGCGCGATCATCGCGCTGGCCGGGCTGGTCACCACGCTGGCGATCCGGCGGCGACGCGTCTGGGTCCGCGTGGCCCCCGGCCTGTCCGGGCGTACGGTGGTCGAGGTCGGCGGCCTGCCCCGGTCCGAGTCGGCCGGGTTCACCGAGGAGTTCGACCAGATCGGCGCCGACCTGCGCCGGGCGGTCCCCGAGGAGGAATGAGCGTGCCGGTCAACGACGGTCTCGCGCAGATCAGCGACAACCTCATGGTGTCGGCCACCGTGGTGTACGCGCTCGCGATGGTGGGCTACCTGGCCGAGGCCGCCTTCGGCGGGCGCGGCCGAGTGTCCCGGGCGCTCGCCGCCTCGGAGCGCGACGCCTCGGAGCACGTGGCCGAGCCGGTGTCCGTCGGCGCAGGCGCCTCCGTCCCACCCACCTCTGCCCCACCCACCTCCGTCGCACCCGACTCGGACGGGGCGGAGCCGCACCCGGCGCAGGCGCGGCCGCTGCGCACGCCGGCCGAGCGCGTCGGCAGGTCCGCGGTGTCGCTCACCGTCCTCGGGTTCGCCCTCCACCTGCTCGGGGTGCTCGGCCGCGGCGTGTCCGCCGGGCGTGCCCCCTGGGGCAACATGTACGAGTTCTCCACAGCGGGCGCGCTGGCGGCCGTGGGGGTGTTCCTGTTCCTGCTGACCCGGCAGCGGGTGCGCTACCTCGGTGGCGTCCTCATGATCCCGGTGGTGCTCACGATGGGTACCGCGGTCACCCTCCTGTACACGGAGTCGGCACGCCTGGTGCCGGCGCTCGACTCGTACTGGCTGGCGATCCACGTCACCGCGGCGGTGCTCTGCGCGGGCATCTTCACGGTGAGCACGGCGGCGACCGTGCTCTACCTCGTCGCCGAGCGGTACGACCGGCGTACCGCCGCGTCGCTGCCGACCTCGGGCGTGTCCGCGGCCGTACGCCGCCTCGCGGGCCCCGAGACCCTGGACGGGCTCGCGTACCGCACCGTGTCCTTCGGCTTCCCGCTGTGGACGTTCGCCGTCGTCGCCGGCGCCATCTGGGCCGAGGCGGCCTGGGGCCGGTACTGGGGCTGGGACCCGAAGGAGACCTGGGCGTTCATCACCTGGGTCGTGTACGCGTGCTACCTGCACGCCCGGGCCACCGCGGGCTGGCGTGGGCGGCGTGCCGCGGTGGTCGCCCTCGTCGCGTACGGGGCCTTCGTGTTCAACTACGTCGGCGTCAACCTGTTTCTCAACGGCCTGCACTCGTACGCGGGGGTGTGACCCCGGGCGGCTCTGCGCCCCCCTGTTCTGCGCCCCCCTGTTCTGCGCGGCCCTGCCCAGCGGAGCCGGCGTCCCCGAGCGCCTGCCGCACCCCAGAAGGGACGACGCCCGCGACCCAGTCGTCGGCCTCCGCGACTCCGGTGAGGTCGAGCACGGCTGCGCCGAGGTCGACGACCGCGGAGGCGCACTCCCGATCGCCCGCCTCGGCGTCCGCGAGCACCTCCTGCAGGCGTCCGGCGCACTGGTTCAGCGCCGCGAGGTGGTCGGGCCCCGTGTCGGCGGGGTCGCGGACCAGCGTGAACGGATGGGCGCCGGGGAGCAGTGGACCGAGCGCCGCGGCGTGCTCCTCGGCCTGGTCGAGGACGCGGCCGAGCTCCTCGCGCCAGTCCTCGATGCGCATCGCGTGCCGGGACATCGCGCGCCCCAGGCGGCGCAGCAGGTCGGCCATCTCGGCCAGCGCGGTGCCGGAGCGGCGAACGCTGCCGTCGGCCGCGGCCGCGGCGTCCCCGTGCCACCCGAGGGAGTCTCCGGGGCTGTCGAGCAGCTGCCGCAGCCCGATCCGGGTCGCGTCGAGGTCGTCGGCCGCCTGCTCGAGGCCGCCCGCCGCGGCCCGCAGTGCGCCCAGGTCCGCGGTCACCAGCCAGTCGGGCCCGGGTATCCCGGTGCGGCCGATCTCCACCCCCAGGCGCGGCAGCCATCCGCGGAGCGCCTCGGAGGCGCTCACGGGCGCTCCCCGAGCCCGCCGGCGGCGGTGTGGTCGGCCTGCTCGTACCGGGCGGCGGCGTCCTCGAGGCCCGAGCCCAGGCTGCGGAGCGCGTCCGCCAGCCCGTCGCCCGCCCTGGTCACCGCGACCGAGACCGCGCCCACCGCGTGGCCGAGCGCGGACCCTTCGAAGGACGGCTCGAGGGCGTCGAGGTCCTGGGCCACCCGGCCACTCCCGCCCGTGCCGATGTCCGCGACCTGGTCGGACCACGCCTGCACCCGGCGGGCCGCGGCGCGCAGGGCCGCCGGGTCGACACGGAACTCCTGGTCCGGCACAACGGGCCTCCGGATCGGTGGACGGGCAGGCAGGCGAGCCTACGGGGCGTGACACACGGCCCGCAGAGCCCATGGTCGCGGCTGTGGAGGGACAACGAAGCCGGTGGCATGGGGTGACGCGCAGCAACGCCGGGGCAGGTCACGCTGCCCCGGCGTCGTCCTGCGTGGCGGCTCCGTCAGCCAGTGTCACGCGCCGCCGAGGATCACGGCTCCAGGCAAGCTGGGATCGAGTCCGACGGCCCGGACGGCTGCTGCGTGTGCCCGGTCGGGCTGTAGATCTTGATCCACTTGATCGACGCGAACTGCCGGAGGGTCGGCCGGATCTCGTTGGCCACCGTGAAGGTCGACCCCCCGCTCGAGCAGCCGCCGGTGAGCCGGAGCCGGGCCACCTTCGTCGAGGAGATCGCGAAGTCGGCGAACCCGGACGACTGCGAGCGGACGAGCCTCAGGCTGTCCGCCTGCTCGGCCTGGGTCGGGCCGGCGTACAGCCGGTGCAGCGCCCCCCGTGCCACGCCGGAGATCGGCACCGACCGCAGCACCGGCTGGACGAACGGCGGTGTGCCGCCGTTGAACGCGTCCTCGTCGAGGAAGTACACCGCGGCAGTCCTGCGCTCGAAGTTCGTACGGACGTCGACCACGTACCTGCTGGGGCTGGTCAGGCGCTGCGTGCGCAAGATCGACGTGCGCTTCATGAGGCCGACACCGAACGACAGCGTCGCCTCGAAGTCGCCGCTGTTGACGACGGTGGCGATGTTGGGCAGGGCGAACGCCCGGCGTGCCGGCCCGTACGTGGACGGCTCTGTGTCGGTGTGCCCGTTGGCGTTGAACATGCGGACCGAGAGCAGCGCGTTGCCGGCGACGCGGACCTTCTGGCCCGAGCCGTCCGCGATCACCTTGTCCACCCAGCGGACGCTGGTGTGCTCGGGCAGCGGGCCGCTGAACTCGAACACCAGCCGGTCGAACCCCGAGTGGTGAGCGGCACGGATGTCGGTGAGCGTGGGGATCACGGGCGCGGCACCGGCCGCGGATCCCGCGAGTCCCACGCCCGCCCCCACCCCGGCGAGAGCCGTGGCGAGCGCGCTGATGATGGCAACGAGGAGGAACCGAAGTCGCCGCACGGCGACCACCCCATCTCCGGCAAGGCGCCAGGACCCCCCGGGCCTGGCGCACGCGGTGTCGAATGCTGAGGCCGCCGCTCCCGGTCACCGCTGCGGGGTGTGCGTCGGCACGAAGAAGACGCCCACACCCCCCGCCCGGTTCACCCGATCGGACGAACAGATGCCGCCCGCTCACGCATCGTCGCCTCGCGGACGCCTCTTGTCACGAGTCGGGTCTGATATCGCCGAGAAAGTCAGGATCGTCGTCGGGGCCGATCGGGCCGCGCCGGGAGGGGCCGGCCGGGCCGGCCGGACGGGGGCGACGGGGCCGACCGGAGAGGAACCACGCCATGGCCCCGAACAGGGGGATGAAGACGATCAGCGCGAGCCAGCCGAGTCGCGGGAGGTTGCGGACCGCGCGGGGGTCGGACTGCAGGCAGTCGACGATCGCGTACACGATCATCGCCAGCGCGATGATCACGGGCAGTACGCGGAGCAAGGGGGAGCACCTCCTCGGGAGCCGTGCCGCCTGCGTGACGCGCGGCGCGGACGTCCTGCGGGCCGTCTCTGCCAGCGTAACTCCGGCGGTCGGGGGCGAGCCGCACGCACGGGAGAGCGACACGGCCGGCAGCCGGACGCGTCCACCGGCGGTGATCACGCGGGAGACCGCCTCCTACGATGCCCTGATGAGCCTCGTCACGGTCGAGGAGATCCGCCGGGCGGCGGACCGTGTCCGGGGGGTCGCGTTGCGCACCCCGGTCGTGTCCTACACCGGCCCGCGCGTCGACGGGCTCCTGCTCAAGGCGGAGAGCCTGCAGCCGACCGGGGCCTTCAAGGTCCGGGGCGCGTCGAACGCCCTCGCCTGTCTCGACGCCGAGCAGCGAGCCCGCGGCGTCGTCACCCACTCCAGCGGCAACCACGCCCAGGCCCTCGCGTACGCGGCACACCGGCTCGGGGTCCGTGCGGTCACCGTCATGCCCCACGACGTCTCCCCGGTGAAGCGGGAAGCCACCGAGCGGTGGGGGGCCGAGATCGTCCTCGTCGAGCCGGCCGAGCGCGAGGCCGCCACCGATGAGCTGGTCGAGAAGCACGGCTACGTGCCGGTGCCCCCGTACGACCACCGGGACGTCATCGCGGGCCAGGGGACCGTCGGCCTCGAGATCGTCGAGGACGTGCCGGACGTGGACCTGGTCCTCGTCCCGGTCAGCGGCGGCGGGCTGGTCTCGGGCATCGCGGCAGCGGTGAAGGCGCTCCGCCCGTCCGCGCGGGTGGTCGGGGTCGAGCCCGAGCTGGCCGCGGACGCCCAGGCGTCCGTGTGGGCGGGTGAGCTGGTGGGCTGGTCCGTCGCCGAGACCAACCGGACGGTCGCCGACGGGCTGCGGGTGCCGCGGCTCGGTGACCTGACCTGGGCCCACATCAAGGCGTACGTGGAGGACGTGGTGACGGTGTCCGAGGACGACATCCGCCAGGCCGTGCGGGACTTGGCCACCGGAGCCCGGCTGGTGGCGGAGCCGAGCGGGGCCACCGCGCCGGCCGCGGCCTTCGCGAAGCTGGCCGGGTCGGGAGCGCCCGGCCGTACCGTCGCCGTCGTGAGCGGTGGCGTGGTCGACCCGGGCGCGTACGCGGGGATGCTCGCGTGAGCGGCGTCGTCCAGGCGGCCGAGGCCGTACGCCGCGGGGAGACCACGCCGAGCGACCTGGTCGCCGAGGCGCTCGCCGTGACCGAGCGCGCGACCGCCCTCAACGTGTTCGCCCATCTCGACGCCGAGCACGCGCACGCGCAGGCGTCCCGGCTGACCGAGGAAGCGCGACGGGGGGAGTACCGGGGCCCCCTGCACGGCGTGCCGATGACGGTGAAGGACCTGTTCTCCGTCGACGGCGTGCAGATGCGCGGCGGGACGCGGGCGCCGCTGCCCGCAGGCCTGGGCGCCGGCGGGGACGCCGTGGCCGTGGCGCGGCTGCGCGACGCCGGCGCGGTCGTGCTCGGCACCACGAACATGGTCGAGATCGCGCTCGGCATCCACGGGGAGAACCCGTGGACGGGTGACGTGTGCAACCCGTACGACCCGGCGTGCCAGACCGGCGGCTCGTCGAGCGGCTCCGCGGCGGCGGTGGCGATCGGCGCCGGGCTCGCCTCGCTCGGCTCGGACACCGCAGGCTCCGTGCGCATCCCGGCGGCGCTGTGCGG
>JBOGEN010000051.1:0-16184 GCA_050743265.1 Actinomycetes bacterium
TCCCCGTCGGTGGCCGACTGCAGGCCCACGTCCTCCTGCATCCGCACCACGTCACGGATCGCCTCGTCCTCGATCGCGCGCAGCTCCGCCGCGGGCAGGCGCCCGGCGGCGTGCTCGTCACGGGCGCGCAGCAGGGGCTTGGGGCGCAGCAGGCTGCCGACGTGGTCGGCACGGAACGGGGGCACGTCGCGGGTCGTCACGGGGGGCTCCTCTTCGTCGAGGCCGGTGATGGGGCTGTGTCGCAGTGCGGGCCCTGTGGCGGGCGTCTGACCGGCGGGTTCGGAGCGGGGGCGGAGGTTTCTCCGCGATCCTTCCCTGTCGGGGCTTGTGCCCTGCGCCGAGGTCACGTACACAGTTGTATACAGCCGTACACCGAGGAGTCCAGCCCCATGCGCACCTCTTCTTCCCTCCAGAACGGCAGCGCCGCGGGCACGCCGGCGTACGCGGGCGGCGCCGAGGGCCGCACGTTCCCGCTCGACGCCTGGTACGCCGTCGCGTGGGACACCGAGGTCGGCCGCACGCTGCGGCCCGTCCGGGTCGCGGACCTGCCCGTCGTCCTGTACCGCCGGCAGGACGGGCGGCCGGTCGCGCTGGCCGACGCCTGCTGGCACCGGCTGGTGCCGCTGTCGATGGGGAGGCTCGAGGGTGACGACCTGCGCTGCGGCTACCACGGCATCCGGTACGACGCGGACGGCCGGGCCACCCACATGCCGGCCCAGGAGACGCTGAACCCCAGCGCCTGCGTGACCTCGTACCCCGTGGTGGAGCATCACCGGTACGTGTGGGTGTGGCCTGGCGACCCGGCGCTGGCCGACCCGGCGGTCGTCCCGGACATGCACTGGAACGACGACCCCGCGTGGGCCGGGGACGGCAAGACCATCCACGTGGCCTGCGACTACCGGCTCGTTCTCGACAACCTCATGGACCTCACCCACGAGGAGTTCCTCCACGGGTCGAGCATCGGGACCGCGGACCTCTCCGTGGCCGAGTTCACCGTCACGCACACCGACACGACGGTGACCGTGACGCGGTGGATGCGCGGCATCCAGGCACCGCCGTTCTGGGCGAGCCAGCTGCGCTCCCGTTTCCCCGAGTACGACGGCCCGGTGGACCGCTGGCAGATCATCCACTTCGAGGCGCCGTCCACGATCTGCATCGACGTCGGTGTCGCGAAGGCCGGGGCGGGTGCCCCCGACGGCGACCGCAGCCAGGGCGTGAACAACTGGATCCTCAACACGATCACGCCCGAGACCGACCGCACCTGCCACTACCTGTGGGCGAACGCGCGCAACTACGCCATCGACGAGCAGAGGGTGACGACGCTGCTGCGCGAGGGGGTGTCCCGGGTCTTCTTCGAGGACGAGACCATGCTCGCGGCCCAGCAGCGGGCCATCGAGGCCAACCCCGGCTACGACTTCACGAACCTCAACATCGACGCCGGGGGCATGTGGGTGCGGCGGCTGATCCAGCGCATGCTCGACGCCGAGAACGGCCTGGACGCCCAGAACGCCCTCGACCCCGACAACGGCGTCGAGGCGGCGGACGTCGCGGAGGTGCCGGCCCGTGCCGCCTCCTGAGCCGCAGCCGGACGCTCTGGCGGACAAACAGGCGGACGCGCAGCCGGACCGCTCGGCCAGGTCCCAGACGGTGAGCGCGCTGCTCGCGCTGCGGCAGATGGTGTTCGACGGGCGGCTGTCCGCGGGGGACCGGCTGGTGGAGACCTCCCTCGTCCGGCTGCTGGGGGTGTCGCGGACCCCCGTACGCGCTGCCTTGTCGACCCTCGAGCACGAGGGGCTGCTGCGCTCCCAGCCGGGCGGCGGCTACACGGTGGCCTCGTTCGACCTCGGGGACGTCTTCGACGCGGTCGAGGTCCGCGGCACGCTCGAGGGCATGGCCGCACGGCTCGCGGCCGAGCACGGCGTCACCCGTCGCCAGCGCGAGGGTATGCAGCGCTGCCTCGACCGTCTGGACGCCGTGGTCACCCGGCTCGGACCGGACGAGGCGGTGTTCCGCGACTACGTCACGCTGAACGAGGAGTTCCATTCCTCCGTCGTCGAGGCCGCCGACAACGCCGCGCTCTCCTCCGCGCTCGGCAGGGTCGTGGCGCTCCCGTTCGCCTCGCCGAGCGCGTTCGTGCTCGTGCAGGCCCAGCTGCCCGAGTCGCTGACCGTGCTCGTGTCCGCCCAGGAGCAGCACCGCGGCATCTTCGAGGCGATCTGCGCAGGGGAGGGCGCCCGGGCGGAGAGCCTGGCCCGCGAGCACGCCCTCATCGCCCGGCGCAACCTCGACCACGTGCTGCGCCGCCAGCAGGCGCTGCGCGCGCTGCCAGGGTTCAGGCTCATCCACGACAGGTCGGTCACGGACGAGGTTGGCGGTACCGAGTGAGCGCGACAAGCACACGCCGGTGGTCCCCTGCGGTCGTCCGGGAGACCGAGCAGGTCGCCGAGGGGGTCCGGCGGATCGCCTTCGAGCCCGAGACGGGGACGGCGCGGGTTGCCGTCCCGCCGGGCAGCCACCTCGACGTTGCCGTACGCGTCCACGGCCGGCCGGACGTGCGGTCGTACTCCCTGCTCACCGCAGGGCGGGACCGTGACCGGCTCACGGTGGCGGTCAGGCTCGACCCGCACGGGCGGGGCGGCTCGGCGTACCTGTGGTCGCTGCGCCCGGGGGCGCGGGTGCGGGTCACCCAGCCGCTGCAGGGCTTCCCGCTGCTCTACGACAGACCCCAGTACGTGCTGCTCGCCGGCGGTATCGGCATCACCGCGCTGGTCGGCATGGCCGAGCGGCTCGCAGCACGCGGGGCCGACTTCCGTTTCGTCTACACCGGACGGCGTCGCGCGGTCATGCCGTTCGTGGACGCGCTCGAGGAGGCGTACGGCGCCCGGCTCCGGGTCGTCGAGTCCGAGCGGGAGGGCCACCTCGACGTGCCCGGCCTCGTGGCCGACTGCGGGGGCGGCACGGAGATGTACGTGTGCGGCCCCGGCGGCCTGCGGGACGCCGTCCGCCGCGCCTGGTCGGAGCAGGAACATCCCCACTCGTCCCTGCGGTTCGAGACGTTCGGCAGCGGGGGCCGCTGGGCGCCCGAGCCGTTCCGGGTGCGCATCCCACGCCTCGGCATCGAGACGGTGGTGCCGGAGAACGCGTCCATGCTCGAGGCGCTGCAGCGCGCCGGCGCGGACCTCATGTACGACTGCCGCAAGGGCGAGTGCGGCCTGTGCGTGGCCACCGTGCTGGAGGCCGAGGGCGCGCTCGACCACCGGGACGTGTTCCTCAGCACCGCCCAGCAGGAGCGCGGCAACACCGTGCTCACCTGCGTCTCCCGGATGGTGAGCCGCCGTACCGCCGCCGTGGGAGAGGGTGCCGCCGAGGGCTCCCTGGCGATCGACGTGCCCTGAGTCGCGCCCTGCCTCGTGTCCGCTCTCCCGGTGAGGGTCGGTGCTCCGGGAGGGCAACCAGCTCGGCCTCGGGCAGCTGGTGATGCCCGGCACGCCCGACGCCGCACGGCTGCCCTAGTGGGCCGGCTCAGGCCAGGCTGCCTGCGCCCCAGAAGAAGGGACCCGCGGTCGACGCCACGTTGACCCGCCACCCGAGGTGAGCCAGCCGCTCCTCGAGGTCAGCAGGTTCGTACGGCACCTTCACGACGCGGTGGGCACTCCCGTCGGTCAAGCGCCGGCGGACGGTCGAGGACGACTCGCCGTCCACCAGCTCGTCAGGAGTGCGGTACCCGTCGTCGACAAAGAGCACTCGGCCGCCTGGCTTCAGGCAGTCAGCCACCATCTCCCAAAAAGACGCAAACCGCTCAGGCGGTACGTGGGAGAGCCAGAAGCCGAAGAAGACCGCGTCGTATCGGCGGTCGGGTGCCCAGGTGAAGATGTCGGCGTGGATGAAGCGCACCCGATCGCTGGTGACCCGGGTCGAGGCGATGTCCAGCATCTCCGGCGAGGCGTCCACGGCGGTGATCTGCGTGGCATGACGCAGCAGCTGGCTGGTCCAGGCCCCGTTCCCGCAGGCCAGCTCCAGGACGTCCCCGCGTGGGCGAAAGGCGTCGACAGCCGCTGACAGTTCCTCTCCACCTGCGAACGGGAGAGCGTGGTTCTCGTACTCCCGAGCGATCGCGCGGTAGTAGGCCGCCTGCTCGTCCAGGAGCCGGTCGAGGTCTCCGGGTCCATGGGTCGATGTCACGGACGAGATCCTGGCCGCTTCGGCCAGGTACAACAACCGCTGCGCGCCACGAAGGGCTCCCGGCACAACGAGCCCGGCGGCCCGTGTCGTGTCCGGGCCACGCCGGCCCTGCGCCGCTTCAGAAGTTGATCATGTGGCCCTCGAGGCCGTGGAACGCCTCCTTGAGGGCCTCGCTCAGCGTCGGGTGGGCGTGCACGTTGCGCGCCAGCTCCGTGGTGGTGAGGTCCCACTGCTGGGCGAGGGTCAGCTCGGGGAGCAGCTCGGTGACGTCCGGGCCGATCATGTGCGCGCCGAGCAGCTCGCCGTACTTGGCATCCGCCAGGATCTTCACGAAGCCGGTCGTGTCGCCGAGCCCGTGGGCCTTGCCGTTCGCGGTGAACGGGAACTTCGCGACCTTGACGTCGTAGCCCTGCTCGCGCGCCTGCGCCTCCGTCCAGCCGAACGAGGCGACCTGGGGCTGGCAGTACGTGGCCCGCGGCATCATCGGGTACTCCAGCGGCATCGTCTCCGCGCCGGCGATCGTCTCCGCGGCGATGACGCCCATCGCCTCGGCCACGTGGGCGAGCATGAGCTTCGCGGTCACGTCCCCGATCGCGAGGATGCTCGGCACGTTCGTCCGCATGTACGCGTCGATGGCGACCGCGCCCCGGTCGGTCAGCTCGACGCCGGCCTTCTCGAGGCCAAGCCGCTCGATGTTCGGGGCGAACCCGATGGCCTGGAGGACCTTGTCGGTCTGCAGCGTCTGCTGCTGGCCGTCCTTGGACACGGTGACCGTGACCTGGTCGCCGGAGTCGTCGATCGACTCCACCTTCGTGGACGTCATGACCGAGACGCCGGCCTTGCTGAACCGCTTGGTGAGCTCCTTGGAGACCTCCTCGTCCTCGAGCGGGACGATGCGGTCGAGGAACTCCACGAGCGTGACCTGCACGCCGTAGCTCGACAGCACGTACGCGAACTCGACGCCGATGGCCCCCGCACCCGCGATCACGACGCTGCCGGGCAGGGAGTCGCTGAGGATCTGCTCCTCGTACGTCACCACACGCTCCGACAGCGACGTGCCGGGCAGCAGCTTCGTGGACGACCCGGTCGAGACGACGCAGTGGCCGAACGTCACGGTCTCGGAGCCGCCGTCGTTCAGCGAGACGTCCAGCGTGGTCGGGTCCGTGAAGGTGCCCCAGCCGTTGATCTCCTCGATGCCGTTCTTCTTCATCAGGAAGTGGACGCCCTTGACCCGGCCGTCGGCGACCTTGCGGCTTCTGGTGTACGCGGCGCCGTAGTCGAGCGAGACGGTCCCGTCGATGCGGATGCCGAACGTGTCGGCCTCTTTGGTGACGAGCTGGGCCAGCTCGGCGTTGCGCAGCAGCGCCTTGGACGGGATGCACCCCACGTTGAGGCACACGCCACCCCAGTACCGCGGCTCCACCACGGCGGTGGAGAGGCCCAGCTGCGAGGCGCGGATGGCGGCGACGTACCCACCCGGGCCCGCGCCGAGGACGACGACGTCGAAGTGCCGGCTCATGGCCGCACCCTAGCGAGGGTCGGGGGGTGGTCAGCGAGTCGTACGCTGCGGTGCGATGTCACCGCGCGCGGACCCCCCGCCGTCACCCTCGCCGCCGGACCGGCCCGCCGGGCGCCCGCTGACCGAGCCGCACCCGGCGCGGCTGCCTCTCGACCACCCTCGCCGGGCGGAGGTCCTCGCCGCACACGCGGCTGCGCTCGACGCCGGCGAGCTCGGCTACCTCGATCCGAACACCGGGCTGTTCGTGCTCACCGCGGCGTACCTGCGCGACCGCGGGTACTGCTGCGAGCGGGGCTGCCGGCACTGCCCGTACCTGGTCTGAGGGCGGGCTCGGGCGACCACGTCCGACCCCTCTCCACCGCGCCTGGCCCCCGTGCCCGCCGGGACACGCGGGCGCGCCCGCTCGACCGGCCCGGATATCTGCGAATCGGTTGCAGTCAGATCAGGGGCGGAGGAGGCTCACTCTTCGTGACGCCGATGTTGCACACCGTACGGCTCTCGCTCGAGCCCTACGGCCCCGCCGACGAGCGTGACTTCTGGACGCTCTTCGACGACCCGCGGGTCACCCGCTGGCTGGGCTCGGCGCAGGAGGGCCCGGGACACGGCGAGATGTTCCGGCGGATCTTTGCCACGCCGCTGCCCGGGCAGCGCTTCGACGCCTGGGCTGTGCGCGAGGGCGGGCAGTACGTCGGGCACGCCGAGATCGGGCCCGGCGAGGGTGGGGACGGCCACGAGCTCACCTACGCCCTGCGCCCCCAGGTCTGGGGCAACGGGCTGGGTCGCGAGATCGCCGAGGCCCTGGCGGCGTACGGGCTCGAGGTGCTCATGTACGACGCGGTGTACGCCACGGTCGACGCCCGCAACGCCGCCTCCCTCGCGGTGTTGAGCCAGGCCGGGTTCGTGCACACGAAGGACGTCACGCCCCGCGACGGCCGGCTGTCGCGCGTGCTGACCCGGGAGTCCCAGCGCGTCGCCGCTCGCCTGCGCTGAACTGAGCGCGGCTCAGGCCGGGCGGTCCCGCTCCACCTGCTCGAGCGCCTCACGCACGCGGGCACTGAGCCGCCCGAGCGTGAGGAACTCCTCGCGGGTGAGCCGGTCGACCAGGTGGGTCCGGACGCCTGTGACGTGGCACGGAGCTGCCGCCTCGAGCCGGCGGAACCCCTCGTCGGTGAGCGATGCCCAGGTGCCGCGCCGGTCGGTGGGGCAGCTGATCCGGGTCACGAGGCCCATCCGCTCCAGACGGGCCACGGCGTGGGAGAGGCGGCTCCGGGAGAAGAGCGTCCGGTCGGCGAGGATGCTCATGCGCAGCTGTCGGTCCGGGGCCTCGGAGAGCTGGACCAGCAGCTCGTAGTCGGCCTGCGAGAGGCCGGCGTCGCGCTGCAGCTCCCGGCCCAGCCGGTCGGCCAGCATCTGGCTCGCGGACAGGTAGGCGCGCCAGGCGACCTGTTCCTCCTGGTCGAGCCAGCGGGTCCCGGTCGGGGGCCCGGTCTCGGCCTCGCGGCGCGTCTCCGCCCGCTTCTCGGGCCGGATCTCGGTCGGGGTCACGGGGGGAGTCTACTGGAATAGTTGACCGTTCAATCGTGTTCCGCCTAGCGTGAGCACAGTTGAACCTTCAATGATTGAGGAGTACCCAATGACTGCCGTCGCCACCGAGTTCCCGGGCCTGGTCGCAGGGACGTGGGTGATCGACCCGTCCCACTCGGACGTGTCCTTCACCGTCCGCCACCTCATGGTCAGCAAGGTCAGGGGTCAGTTCACCCGGTTCAGCGGCACGATCCGGGTCGCCGAGGACGTGCTCGCCTCGTCCGCCCAGGCCGAGATCGACGTCGCCAGCGTGGACACCCGCGACGAGAACCGGGACAACCACCTGCGGACGAGCGACTTCTTCACCGTCGAGGAGTTCCCGACGATGACGTACTCCTCGACCGGGGTCCGCCGGGACGGCGAGGGGTTCCTCGTCGACGGTGAGCTCACCCTGCGCGGCGTGACCCGGCCGGTGACGCTGCAGGTCGAGCTCAACGGCGTCCACCCGGACCCGTGGGGTGGCACCCGTGCCGGCTTCTCAGCGTCCACGGTGATCAACCGCAAGGACTTCGGCGTGAACTGGAACGCGCCGATCGACGGTGGCGGCACCGTCGTCGGCGACAAGGTCACGATCGCCCTGGAGATCCAGGCCGTCCTGCAGACCGACTGATTCGCCCCGCCGTCGCGGCCGGTCGGCGATGCTGCTCTCGTGAGCTGTCGCCGGCCGGCCGGTCGGCCCGCCCCCGGGAGCCACCCATGCCCGTCCACCGCCTGAACCACGCGGTCCTCTACGTCCGCGACGTCGAGGTCAGCACCGCCTTCTACGCGGACGTCCTCGGGTTCCGGCCCGTCGCGATGACCCCCGAGGGGTTCCGGGGCGCGGCATTCCTCCAGGCGCCGGGCTCGACGAACGACCACGACCTCGGGCTCTTCGAGGTGGGTGCGGACGCCGGCCCGTCCGTCGCCGGCAAGGCCACCGTCGGCCTGTACCACCTCGCCTGGGAGGTCGACACGCTCGCCGAGCTCGAGCGGTTGGCCGAGGTCCTGGCCGAGCGGGGCGCGCTGGTCGGCGCCACCGACCACGGCACGACCAAGGCGCTGTATGCCAAGGACCCTGACGGTCTCGAGTTCGAGGTGAGCTGGCTCGTCCCGGCCGACCTCGTCGACGAGGGGGCGCTGGCCGCCCGGACCCGCCTCGCCGCCCTCGACCTGACCCGGGAGAAGGCCCGCTACGGCGCGGACACGCCTGGCGGGGTCGGGGTCTCACGGGCCGTGGCCCCCTCCTGACCCGAAGGGTCCGTAGCGGACGGAGGAGGGCGCTCCCGACATACCCGGACGGAGATCAAAACGCCCTCGACCAGGGGAGGTACAGGCTTAACGTGTCGATGTGCCGCCGCGGTACCGGGCCCTCGGAACGTTCGAGGTCTTCGACGGGGGCCGCCGGCTGGACCTGGGGGGACCACGCCAACGGTCTGTCCTCGCACGTCTCCTGATGGCACGCGGCCGCGTCGTCGCGGCCGACACCCTCGTCGAGGATCTCTGGCGTGGCGAGCCGCCGCCCAAGGCGGCCGGAGCGTTGCAGGCCTACGTGTCGCACCTGCGCCGGGCGCTCGAGCCGGACCGTCCGCCGCGCGCTGCGGCGCGGCTTCTCGTGAGCGCACCCCCCGGGTATGCCATGCGCGCGGAGGCCGACGACGTCGATGCCTGGCGCTTCGACGACCTCGTCCGTGCCGCGGGCGGACTGCTCGCCGACGACCCGTCGGGTGCCGAGACCGTGCTCGCGGACGCGCTCGCGCTGTGGCAGGGCGCGGCGTACGCGGAGTTCGCCGCCGACGAGTGGGCGGTCGCCGAGGCGTCCCGGCTCGAGGAGCTGCGCACGGTCGCCATCGAGATGCGCGCGCAGGCCGGGCTTGCGCTCGGTCGTGCCGCGGCCGTCGTGCCCGACCTGGAGGCGTACGTCGCGACGCACCCGCTGCGCGAGGACGCGTGGCGGCTGCTCGCCCTTGCGCTGTACCGCACCGGACGGCAGGCGGACGCGCTCGCCGCGCTGCGTCGCGTCCGCGCGCGTCTCGCGGACGACCTCGGCGTCGACCCGGGCCCTGCCCTGCAGCGGCTCGAGGCGGACGTGCTCGCGCAGTCCTCGGCGCTGGACCACGTCCCGCTGGCGGCCCGTCCCGTCCACCTCAACGGGCGGGCCGGTCATCTGAAGGGGACGAACGGGCGCGCGAGGTGGCTCGTCGGGCGGGAGCAGGAGATGCGCGTCCTCGAGGAGGCTGCCGCAGCCGTGGAGTCTGGCGCGGGCGGCCTGGCGCTCGTCGCGGGAGAGGCCGGCGCGGGCAAGACCGCGCTGGTCGACAGACTCGCAGACCGGCTCGGCGCGCGCGGCTGGCGCGTCGCGTGGGGAGGCTGCCCGGAGTCCGAGGGGGCCCCCGCGGCCTGGCCGTGGAGCGAGGTGCTGCGCCGCGTCGTCGCCGCCAGCGCGCCCACGCCGGACGAGGAGGCGCTGCTGGCACCCCTGCTCGTGCCCACCCTCGCACCCGTCGCCGTGAACGGCGGAGGTGGGGACATGCTGGCCCGGCGCTTCCGCATGCACCAGGCGGTCACGGGCTACCTGGCACGAGCTGCCGGTGAGGCGCCGCTGCTGCTCGCTTTCGACGACCTGCACCGCGCCGACGACGAGACCCTCACCCTGCTCACCAGCGTGGCGGACGGGCTGGGCGGGTGCCGTGTACTCGTCGTGGCCGCGTACCGGCCGGACGAGTCCCCCGAGGCGCTCGCCACGACGATGGCGACGCTGGCCCGGCACGGCCCGAGCCGGCTGACCCTGCGCGGCCTCGCGGAGGACGACGTGGCCGAGGTCGTCCGGGACGTCACGGGGACCGACGTCGACCCGCGGACCGCGCGCACGATCGCGGACCGCACCGACGGCAACCCGTTCTACGTGGTGGAGACCGCGCGCCTCCTCGCGAGCGAGAGGGTGCTCGGCGACGACGTGCCGGCGGGCGTCCGCGACGTGATCCGGCGCCGGGTCGCACGCCTGCCTGGGACGGCGCGGAGCGTCCTTGCGCTCGCTGCGGTCGTCGGGCGCGACGTCGACGTGGACGTGCTGCTCGCCGCCGCGGTCTCCGCACCGGGCGCGGGGCACACCGAGGACGAGCTGCTCGACGCGCTGGACTCGTGCGTCGTCGCCGGGCTGCTCGTCGAGCCGGGCAGCGGGACGCTGCGCTTCGCGCACGCCCTCGTCCGGGAGACGCTGTACGACGACGTGTCGCGGATGCGCCGGTCCCGGATGCACGCCCGGGTGGCGGACGCGCTCGAGGTGCTGCGGCCCAGCGACCTCGCCGGGCTCGCCCACCACTACTGGGAGGCGGCGTCCGCGGCCACCGCGGCCAAGGCCGTGGCGTACGCACGGCGGGCGGCCGAGCAGGCGCAGCAGCGCTTCGCCCACACCGCCGCGGCCGACCTGTGGCGCCAGGCGCTCGACGGGCTGGGTCGCCTCCCGGCCGCCTCCCCGGACGCCCGCCTCGACCTGTACGTGCCGCTCGTCCGTGCGCTGGCCCACGCGGGCAACGCGGTCGCGGCGCGGCAGGCCCGTCGTGAGGCCGTCCGGGTGGCCGCGCTCACCGGGGACATCGCCCGTGTGGCCCGGGCGATGGCCGCCTGGGACGTGCCGACCGCATGGACGACCCGGCTCTACGGCACCGTCGACAGGGAGGCGGTGCGGTGGCTGGGCGCCTCACTCGAGCACGTCCAGGACGACGGCACGCGCTGCCGCCTGCTCTGGGCCCTGGCGTCCGAGCTCGAGGGGGAGGACGACCCGGCCGGGGCCGCCGCCTCGCTCGAGGCGGTCGCCGTCGCACGCCGCAGCGGCGACCCGTACCTGCTCGTGCTCGCCCTCAACGCCCGGTACTTCCATACGTTGGCGTTCGGCTCGTTCGAGGAGCGGTTCGCGATCGCGGACGAGCTGCTCCGCCTCGGCCGCGACCACGACATCGCCTCCGGGCAGGTGCTGGGCCACCACGTCGCCGTCCAGGCCCATGCGGGCCGAGGTGACATGGCACGGGCTCGCACGCACACGGCCGACGCCCTCGCGCTCGCCCACGGCCACAGCCTGGCCGGGGCCGAGTGGGTGGCCGCCCTGTTCGGCGCGCTGGACGCGCTGGTGGCCGGCCGGACCGACGAGGCCGAGGCGACGTACGGCGTCATCACGGACGGCATGCGCACCAGCGGGGCCTTCGACGCGGACGGGTTCGCCTGGCTGACCCGGTTCGTCGTGCGGCACGCCCAGGGGCGGCTCGCCGACCTCCTCGACGAGACCCGTGCCGCGGACGTGCGCTACGCCGAGATCGCGCCGGACCCGTACACGCTGGTGCTCGTCGCGTCGGGCGAGGTCGACGAGGCCCGCCGGCGGTGGCGGCCGGAGTGCCGCGTGCGCAGTGACTACTTCTGGACGCTGGTGACCCGCGTCAGGGCGGAGTGCGCGGTCGCGCTCGGCGACACGGCCACGGCTGCCCGCTGCTACGACGCCCTGCTCCCGTACGCGGGGCTGCTGGGCGGCTCCTCCACCGGCAGCGTCACGCTGGGCCCGATCGCCCAGGTGCTCGGGGACGTCGCGCGGATGCGGGACCGCCCGGCCGACGCCGTACGCCACTACGGCGAGGCGCTCGACGTGGCCCGTCGGGCGGGCGCACCGCACTGGGCAGCGCAGGCACGCGACGCGCTGGCCGCGCTGTCCGGGACAGCCGGGACGGCCGGGGCGTCGGTGCCCCGGCCCAGCGTCCTCGACCTGCGCGACCCGCAGAGCGCTCAGCCGAAGACGGCGCACTCCCGCCGGGCGTGATGCGAGCGGGTCGCCGCGAGCAGCAGCCGGAACGGCAGGCCCGCGCGCTCCATCGCCTGCGCCCGCTCCGCGTCGTCGGCCACCGCGTCCAGCCAGGGCACGACGAACGTGAGGTCGATGAGCGGGGTGGCCTTCTGCAGCCGGGTCTCCACCCAGGCGTACGCCTCGACCGTGAGGTAGCGCCGGATGACGGGGAACACCTCGCGCTCCTCGTCGGCCACGTGCTCGTCCATGACCTGGTGGAGCTCGGCCGTGGCGGAGGCGCACCAGCGGGCCCGCATCACGTCGTGCGGGGAGTCGGCCAGCAGCACGACCGCGTTCCTGGCCCGCTCCACCATCGGGCCCAGCACGCTGTGGTCGTCGGCCAGCCCGTCCAGGACCACGTCCGCCCCGGCGACCGACCGCAGAACGGGCCAGAGCACCTGCTCCTCGGCCTCGTGGCGGCGGCGGACCTCCGCGAACAGGTCGCAGGCGTACCGGCCGAGGGCGTGCGCCCGGGTGGGGTCGAGCCAGGCCTCGTCCACCCCGGCGGCCACGTCGGCGGTCAGCGCGGCGAGCCGGCGCAGGTCGCGGGTCATCGCCCGCTGGACCAGGCGGTACGTGGTGAGGTCGGGCTCCGGGTCCTGCTCCTGGCGGGGCAGGAAAGGCGGGACCGCCGCCGTGATGGAGGACATCTGGGCCGCCTCTCGCCGCAACCTCGCCGTCCTCCGCAGCGTGGCCCCGTGCTCTTGCACCGGGGTTGGCGGTGACTTGCGGCGGCCGCGCGCGACACCCGGAGGCGGTGGCCAGGTGAACTTGCGCGCAACCCGGACGCGCGGGCCGCCGACGGCCACCATGGAGGGGTGGCGCCCGTGGAGCCCCCACCGATGGACCGCCCGCTGGGTCCGCCCCCGCCGGGGCAGGTTCCGCGGGACGTCCGTCGCCGGGCGATCGCCCGGCTGGTGTACCGGACGACCGTGATGCTCGCCCTGCTCACCGTGGCCTACTACCTGCTGCCCGTCGGCTCGCCGTTGGACGATGGCGCCGCCGTCGTCCGGACCCTATGCGTCCTGGTCGCCCTCGGGCTCGTCGCCGTGGTGCTCCGGGCCCAGTGGGCCGCCCGACATGGCCCCTACCCCGTGCTGGCTGCCATCGAGGCCCTGCTGACCTCCGTCTACCTGCTGGTCCTCGTGTTCTCGGGGATCTACGTCCGGCTCGCGGAGCAGTCCGGCCAGTTCGTCGGCCTGGACACCCGGACGGACGCGCTGTACTTCACCACCACGCTCGTCACCACGATCGGCTTCGGCGACGTCCACCCGGCCGGGACGGCCGCCCGGGCCCTGGTGACCGCGCAGATGGTGTTCAACCTGCTCTACCTGGGGGCGGCGGTCCGGATCCTGGTGCAGGTCCGCTCCACCAAGGGGCCGTCCGTCACCGGCTGAGCGCGGGGGTATGCCCCCGGTATGCACGGCTTGTGCTCCTGCGGTTACGGTGCGAGGCGCGCTGCTGCCGGTGTCGCACGAGAGCGGGCTTTCATGAGACGGAACCGCGGGAGAGGGAACCCACGCACCCTTCGCGTCGCGCTACTCAGTGGGCTGCTGGGCGCCGGCGTGCTGGCACCCTCCCCTCTCGCCGCGGCCCCGCCAGACGTCGCGGACGTCGACGTGCCCGACCCGTCCGGTACCGCGACGGGGGTCGTCCGCGCGGTGACCTCGGCAGGGCAGCGGGACGTCCGCGGGTACTGGACGGCGGCCCGGATGCGTGCCGCCGAGCCGGCCGGCCGCGCCCTCTCGTCGGTGGAGGTCTCCGTGCGGCTGTCGGCGGAGGCCGTGCAGGTCCGCCTCGGCCTCCGTGCGCACTCGAGCACGCCGAGCGCCCCAGACACGCCGAGCCTGGGCGGGCTCGGCGCCACGGCCGACGAGGCCTCGCGGGCTGCGCCGGACACCGGCGCCCCGTGGACGGGAGGCGGCCGGGTCGCGCGCACGACGGGTGCGGTGTTCTTCACGATGCACGGGGCCGACCTCGTCTGCTCGGGCAGCGCCACCCAGAGCGACAACGGTGCGGTGGTGACGACCGCGGGCCACTGCGTCAAGGACGGCGCGGGCGCCTGGGGGCGTCACTGGATCTTCATCCCCGGGTACGACGACGGCGCCCGCCCGTACGGCACGTACGCGGCACGGCGGCTCACCACAACCCGCGCGTGGGCGGCCCGCGGGGACATGGACCACGACGTGGGCATGGCCGTGGTGTCCCGGCGCCGGGGCACGCGCCTCACCGAGGCCGTCGGCGGTCAGCGGATCGCGTTCGGGCAGCCGCGTGGCGGGCTCGTGGACGCGTTCGGCTACCCGTCGGCGGGCTCGTACGACGGGGGCGACCTCGTGCACTGCCGCGGCCCGGTCGTCGACGACGCGTTCGGCGGGTCGAACGACCAGGGGATGGCCTGCGACATGACGGCAGGGTCGAGCGGAGGACCGTGGCTGGGCGGCTTCGACGGCAGCCGCGGGACGCTCACGTCGGTGAACAGCTTCGGCTACAACGGGCTGGACAACGTCATGTGGGGGCCGTACTTCGGGGGCAGCGTCCGCGCAATGTACGCGCACGCGGAGAGTCTCTGACGTCACCGCGCCGAGGGCGGGCGGCCCCACCTCAAGGGCAGGCGGTCGAGGGCAGGCGGTCGTGCTCAGGCGGTCGAGGCTGCCCAGGGGCTCTCGATCCGGCCGTAGAGCGCGGCGGCGCGTCCGGTCGCCAGGGCCCAGTAGCAGTCGCCGTAGGAGTAGTGCCACCACAGGGCCGGGTAGTTCACGAAGCCGGCCTGTTCGAGCACCGCCCGCAGCAGCGCGCGGTTGCGCCGCTGCTCGGGCGTGAGCCCGAACGCGTCCGTGGTGCACCGCCCGTGCGACTCCAGCGGGGAGGCGTTCACCCGGGTGCCCATGTCGAGCTCGGCTCCCGTGCTGTCGATGAGGGTGACGTCGACCGCCGCACCCGCGCAGTGCGGGGCGATCTCGGGCGGCGAGACGTACGCGCTGGCCTGCATCCAGGCCGCGTCACCGTCCAGGTCAGGCAGGGCGTCCGTGAGCTCGTCGAGGTACTCGATGAACGACGTGCGCTGCAGGCTCATCGGCCGGTAGCCCTCGACCAGGACGAGGCGGATCCCGGCCGGCAGCGCGTCGGCTGCGCGGAGCAGGCGGTCGAGCACCCCCACCCGCACGAAGGCCCAGGCGCCTTCCGGGTCGGACATGCGGGTGTCGACGACCACGCGGGGGAAGCGGCGGACGTCGACGAGTGGCTCACCGCACTCGAGCACGCCGATCCGTCGCACGCGCGGGTCGCTGAGGAGCACGGGGATGGCGGGCTGGTCGAGGGACACGGATCTGTCGAGCGACATCTGCGGCGGGGACGCATCGGGGGGCAGGGCGGTGACGCGAAGCTCGCCACGAGTTTCTGTCATGTCGTCCTCGTCAGGGGAGTGAGCGGCAGGACGCCGCCCCATTCCTACCGAAAGGTGCGTCTCCGGGCGACCCCCGGGGGGTCCTCGGCATCCCACGGAGGGGGCTCTCCGGCGCAGGAGTCGAGGTCAGCGGCAGGCCACGATCATATAACGATTGCATAACTGGCGGCGCCAGTACGCGTACGCTGGCCTCACGCGGTCGGGCCGTGAGCCACCAGCCAGGGGAACCGCCGGTCCATCCGGTCGGTTCAGCGGACCGCCTCCTGTTCTCTCGCGCCCAGGAGGCGTGGTGACCGCACCCTCGACCCGGCTCGCGCCAGCGCTGCCGCGGCCGTACGGGCTGCTCCCCGTGTACGTGGCCGGAGTCCTCGCCGCCGCCGCCCTCGGCAAGGTCGCCGCGCTCGGCCCCGCCTTCGCCGACGGCCTGGGCATCGCCCTGCCCCGGCTCGGCCTGCTCGTGTCGCTGGTGACCGTTGTCGCCGCCGTCCTCGGCGGCATGGTCGGCGTCCTCGTACGCCGGCTGCCCCCCGTCCGCACCCTCGCCACGGGACTCGTGACCCTCGCCGCCGGAGGCGCCCTGCTGGCGGCCTCGGGCTCCTTCGCGATGGCCGCGGCGGCGCGCCTCGTCGAGGGCCTGGGGTACGCGCTCGTCGTCGTCGCAGGGCCGGCGGCGCTCGCCGCCGCCACGACGG
>JBOGEN010000052.1:0-6889 GCA_050743265.1 Actinomycetes bacterium
GCGCAGGAGCACGCCGATGAGCTGGCGGCTCCATGGCAGGCCTTCGACCAAGCCGTCAACAACGAGGCATTCGAGCTTTTCCACTTGATGCGGCAGCTTGGCATGGCGGTCGGGCAGCTTGCCCACGTTGCGAGCCCGGCGCAGGTCGAGCAGGCCAAGACGGTCCTCACGGACGCGAGGCGCGGGCTCTACCGCATCCTCGCCGAGGACGCTCCGGCCGACCAGCCTGCCGCCCCCGGCGGCGAGGGCGCGCCGACCGAGTTGTGATCGTGCCGGACGAAGGGCACCTTGTACCAGGATTCCTGGAGCGAGGTGCCCTTTTGCCGTCCGCAAGCTGCGGAACGGTCCCCGCCCTAGGCGCGGTCGCGATATGAGCCGGGCTCCTCAGTGGCCCCGTGGAAGCACGGTCACCTCGACCCGCTGGAACTCCTTGAGGTCGGAATAGCCAGTCGTAGCCATCGCCCGCCGCAACGCACCGAAGAGATTCATCGAACCGTCGGGGGCCGTCGATGGGCCGAGCAAGATCTGCTCCAAGGTCCCGGCGGTTCCTACCCGCATCCGCAGACCGCGCGGCAGCTCGGGATGGTGCGCCTCCGATCCCCAGTGCCAGCCGCGGCCAGGTGCCTCGACCGCGCGAGCCAGCGGCGATCCCATCATCACCGCATCAGCGCCGCAGGCGATCGCCTTGGTGACGTGCCCGCTCGTCGTCATACCACCGTCGGCGATCACATGCACATAACGCCCGCCAGACTCGTCCAGGTAGTCCCGTCGCGCGGCAGCCACGTCGGCGACCGCGGTGGCAATCGGCACGCCTACGCCGAGCACGTCGCGGGTGGTGTGCGCCGATCCCCCGCCGAATCCGACCAGGACACCGGCCGCACCCGTCCGCATCAGGTGCAGGGCGGCCTGGTACGTCGCGCAACCCCCAACGATGACCGGCACATCGAGCTCATAGATGAACTGTTTGAGGTTGAGCGGCTCTGCCCGTCCCGACACGTGCTCGGCCGACACCGTCGTGCCGCGGATCACGAACAGGTCGACCGCCGCATCGAGGACCGCCTTGTAGTACTGCTTCGTCCGCTGCGGGCTCAGGGCGGCGGCGGTGATGACACCGGCGTCCCGCACCTCCTGGAGGCGCCGGAGGATCAGCTCCTCCTGGATCGGCGCGCCGTAGATCTCCTGGAGCCGGCGGTTCGCGGCCACCTCGTCCAGCGAGGCGATCTCGGCGAGCAGCGGCTCCGGGTCCTCGTACCGGGTCCACAGGCCCTCGAGGTCGAGCACGCCCAGGCCGCCGAGGCGTCCGATCGCGATGGCCGTGGCCGGCGACACCACGCTGTCCATCGGCGCGGCGAGGAAGGGCAGCGTGAACCGGTACGCGTCCACCTGCCAGGCGATCGAGACCTCCTCCGGGTCGCGCGTGCGCCGGCTCGGCACGATCGCGATGTCGTCGAACCCGAACGCCCGGCGCCCGTGCTTGGCACGCCCGATCTCCACCTCAGCCACGTGGCTTCCTCTCTCGTTCTGCTCCGGGCGGGTGCGCGGACGTCGTCGGCGTCACGCCGCGGTCCTGGGCTGGTCCGCACCGCCGTGCGGCCTGGGACCCGGTCAGCGCCCCTGGTAGTTGGGGGCCTCGCCGGTCATCTGCACGTCGTGCGGGTGGCTCTCCTTGAGCCCTGCCGCGGTGATGCGGACGAACCGCCCGTGCTGCTGCAGGTCTGCGATCGTGGCCGCCCCGGCGTACCCCATCGCGGCGCGCAGGCCCCCGACGAGCTGGTGGGCGACCGCGGCGAGCAGGCCCCGGTACGGCACCTGCCCCTCGACGCCCTCGGGGACGAGCTTGTCGTCGGAGAGCGCGTCGTCGGCGAAGTAGCGGTCGCGGCTGTACGCCCGCCCGCTGGACTTGCCCCGGGTCTGCATCGCGCCCAGCGACCCCATGCCGCGGTACGCCTTGTACTGCTTGCCGTTGATGAAGATCAGCTCGCCCGGCGTCTCGTCCACCCCGGCGAGGAGCCCGCCCAGCATCACCGTGTCCGCGCCGGCGGCGATGGCCTTGGCGATGTCGCCGGAGTACTGCACGCCCCCGTCGCCGATGACGGGCACCCCGGCCGCGCGTGCGGCCCGGCTCGCCTCGAAGATCGCGGTCACCTGCGGCACGCCGACGCCCGCGACGACCCGGGTCGTACAGATGGAGCCGGGGCCCACACCGACCTTGACCCCGTCCGCACCGGCGTCCACGAGCGCCTGCGCACCCTCGGCGGTGGCCACGTTGCCCCCGACGACCTGGACCCGGGTGGACGCCTTGACCCGGGCCACCATGTCCGCCACCGCGCGGGAGTGCCCGTGTGCGGTGTCCACGACCACGACGTCCACGCCGGCCTCGACGAGGGCCATCGCCCGCTTGTACGCGTCCTCCCCCACGCCGACCGCGGCACCGACCACGAGCCGGCCGTCCGCGTCCTTGGTGGCCTGGGGGAACTGCTCGACCTTGGTGAAGTCCTTGAGCGTGATGAGGCCGGTGAGGCGACCCTCGGCGTCCACGAGCGGGAGCTTCTCGACCTTGTGGCGGCGCAGCAGCGCGAACGCGTCCTCGCGCGAGATGCCGACATGGCCGGTCACGAGGTTCTCGGTCGTCATGACCTCGCGGACCGGACGGGTGTCGCGGCCCTCGGACGGCTCGAACCTGACGTCCCGGTTGGTGACGATGCCCACGAGGACGCCGCCCTCGTCCGTCACCGGCAGGCCGGACACGCGGTAGCGGGACATCACCTGCTCCGCCCCGGCCAGCGTCTCCTCCGGCGTACAGGTGACGGGCGCGGTGACCATGCCCGCCTCCGACCGCTTGACGATGTCGACCTGGGTCGCCTGGTCCTCGACGGAGAGGTTGCGGTGCAGCACCCCGATCCCGCCCTGCCGGGCCATGGCGATCGCCATGCGCGCCTCGGTCACCGTGTCCATGGCGGACGAGACCAGGGGGACGTGCAGGGTGAGGTCACGGGTCAGCCGCGCGGACGTGTCCACCTCGCCGGGCACGACGTCGCTGGAGGCGGGCAGCAGCAGGACGTCGTCGAACGTGAGGCCGAGCAAGGCGAACTTGTCGGGCATGCCGGGCGCGGTGAGGTCCATGGGCGCCTTCCGGGAGCGTGCACGGGACCACCCCCATCGTACGGGCGACCCGAGGCTCCCGGCAGCACGGCCGACGCAGCCGCCGTGCGTGTCAGACCAGGATCAGCGGACACCGATCAGCGGACGAGGCCCCAGCGGAACCCCAGTGCGACCGCGTGCGCACGGTCGGAGGCCCCGAGCTTGCGGAACAGCCTCCTGGCGTGCGTCTTGATCGTGTCCTCGGAGAGGAACAGCTCGCGTCCGATCTCGCCGTTGCTGCGCCCGTGGCTCATGCCGGCGAGCACCTGCAGCTCACGCTTGGTGAGCGAGGGCATGGCCCCCATGTCGGCCGCGGGTCCAGGACGCCGGGCACCCGCCGCGTCGGCCAGGCACCGGCCCACGACGGTGGCGACCTCCTCCCGGGAGGCGTCCTTGACGACGTATCCGCGGACGCCGGAGCCGACGGCGCGGGCGACCCCGTCCAGGTCCTCGGCGAGGGCGAGCATGACGATGGTGGCGGAGGGGTGCGCGGAGAGCAGGCGACGGGCGGCCATGACCCCACCGAGGCCCGGCATCCGGACATCCATGAGGACGAGGTCGGGCCGCTCGGTCGGGAAGCGCGCCAGCGCCTCCTCGCCACTGCCCGCAGTCGTCACGGTGTCGACTCCAGGGACCCCGCCGACGACACGCCGGAGCGCCTCCCGGACAAGCGGGGAGTCGTCACAGATGAGAACTGTGGACACGCCGAACCTCCTCGTCGGCCGGCGAGCGCCAGCGACCAGGAGTGGTATCGGCAGGAACCCCCGAAAGGGTGAGTCCCCTCTTGCGGGCCGGGTCCCGGACCCGCCAGAACCGCCCCAACCGGACGGCCGTGGGGGCCCGGGGCTGGCCCCTTCCGGGGGGCCGGAGCGTCACCCCGTGCCCGGCACGGCGAAGGCCCGGCACCCGCGGGGGTGCCGGGCCCTTCCTCGGCCCAGGGGAGCCGCGGTGAGGTCGGAGGACCTCCTAGAACATGCCCCCGCCGCCGTGCGAGTGGCCGTGCCCGTGGCCGGCCTCGGTGGCCTCCTCCTCGGGCTTGTCCACGACCAGCACCTCGGTGGTGAGCAACATGGCCGCGATCGAGGCGGCGTTCTGCAGCGCCGAACGGGTCACCTTGACCGGGTCGATCACGCCGGCCGCGACGAGGTCGCCGTACTCGGCCGTCGCGGCGTCGAACCCGTGGCCCGGACCGAGCGCCCGCACCTTGGACACCGTGACATAGCCCTCGAACCCGGCATTCGCGGCGATCCAGCGAAGCGGCTCGTCCACGGCCTTGCGGACGATGTTCGCGCCGGTCGCCTCGTCACCGGTGAGCCCGAGGTCGTCGAGCGCCGCCGACGCGTGGACGAGCGAAGACCCGCCGCCGGCGACGATGCCCTCCTCGATCGCGGCACGGGTGGCCGAGATCGCGTCCTCGAGACGGTGCTTGCGCTCCTTGAGCTCGACCTCGGTGGCCGCGCCGACCCGGATCACGCAGACCCCGCCGGCGAGCTTGGCCAGGCGCTCCTGGAGCTTCTCGCGGTCCCAGTCCGAGTCGGACTGGTCGATCTCGGCCTTGATCTGCGCGACGCGGCCGTTCACCTCGTCCTGCTTGCCGGCACCGTCGACGATCGTCGTGTCGTCCTTGGTGACGACGATGCGACGGGCGCGGCCCAGCACGTCGAGGTCGACCGAGTCGAGCTTGAGGCCGACGTCCTCGCTGACCACGGTGGCGCCGGTGAGCACGGCCATGTCCTGCAGCATCGCCTTGCGGCGGTCGCCGAACCCGGGGGCCTTGACCGCCACCGAGGTGAACGTGCCGCGGATCTTGTTGACGACCAGCGTGGACAGGGCCTCGCCCTCGACGTCCTCCGCGACGATGAGCAGCGGCTTGCTGGCCTGCGCGACCTTCTCCAGCAGCGGGAGAAGGTCCTGCACGGAGGAGATCTTGCCCTGGGTGAGCAGGATGTAGGCGTCCTCGAGGACGGCCTCCTGGCGCTCCGCGTCGGTCACGAAGTACGGCGACAGGTGGCCCTTGTCGAACTGCATGCCCTCGGTGATGTCCAGCTCGAGGCCGAACGTCTGGGACTCCTCGACGGTGATGACGCCGTCCTTGCCGACCTTGTCCATCGCCTCGGCGATGAGCTCGCCGATGGACGCGTCCTGCGCGGAGATCGTCGCGACGTGCGCGACGTCCTCGCGGGTCTCGACCTCGCGCGCGTTCTCGAGCAGCCGGGCCGAGACGGCCTCGACCGCCGCGTCGATGCCCTTCTTGAGGGCCATCGGGGCAGCGCCGGCCGCGACGTTGCGCAGACCCTCACGGACCATCGCCTGGGCGAGCACGGTGGCCGTGGTCGTCCCGTCGCCGGCGATGTCGTTGGTCTTGGTCGCGACCTCCTTGGCGAGCTGGGCGCCGAGGTTCTCGTACGGGTCGTCAAGCTCGACCTCGCGCGCGATCGTCACCCCGTCGTTGGTGATCGTCGGCGCGCCGAACTTCTTGTCGATGACGACGTTGCGGCCGCGGGGGCCGAGCGTGACCTTGACGGTGTTCGCCAGGTGGTCGACGCCCCGCTCGAGCGCCTTGCGCGCTGCGTCGTCGAACTGAAGGATCTTGGGCACGGAATGCCTCCCAGCAGGGGGGGTTGTCTCGTCTCGGGCCGTCTCGGGCCGTCTCACGACGCCGCCCCGGGTACCCGGACGACCCGGGCCGCCCGGGGCGGTGTCAGGAGCTCAGCGGCGGCTCACTCGTTCGTCACTTGTCCAGGACGGCGAGCACGTCGCGCGCGGAGAGGATGAGGTACTCCTCCCCGCCGAACTTCACCTCGGTGCCGCCGTACTTGCTGTAGAGCACGACGTCGCCGACGCTCACGTCGAGCGGCAGGCGCTTGGAGCCCTGGTCGTCCCAGCGACCCGGGCCGACGGCGAGCACCTCGCCCTCCTGCGGCTTCTCCTTGGCCGTGTCGGGGATGACCAGGCCCGACGCCGTCGTCTGCTCGGCGTCGAGGGTCTTGACCACAATGCGGTCCTCGAGCGGCTTGATGGCAACCTTGGTATCGGTGGCGGTCGTCACGATCCGACCTCCCCCTCCTTGCGTCAGGGATGACTCGGGATGAGAGGCGACATCGGCGGCCTGCCGTCGCGGGTGCCAGACCAACCTTGCGTCGCGTTGGCACCCTCAGGCTGAGAGTGCCAACGCAGAATCTAGGACGGGAGTTAGCACTCAGTCAACTAGAGTGCCAAAGCTACTGGCCGCAGACCCTCCGATCAGGAGAGACCAGACATCGATCTCGGGGGCCTGCGCGGCCTGCTGGCTCCCGCCAGCCCCCGGTGAGCCCGCGGGCTCGGTGCGCCTCGGGCCGGCACGGTCAGTCGGCGAGCAGCGCGGCCTCGAGACGCTCGGCGATCTCGTCGAGGTATGCGAGCGTCCGGCTCACATCCTCGGGGTGGCCACCCGCCACCATCCGGACGTGCGCGACGTAGCCCGCACTCGCGGCCTCCGGCAGGCTGGCCTGAGCGACCTCGAGCCGTCCACGGACGAGGTCGACGAAGCCCTCGCGGCGGGCCAGCCCGTACTCGTCCGCAAGCAGCCGGAGCCGCCGGGCACGGGCGGCGTCCGGGCACTCGGGGGACGGTGAGTAGCCGAGCCGGGCGGCGAGACCCGGCGGGTGCAGCGGGACGAACTGCCAGGCCGCGTGGGCGAGGTCCCACTCGGGCGGTGCCGGCACGGCCATGTCCCAGTCGAGCAGGGCGGCGACCTCCCCGTCCCGCC
>JBOGEN010000053.1:0-12281 GCA_050743265.1 Actinomycetes bacterium
CCTGCAGGGCACGCTCCAGCGCGACGCGGGCTCCCCGCGTCGTGCCGTCACCCTCGACGAACCCGACCGCCGGCGGCGGCGCGAAGGTGGCCGGGCGCAGCGCGCACACGTCGATGACGCGGTACCGAGCCTGCGCGAGGGCGCGCACGCGGCGCTGCTCGTCCGCGTCGTCCAGCCGGTCGAGCACGTGCAGGACGCTCACCGGCCCCGGCAGGGTCATCCGGGCAGCCCGCTCACGGCCGGTACACCAGGTCCGAGACGGCCGCGGGCGGGCCGCTGTCGTACTGGGCCACGAGATCCTCGGGCAGCGGCTGCAGGTCCGAGGCACGGAGGTAGTCGCGCATCGTCGTGCCCGTGCAGGAGGAGTCAACGTTGGGCGCCCCGCGGTGCGCGGTGACGTCGTCGATCTGCACGGTGCGGAAGTCGATGGAGAACCGGGTGCGGCCGCTGTCGTTGGGGACGCTGGAGTGGAACTGCGCTCCGGAGAAGAGCATGAACCCCCCCACCGGCGGGATGACCCGGATCTGCGGGTGGAGCTCGACGGGCTGCTCCGGCTTGGGCTGCTCGCGGGTGTCCTTCGTCAGGTGGCGGGCCGCGTCCGCACGGCTGGTGCGGTTCCACTCGTAGTAGTTGTACGTCGCCGACCCGTTGGCCACCGGCTGGTCGAAGTAGCGGGGATGGAAGGCCATCACGTTGCGCGGCTCCACCTCGTAGATCGGCATCCACCAGTTGAGCTGCATCATCGGTGCCGAGTACCAGGTGTCCCTGTGCGGGTGGAAGGCGTACGCGATGCCGGAGGTGAGGTAGTCGTCCGAGGTCGAGCTGCGCATCCGGGGCACGTCGAAGTAGGTGCTGGACACGTCGGCGCCGTGCGCGGCCAGGATCTCGGCGATGCACTCCTTGGACCGCGGGTGGTGGATGAACTCCGGCTTGAGCTTGGCGAGCAGGGCCGCGTAGTCCTCGACCGGGAGCGTGTACTGGGCCGTCCGCGGGTCCAGGCCGCCGAAGGCCTCCTCGATCATGCCCCGCGCGAAGTCGACGAGCGCGTGCACCGCGGGGCTCGCGGAGAACACGAACACGTCCCCCGTGAACAGGCGCGCCCGGCGCTCGTCCTCAGGCATCGAGCTGTCGATGAAGACCGCGGTCATGACTCCTCCAGTGGTGGTGCTGCTCCCACTCGAGAGGTCTCGTGCGGGGGTCGGGACGGTGGCTCAGGCGTATCTCCGGAAGGCGGGACGGACGGGCCGCCCGCCCATCCACGGGGTGGGGTCCTGCGCGTCCAGCGCCTGCCGGTAGACGGCACACGCCCGGCCCACCACCGTGACGGTGTGGTCGATGTCGTCCTCGGTCAGCGCGCTGCTGACCACGAACGACGGGGCCAGGACGCCCCCGAGCAGCAGCTGGCGCAGGAACAGCGTGCGGTACTGCTGCGAGGGCTCCAGGTCGGCGTCGCGGGTGACGTACACGAGGTTGCTCGCCCGCCCCTCGACCTGGACGTGCTCGGCGACCCCCTCGGCAGCGGCCACCGCGCGGACCCCGGCGGCGAGCCGCTCCCCGAGCGCGTGCAGCCGGGCCACGGTGTCCTCGTGCTCGTACTCGTCCAGGACGGCGACCGCGGCCGCGAGGCTGTGCGCCTCGGCACCGTGGGTGGTGGACAGCAGGAAGACCCGCTCCCCGGGGTGGCGCACGCCACCCCGCTCCATGAACTCCCGGCGCCCGGCGAGGGCCGACACGGAGAAGCCGTTGCCGAGCGCCTTGCCGAACGTGGACAGGTCGGGGGTGACGCCGTACAGACCCTGCGCGCCGGCCGCGGACCAGCGCAGTCCGGTGATCATCTCGTCGAAGACGAGCAGGCAGCCGTGCCGGTCCGCAAGGTCCCGCATGCCCTGCAGGTAGCCGGGCGGGGGCTCCTCGCGCGTGGCGGCCTCCAGCAGCAGGCAGGCCACGCGGCCCTGGTGCCACGACAGGACCTCCTCGGTGGCCGCGAGGTCGCCGTACGGGAAGCCGATGGTGAGGCCGGTGACCTCGTCGGGGACGCCGGCCGACATCGGCGTGGTCCCGATGAACCAGTCCTCGACGGAGAAGAACGGCTGGTCCCGGCAGATCGCCACCAGCGGCCGGCCGGTCACCGCACGAGCGAGCCTGACAGCGGCCGAGGTGACGTCCGAGCCGTTCTTGGCGAACTTCACCATGTCCGCGGTCGGCACCGTGGTGAGGAACCGCTCGGCGGCCTCCAGCTCGACGATGGACGGGCGGCTGAAGTTGGACCCGCGGTAGAGCTGGCGTCGTACGGCCTCGGTGACCCTGGGATGGGCGTGGCCGAGCGACACCGCGCGCAGGCCCGAGCCGTACTCCACGTACTCGTTGCCGTCGACGTCCCACACCCGGGCGCCGCGGCCGTGCGAGATCACCGGGGCCAGCCCGAAGGGGAACTGGTCGTCGCCCTTCGCGTACGTGTGTGCCCCTCCGGGGACCGCCGCGTGCAGGCGTGCGTTCGCGCGCCGGGACAGTGCCAGGCGGTCGTCCCACGCCGGTGCCTGGCGCGGCACCTGCGGTCCGGCGGCCTCGGGCACGGCCGCGGGGAGTCGGTGGGTCGTCATCTGGCCACCCTCGGGTCGGGCTCGTCGTCTCGACGGCTTCGTCGTCGTGCCAGGCTGGTGCGGAGCGCGAGGAACTCCCTGGCCGCGTCGAGCGGAGCAGCGTCCCTGTCGCTGTGCGCCATCGCCGTGACGGGCAGGGGCCACGGGATACCCAGAGCGGGGTCGTCGAAGGCGACGGTCACCTCCTCGGACGGGTCGTGGGCACGGTCGGTCCGGTACGAGACGTCGGAAGGCTCGGTCATCGTCTGGAACCCGCGGGCGCAACCGGCCGGCACGTAGAGCGAGGTACCCGCGTCTGCGCGCAGGGCGAAGCTCTCCCACCGCCCGTACGACGCCGCAGCCGGGCGCAGGTCGACGACGACGGCGAAGACCTCCCCGTACGAGCAGCGCATCAGCGTCGCGCCGCTCGACCCGGCCCTGACGTGCAGGCCGCGGACCACGCCCCGGGCGGAGCGGGCCACGCTGTCCAGGACGAACGTGCGCGGGTCGACGCCGGCGGCGCGGGCCACGTCCGCGTCGAAGGTCAGGCCGGAGAAGCCGCCCTCGTCGAGGAGCAGCTCCGGGGTGAGCAGCAGCACGCCGGGGACGGCCGGGACCTCGGTCACCCTCACCCGTCCACCTCACCGGGCCGGGCGCCGCGGTACGGGCAACCCGCCCTGCGGGGCGCGGGCCGGGTGACTACCACGTCAGCGTCACCTTGCCTGTCGTGAACCCCTCGGCGTACCGGGCGCGGCACTCCATGCCGCGCAGGCGGGCGAGCCCGCTGAACATCTCCTCGTCGAACCAGTCCCGGCCCACCTGCGACGGGTAGGCCTTGTGCAGGCGGCGCACCTTCTCGCGCACCTGCTCCTCGGTGAGCGGCACGTAGTGGGTGGGGCGGGCGAGGTCGCCGTCCCACTTGGGGATCTCGTAGCAGAGCACCAGGTGGTCCCGCCACGCGGTGGTGACGAGGTCGGCGACCGTCCGGTGGTCCTGGTGTGCGTCCGACCGGCTCGGGGCGAGCACGAGGTCGGCAGGACGAGAGCGCGCGGTGTCCTCGAGGAGCTCCTTGACCTCGGCCCAGTGCGCGGGGAGCCGACCGTCCGGCAGGCCCGCCGTGGTGACGGTCACGTCGCAGCCTGGGAGGAAGAGCTCGGCCGCCCGGTGCGCCTCCTCGACACGCTCGGGCGTCCCGGTGGCGAGGACGAACTCGGCGGTGAGCCCGGGGACGGTCTCGGCGAGGCGGAGCAGCGTCCCGCCGCAGCCGATCTCGATGTCGTCCGGGTGCGCCCCCAGCGCGACGACGTGCCGGGGCCCCGAGCGAAGGTCCAGGCTCAGCCCCAGCATCAGGGCACCGGGGTGCCCGCAGGCGACGGGTCAGCGGACCACACCGCCCAGGGTCGGTCGCCGCGGTGGTACATGTCTTCGAGGTGGGAGCGTTCCTTGACGGTGTCGGCGGGCATCCAGAACCCGTCGTAGGGGTAGCCGAGCAGGCGTCCTTCTTTGGCGAGTCGGGTGAGGCCGTCGCCGACGAGGTCGTCGCCTTCGTCGAGGACCTCGAAGATCTCGGAGCGGAGCACGAAGTAGCCGCCGTTCTCGCGGATCGGCATCCGGGTGACGGAGTGGATGTCGGTGACGAGGTTGCCGGCCATGTCGATGACGTGGAAGGCGGACTGGGGTGGGACGGCGAGCAGGGAGCCGACGGCGTCGGATGCTGTGAACTGGTCGACGATCTTGTCCAGCGGGGCGTCGGTGAGGACGTCGGCGTAGTTGGCGAGGAACATCTCGTCGTCGCCGAGGTGGGGCCGCACGCGGCGGAGCCGTTCGCCGATGGCGGTCTCGATGCCGGTCTGGACGAAGGTGATGGTCCAGTCGGCGATGTCGTGGCTGAGCAGCTCGATGCTGGCGCCGCCGTCGCGCAGGACGAAGTCGTTGGAGCGGGTCTCTTGGTAGTTGAGGAAGTAGTCCTTGACGTAGGAGGAGCCGTAGCCGAGGCAGAGGATGAACTCGGTGTGGCCGAAGTGGGCGTAGTAGCGCATCACGTTCCACAGCAGTGGCCGGTCACCGATCATGGCCATCGGTTTGGGCGCGTCGGTCGACCCGTCACGCATCCGCATGCCGTAGCCGCCGCAGAAAAGCACCACCTTCATGCCGTAACCCCCCGGGGTCTCATCAGGCCGCTCTCAGACGATCTCGAGGCGCGGGATCGGGAAGACGAGCCGCCCGCCCCAGCCGCGGATGTGGCCGAGCTGGGCCGAGATCTCCGGCCGCAGGTTCCAGGGCAGGACGAGGACGTAGTCCGGCCGCGCCTGGTCGAGCTGCTCGGGCGGGTGGATCGGGATGTGCGTGCCCGGCAGGAACATGCCGTGCTTGTGCGGGTTGCGGTCGACGGTGAACGCGAGCAGGTCCTCACGGATGCCGCAGTGGTTGAGCAGCGTGTTGCCCTTGCCCGGCGCCCCGTACCCGGCGACCGTCTTGCCCTCGCGGGATGCCGTGACGAGAAAGTCGAGCAGGTCCCGCTTGACCTCGGCGACGGCGCTGGCGAACCCTTTGTGCCCCTCGACCGTGTGCAGGCCCGCCGCTGCCTCGGCCTGGAGCAGCGTGGGCACGGTGTCGGCCACGAGGCCGGCCTGCGCGGCGTGCCGGGCGAAGACCCGGAGCGATCCCCCGTGGGTGGGCAGCTCCTCCACGTCGACGACGGACAGACCCGCCAGGTCGAGGGCACGCATCGCGGTGAGCAGCGTGTAGTACGAGAAGTGCTCGTGGTAGATCGTGTCGTACTGGCGGCTCTCCACCAGGCGCATGAGGTGCGGGAACTCCAGCGTGAGCGTGCCGTCCTCGGCCAGGAGCTCCGCCAGCCCGGCCACGAAGTCGCGGAGGTCGGGGACGTGGGCGAACACGTTGTTGCCGACTACGAGGTCCGCGCGACCGTACCGCTCGGCCATCTTGCGGCCGGTCTCGCGGCCGAGAAAGCAGACCTCGCTGCGGACGCCCTTCTCGGCGGCCGCCGCGGCCACGTTGGCGGCGGGCTCGACCCCGAGCACGGGGATGCCCGCGCCGGCGAAGTGCTGCAGCAGGTACCCGTCGTTGCTCGCGACCTCGACCACGAGGCTGTCCGGCCCCAGGCCGAGCCTCTCGGTCATCACCTCCGCGTACCGGCGGGCGTGCTCGACCCACGAGGTGGAGTACGACGAGTGGTACGCGTACGTGTCGGTGAAGATCTCGTCCGCCGGCAGGTGCTCGGGCAGCTGGACGAGCAGGCAGGCATCACAGATCCGCACGTGCAGCGGGTAGAAGACCTCGGGTGACTCGACCCGGTCAGCCGGCACGAAGGCCTCGCACGGGGGAGACATCCCCAGGTCCACGAACGTGCGGCTCATCTTGGTACCGCAGAGACGGCAGACCTGCGTGACCACGTGCTCCCCCCGAGCGCTCGACCCGACGCCGACCTTAGCCCGGTGTGGCCCCCTCTGAGGCGCATCGGAGAAATCTGCGGCTCGGCACGGTACGACCCGACAAGGGCCCCGAATCCCCCGACCGAGCCCTGACGTACGGCCTATCCTCGGCGCTGACGACCCGAGGTCATGATCGGGCCGCACACACGGACGGGGGGCGGCACGTGCACGTGCTGGTGACCGGGCACGAGGGCTACCTCGGCGCCCGACTGGTTCCACATCTGCAGGACCGGGGACACGAGGTCACCGGGCTTGACTCCGGCCTGTTCCGGGGCTGCGACCTGCTGGACGGGCCGTCCGGCGTCGCGTCGATCGAGGCGGACATCCGGGACGTCACCCCGGCGATGCTCGACGGCTTCGACGCCGTGGTGCACCTGGCGGCGATCTCGAACGACCCGATCGGCCACCTCGCCCCCGAGACGACGTTCTCGGTCAACCACGAGGGCACCCTGGCCGTGGCCCGGGCAGCCAAGACCGCAGGCGTACAGCGCTTCGTGTTCTCCTCCTCGTGCAGCCTGTACGGCGCGGCCGGCAGCGGCGCCGTGGCCGAGGACGCCCCGTTCAACCCGGTCACGCCGTACGGGGAGTCCAAGGTCAGGGCGGAGCACGGGCTCGCCCTGCTGGCCGACGACGACTTCAGCCCGACCTACCTGCGCAACGCCACCGCGTACGGCGTCTCGCCCCGGCTGCGGGGGGACGTCGTGGTGAACAACCTCACCGGGTACGCCTTCGCCACCGGGGAGGTCCGGCTGCAGAGCGACGGCACCCCGTGGCGCCCTCTCGTCCACGTGGACGACATCTGCCTCGCGGTCTCCGCCGTGCTCGAGGCCGACCGTGCCTCCGTCCACGACGAGGCCTTCAACGTCGGCCGGGACGAGGACAACCTGCAGATCCGGGACGTTGCCCGGCTGGTCGAGACCGCGGTGCCGCACAGCCGGGTGACCCTCGCCGAGGGCGCGGGGGCGGACCGGCGCGACTACCGCGCCGACTTCGCCAAGATCATGGAGACCCTGCCCGCGTACCGGCCGTCCTGGACGGTGGCCGCAGGGGTGCGTCAGCTCCTCGAGGCGTACACGGCGCACGGCCTCGCCTTGGAGGAGCTGACCGGCCCGCGGTTCACGAGGCTCGCCCGGGTCGAGGAGCTGCGCAAGGCCGGCCACCTCGACGACGACCTGCGGCTCACCACGGCCGCGGGGTCTCTCGGGCGGCCCTGACTCGAGGCTTCGCCAGGCCCCCCGCGCCGCCACGACGCCCCGCCCCGGGGTCACCGCGTCGGCCCGCCCGGCCCACCACGGCCCTCCTCGGCCACCTGGAGAGCCCCGGCGGGCCGCTGGTCTTCTCTCCTCCCGGCGTCGGTACGCTGGGTGGCAGTCGTGGTGACCTCGGCTGTCTCGACCGGCTGCTCGACGTGACCGCCCGCCGGCGGCTGCGTCCTTCGGGGGCCGCGTGAGCGGGCGGCCGGTTCTGGCCGCGTAGAGTCGACGGCTCGGAACGGCCGGCATGCCGATGGTGTTCCCCCTGGGTGACGTGAGGATCTTCGTGAGGACGGGCAAGGTGGTACGCGGTGCAGGCGCGATCTGACGACGTCGCGGTCGAGACGGCCGAGGCCCTCGACACGGGGGCTGCCGGCGACTACCGGCTGAGCCAGCTCGACATCCTCGAGGCGGAGGCGATCCACTGCATCCGCGAGGTGGTGGCCGAGCTCGACCGCCCGGCCCTGCTCTTCAGCGGAGGCAAGGACTCCTGCGTCCTCCTCAAGCTGGCCGAGAAGGCCTTCTCCCCCCAGCGCATCCCGTTCCCCGTGATGCACGTCGACACGGGGCACAACTTCGACGAGGTGATCGAGTTCCGCGACAAGCGCGTCGCCGAGCTCGGTGTACGCCTCGTCGTGGCGAGCGTCCAGGAGTCGATCGACAAGGGTCGGGTCGTCGAGGAGACGGGACGCTGGGCGAGCCGCAACAAGCTCCAGACGGTCACCTTGCTCGACGCCGTCGAGGAGCACGGCTTCAACGCGCTGTTCGGCGGTGGTCGCCGTGACGAGGAGAAGGCGCGCGCCAAGGAGCGCTTCCTCTCCTTCCGCGACGAGTTCGGCCAGTGGGACCCGAAGAACCAGAAGCCCGAGCTGTGGAACCTCTACAACGGCCTGGTCAAGCGCGGTGAGAGCATCCGCGCCTTCCCCCTGTCGAACTGGACCGAGCTCGACATCTGGCAGTACATCGCCCGCGAGGAGATCGAGCTCCCGAACATCTACTTCGCGCACGAGCGCGCGGTGTTCGACCGGGACGGCATCCTGCTCGGCGACTCGCCCCACGCCCACCGTGGCGACGACGAGGAGGTGTTCACCAAGACCGTCCGCTACCGCACGGTCGGGGACGCCTCCTGCACGGGCGCGGTCGTCTCCACGGCCAGCTCGTACGACGAGATCATCGCGGAGATCGCCGCGACCCGGGTCACCGAGCGCGGCGCCACCCGCGCGGACGACCGGGCCAGCGAGGCGGCGATGGAGGACCGGAAGCGAGAGGGCTACTTCTGAGCATGAGCGTTCCCATGCACCTGGACATGCTGCGGTTCGCCACCGCCGGCTCGGTGGACGACGGCAAGAGCACGCTCATCGGCCGCCTGCTGTTCGACTCCAAGTCGATCTTCGAGGACCAGCTCGAGTCCGTCGAGCGGACCAGCCGTGACCGTGGCGACGACTACACCAACCTCGCGCTGCTCACCGACGGCCTGCGCTCGGAGCGCGAGCAGGGCATCACGATCGACGTGGCGTACCGGTACTTCGCCACCCCGCGGCGCAAGTTCATCATCGCCGACACGCCGGGGCACATCCAGTACACCCGCAACATGGTCACCGGCGCCTCGACCGCCGACCTGGCCATCGTGCTCGTGGACGCCCGCAAGGGCCTGATCGAGCAGAGCCGCAGGCACGCCTTCCTCGTGTCGCTGCTGCGCGTGCCGCACCTCGTGCTCGCGGTGAACAAGATGGACCTCGTCGACTACAGCGAGGAGGTCTACAACCAGGTTCACCAGGAGTTCACCTCGTTCGCGACCAAGCTCGCGGTCCCTGACCTCACGGTGATCCCGATGTCCGCGCTCAAGGGCGACAACGTCGTCACGCGGTCGACCGAGATGCCGTGGTACGACGGGCCGACGCTGCTGCACCACCTGGAGAGCGTCCACCACCAGAGCGACCGCAACCTCGTGGACGTCCGGTTCCCCGTGCAGTACGTGATCCGGCCGCAGCAGTCGAGCCACCCCGACTACCGCGGGTACGCGGGCCAGGTGTCCGGCGGGATCATGAAGCCGGGCGACGAGGTCGTGGCCATGCCCAGCGGCTTCCAGACCACGATCGCCGCGATCGACACCGCGGACGGCCCGGTCAAGGAGGCGTACGCGCCGATGTCGGTCACCGTCCGGCTGGCTGACGACCTCGACATCTCCCGCGGCGACATGATCGCCCGCCCGCACAACCAGCCGGTCGCCACGCAGGACCTCGAGGGCATGATCTGCTGGATGGACGAGCGGATCGCGCTTCGGCCCGGCGCGCGCCTGCTGCTCAAGCACACGACCCGCACGGTCAAGACCATGGTCAAGGAGCTGCACTACCAGCTCGACGTCAACACGCTGCACCGTGACGAGGATGCCGAGAGTCTCGGCCTGAACGAGATCGGCCGCGTGCGCCTGCGCACGACCCAGCCGCTCTTCGTCGACCTGTACGGCCGCAACCGCATGACCGGCGGCTTCGTCCTCATCGACGAGGCCACGTACCGGACGGTGGCGGCCGGCATGGTGGTGGGCACCGAGTAGGCACCGACGAGGCCTCCTGCGGCTCGACGTGACCCCTCGGGTCCGGCCCCGCGTCCTCACTCCGTCGGCGCCACCAGCCGTGCCCCGAGCGCTCGGGCTGCCACGACGGCTGCCGCAGTCGCCAGGATGACGTCCTCGAGCACGTACTGGGCCTCGATCGTCGGCAGGCCGTCGGGGAACAGCGTGCCGGCCATCAGCACGACGGGGCTGAGGATGCCGAGCAGCCAGCCGGCCATCGCGACCAGTCCCAGGCGGAGTGCCACGCCGGTGAGCAGGGTGAAGCCGATGAAGCACTCCAGGAGCGCCGTGGCGACCATCGCCGCCTGACCGGACACCACGCCGACGGTGAGCATCTCGGTGGTCGGTACGACGAGCGGCTCGGCGGGCGACTCGCCCGGGAAGAACTTGAGCAGCCCGAAGCCGACGATGACGAGGCCGAGGCTCACCCTGAGCCAGTCGATGCTGTGCTGCGAAAGGAACCCGGCGAGGCGGGTCGGCCAGGACCGCTCGGGTGCCGGGGAGCGGCGCCGGGACGGGAGATGGATCTGGAGAGCCATGGGGTCCTCCGAGAGTGAGTGGCTGATCGGGGTCCGACTGCCCCTCACACTCCCGAGGCGACGGCGCGATGGGCGTCCGCCTGGCAGCGGCATCTCGGATACGTCCTCCGGCGTACGGAACGCCACGGGGCGTACGACGCGTCCGTGGCTTGACGCAACTAGATGGTTGCCCTACAGTCGCAACTGTTCGGTTGCTATTCGTCGAGAGGTCGTCATGGGATTTCCTGATCGCATCGAGCGGACCGTGGAGGTCGCTCACCCCCCGGGCACGGTGTGGGCAGCGCTCACCACGGCCGAGGGTCTGGGCGCCTGGTTCGGCGACGAGGCGACGATCGACCTGCGTCCGGGTGGGTCGGCCCGCATGACGTGGACCGACGGGCCCACCGCCGACATGCGGATCGAACGGGTCGAGGAGGCGTCGGTGTTCGCGTTCACCTGGCGTATCTACGGGCTGCCCGAGGACGATCCGCGCCGCACTTATGTCGAGTTCACGCTCGAACCCGTCGGCGCGGGCACGCGGCTGACCGTGGTCGAGTCCGGCTTCGCCCAGCTGCCAGACGACGCGCACCACACGGCGTACGGCGGCAACACCACGGGCTGGGCGAAGGAGCTCGGCGAGCTTGTCGACTATCTCGATGCCGCCTGACATCGAGGCGATCGCCGAACAGGTCTTCACCGCCCTGGCCGACCCGAGCAGGCGCGCCATCCTGGCCGCGCTGGCCTCAGGGGGTCCGGCCACGGCCACGGACCTGGCCGATCGGCTGCCGATCACGCGCCAGGCGATCGCCAAACACCTGGCCCGGCTGGCCGAGGCCGGCCTGGTGACGGCCGAACCGGGGGAGCGGCGCCGGGTGCGGTACCGGCTGCGCTCGGCGCCGATGCAGGTGGCGCAGCAGTTCCTGGCCGCGCTGGCCCGCGACTGGGACAGCCCGCTCGACGCGTTGACCGATCACCTCGACACGAGTGCACGACAAGAAACCGAAGGAGCGGACGAACGATGAGGCATGAGTCGAAGAACGCCCCCACAACCGACGTACCGCTGCCTTCGGTGGTCGACCGGGCCACCTGGCAGGCCGAACGGGATGCGCTGCTGGTTCGGGAGAAGGCGCACACCCGCGAAGGTGACGCGATCGCGGCGGCACGTCGGCGGCTGCCGATGGAGCGTCCGCTACCGCGACTTCATGGGCTGGGACGTGCCTTGGTACTCGGCGCAAGACTCCGCCGACGCCCTGCTCGCCGGGCGTCGATTCGCCATGCTGGTGTGCTACCTGCGGCACGGCGACAGGGTGTTCGAGACCTACTAGACCAGCGGCCGCGGCTTCGAGGCGATGGCCCCCCGCTACGACCTGTTGGACATGACCGTATATGGCCGGCAGGAAACCTGGGAGGACTCGCCCGCCGGCTGGCCCCAAAGGTGGCGAATCAACGGCGAGCAGGTCCGCACCAACGGACGTCCCACCGCCCAGTGGTCCCGCCTGGAATCCGGACGCTCCGACGATCTAGGCACCGCCAGGCGCTGAGCGGCGTCCAGCTCACACCCCTGACCTAACGCATGACTGTGGACCTGAACTGGAAGGTGGACATCACAATGAAGACACCCCCGATCGTCTCGCCGCAAGAGTGGGAGGCTGCGCGCCAGCAACTGCTTGTGAAGGAGAAGGAGATGACCCGCGCCCGTGATGCGCTGGCCGCGGATCGCCGGCGGATGCCGTGGCTGGCCGTGGAGAAGGAGTATGAGTTCGACGGACCTAAGGGTAAGGCGAGTCTGCTTGACCTGTTCGAGGGTCGTCGTCAGCTGATCGTCTACCGCGCTTTCTTCGAGCCCGGCGTGTTCGGCTGGCCCGACCATGCTTGCCGCGGTTGTTCCCTGGTGGCCGATCAGG
>JBOGEN010000054.1:0-8933 GCA_050743265.1 Actinomycetes bacterium
CGCGGCGTCCGCGGCGTCCGCGGCGTCCGCGGCGTCGCCCGACCCGCCCTCGCCCGACCCGCCCTCGCTCGTCCCGGCGGGCTTCATGAGGACGGATGCGAGCTCCACCGCGGCACGGTCCCCGGCGGAGCCGGGCGGGAGGTCGACGCCGGCAGGTACGAGTCGTGCCACCAGTGCGTCAAGAACCTCGGTCTGATCGGGGTCGGCGTACGCACGGCGGAGGACGAGCGAGCCGGTGACGGTGCCTCCAGCCCGGGCGACGAGCCGCTGCGCGTCCGTCCGTGCGGTCGCGTCCACGCCCGGCGCGGAGACCAGCAGCACGGACTCCCCGACCAGCCGGTCCGCGACGAGGCCAGGCGCCACCGTCCGGGTGAAAGCCTGCTCGGCGTCGAGCCGGTGCTCCAGGTCCCGGACGCGGTCGTCGAGGCCGGCCCGGCCGGCCTCGCGGTGCGCCGCGGTCGACTCGAGCAGCGGCGCGTCCAGGGTGGCCGAGCCGACGACGATGCCCACCGCGAGCGCGAGGAACACGGCTACGAGCGAGACCAGGTGGTAGCGGAAGTCGATCACCGCGACCCCCCGCCGAGGTCGCGCAGGACCGAGGCCGCCGACTCGGCGAGGCGGGCCACCTCGTCCGCCGACATCACGGCCACGGGTGAGACGAGCAGCGCCGCCACCATCGCCGCGAGGGCCGAAGCGACGAGGAGCGCGAGGGCGGTCGTGGAGATCCTCGGCCGGTACGTGCCCGCCACCACCTCGGCGTGCAGCACCCGGTCCCCCGCACAGAGCCGGGTCAGGACTGCTGTGGCCGCTCCCTCCCGCCCCCGGTCGAGCCGGTCGAGCAGGCTGTCCCCGGCGCCGGTCCGCACGACGAGTCGCGCCCCGTGACAGGAGGCGAGCAGCAGCGCAGCGTCCTCACCTCCCAGCCCCGTGGGGAACGGCACCGGCCTGACCCCCCGGGCGTACGCCCGGCCCAGGGCAGGGATGTCGTCGTCCGCACCGCCGGGACGGGCCTGTCCCCGGCCCGCAGCGGGGGGGCCAGGGCGCAGCAGGGTGAGGGCGACCATCTCGGCGCCACACGTCAGCGCGGCCTCGGACAGCGTGTCGAGGTCGGCGAGCACGACGTCCGGGACCAGCCTGCGGTCGAGGGCGCGGTCGGCTCCCGCCCCCACGGCGAGCAGCACTGGACGTTGGTCCCGTACCCACGACCTGAGCCACCGCAGGTGCGCGTCGGTGTCCGGCCCGTCGACCACCAGGAGGACCGGCCGCCCCGCGAGCGGAGTCTGCAGGGGCGGCACGCCCACCCCGTCGAGGAGCTGGTCACCGTCGCGGCGCAGGCGGTCGCCCGCGTCACCCACGAGCGACCCGATCTGGGCCGAGAGCCCGGCCCGGGCGCGGGTCATGGCGTGCTCGACCGAGTCGGCCGTCTGCGTGGTCCCGACGGCGACCACGGTGTCGCCGTCGTACAGGGACGCGCCGACAAGGCGGACCGCCTCGCCGTCCCGCACCCGGTGCAGGACATCGGCGCCGACCCCGTCGAGCAGCGGGACGCCGGCCCGGACGAGGGTCTCCGGCCCGAGGTTCGGGTACCGGCCGCTGGTGCTCGGCGACGCGTTGACCACGGCGACCACCCCGCGGTCCAGGAGCGCCTGGGCAGTGGCCCGGTCGAGGTCGAGGTGGTCGAGGACGGCGATGTCGCCCGGCTGGACACGGGCCACCACCTCGTGGGGCTCCCGTCCGACCCGGGCCGGGCCGGTGAGCCCGGGCAGTGGAGGTGAAGGAGCCGGACGGCGCAGGGTGGGCATCCTCATCGGGCGACCATGCTGCCACCGGGCGGCATCTCGGCCCGGCATCCCGACCGGCGCGTCGGACGTCCTCACGCTCGCACCCACGCGGGGCGAGGCGCACAGGGTCAGCCCCGCTTTGCCTCCGCCGCGACGGCCAGCAGCTCCTCGGCGTGGGCGCGCCCGCGCTCGGAGCCCTCGAGCCCGGCGAGCATGCGGGAGAGCTCCCGGACGCGGGCAGCCTCGTCGAGGGTGATGACCCCGCTGCGGGTCACCGCACCGTCCTCGCTCTTCTCGACGAGCAGATGCCGGTCGGCGAAAGCCGCCACCTGCGGCAGGTGCGTCACCACGACGACCTGGGCCGCGCGCGCGAGCCGGGCCAGGCGGCGGCCGACCTCCACCGCGGCCTTGCCGCCGACGCCGGCGTCCACCTCGTCGAACACGAACGTGGGCACCGGGTCGGCACCGGCGAACACCGCCTCGATCGCGAGCATCACCCGGGACAGCTCGCCGCCGGACGCGCCGCGGTGCAGCGGGCGGGCCGGGGCGCCCGGGTGGGCCGCGAGCAGGATCTCCACGGTGTCCACCCCGGTCGGGCCGTATGCGAGGCGGCGGTCGTCCACTGCCAGCGCGTCCCGCTGAGGGTCGTCGACCTCGTCCTGCCCGACGGCGACGACCACCTTCGCATGCGGCATCGCGAGGTCGGCGAGCTCGGCGCAGACCTCGTCACCGAACCGGGTCGCGGCCGCCTGGCGCAGCACGGACAGGCCGACCGCGTGCCCCGCGAGGTCGGCGCGCAGCCGCTCTTCCTCCTCGGCGAGGCGGGCGGCGCGGTCGTCGTCCCCCTCGAGGTGCTGAAGGCGATCCGCGGCCTGCTCGGCCCAGGCGAGCACCTCGTCCACGGACGCACCGTACTTGCGGGTGAGGCCGGCGAGCAGCGCCTGCCGCTCCTGCACCTCGGAGAGGCGGGCCGGGTCGGCCTCGGCCGCCGCGGCGTACGAGGCGAGGTCGGCCGCCGCGTCCGAGAGCAGGTAGTTGGCCTCGGCGAGCCGGTCGGCGAGCGCGGCCAGCTCGGGATCGTGGTCGCGCACCTGGTCCAGGGCGTGGCGCGCGCCGCCGACCAGGCCCACCGCGTCCACGCTGCTCCCGGCGGCGGGGTCGCCGAGCAGCGTGTCATGCGCGGTGGTGGACGCGGACCGCAGCGCCTCCGCGTGGGCGAGCCGCTCCCCGAGGCGGGCCAGCTCACCGTCCTCCCCCGGCTGAGGGGACGCCTTCTCGATCTCCTCGAGGCCGAAGCGCAGCATGTCGGCCTCTTGGGCGCGTTCCCGAGCCCGCGTGAGCACCTCGTCCCGCTCGGCGCGGACCGCTCGCAGCCGCGTGTACGCCTCGCCGTACTCGGCGAGGAGCGCCGTCGCCTCCTCCCCCGCGTACCGGTCGAGCGCGCCGCGCTGGCGGGCCGGCTGCAGCAGCCGCTGCTGGTCGGACTGCCCGTGGACGGCCACCAGGTCGCCCGCGAGCTCGCCCAGCAGGCCGACCGGGACGCTGCGCCCGCCCAGGTGTGCGCGGGACCGACCCTCTGCGGACAGCGCGCGGCTGAGCAGCAGCGCCCCGTCGTCCAGGTCGCCACCGGCGTCGAGCGCGCGCTGGGCGACCGGCCCGTCCGGGTCCACCGACAGGCGCCCCTCCACGAGCGCCCGCTGCGCGTCGGGGCGTACGAGCGCGGAGTCGGCCCGCCCCCCGAGCAGAAGCCCGAGCCCGGTGAGGACCATCGTCTTGCCCGCGCCGGTCTCGCCGGTGACCACCGTGAGGCCCGGGGCGAGCTCGAGCAGGGCGTCGTCGATGACGCCAAGACCGCGGATGCGCATCTCCTCGAGCACGCGCCCGACTCTAAGGCTCGCCACCCCCGGGCGGACGCGCGGCGCCACGCCATCCCTGCACGGGCAGCGCGAACTTCGCGACAAGACGGTCGGTGAACGGCCGCTGGTGCAGCCGCGCCAGGCGTACGGGAGTGCTGCTGCGTCGTACCTCGACGCGCGCGCCCGGGGGGAGCTCGGCGTTGCGACGGCCGTCGCACCACAGCACGCCACCGGGCGTGTCGGCCAGCACCTCCACCGCGAGCGTGGAGGTCGGTGCGACGACCAGTGGCCGGGAGAACAGCGCGTGCGCGCTCAACGGCACGAGCAGCAACGCCTCCACCTCCGGCCAGACGACCGGCCCTCCGGCGGAGAAGGCGTACGCGGTCGACCCGGTCGGTGTCGCGCACACGACGCCGTCGGCGCCCCATCGGGACAACGGCCGCCCGTCCACCTCCACGATGAGGTCGAGCATGCGCTCCCGCGCGTCCTTCTCCACGGTCGCCTCGTTGAGGGCCCAGTGGCTGCCCAGGGACGCCCCGTCCAGGCGCAGGTCCACCTGGAGCGTCATGCGCTCCTCGACCTCGTACGCGCGGCGCACGACATAGTCGACTGTCGAGGTGAGGTCCTCCCGTTCCGCCTCGGCGAGGAACCCGACACGGCCCAGGTTCACCCCGAGTAACGGCGTGGCGCTCGGCCGGGTGAGCTCGGCGGCACGGAGCAGCGTCCCGTCGCCGCCCAGCACCATCGCGAGCTCGCACCCGGCGGCCGCGGTGGGCGTCGCGGGAACCGTCTCCACGCCGGGCAGGCCGAGCTCGCCCGCCTCGTCGTCGAGCACCCGCACGGCGACCCCGGCGTCCGCCAGCTGTGCGGTGACCAGGTGCGCGCTCCGCAGGGCGGCGGGCCGGCCGGTGTGCGTGACCAGCAGGACGGTCCGGGCGCCGCTCATGCCGGGCCCTCCGCGACAGCGCGGCGCACCGCGTCCTCGTCCACGATTGACGGGCCGACCCGGAGCCACAGGAAGTACTCGACGTTGCCGGACGGGCCGGGCAGCGGGCTGGCCGTCACGCCGCGCGTCCCGAGGCCCAGGTCGGCGGCCGCACGGGACACCGTGCGGACGGCGTCCGCCCGCAGTCCGGGGTCGCGCACCACGCCCCCGCGCCCGACCCGGTCGCGTCCCACCTCGAACTGTGGCTTCACCATGAGCAGCAGGTCCGCGCCGTCGGCAGTGCAGGCGACGAGCGCCGGGAGCACGACGGTGAGCGAGATGAACGAGAGGTCCGCGACGACGAGGCCCACCGGACCACCGAGGACCTCAGCGGTGAGCACCCGGGCGTTCGTGCGGTCGAGGGTGGTGACCCGTGGGTCCGTCCGCAGGGACCAAGCCAGCTGCCCGTATCCGACGTCCACGGCCACGACGTGCTCCGCGCCGTGGCGGAGCAGCACGTCGGTGAACCCGCCGGTGGAGGCGCCCGCGTCCAGGCACCGGCGTCCCGCGACCTCGAGGCCCTCCGGGGCGAACACGTCCAGGGCCCTGGCGAGCTTGTGACCCCCGCGGGAGGCGTACGCCGGCACGGCGTCGTCCTCGCGGACGGCGATCGGCTCGCCCGGGGCGACGGAGGTCGCCGGCTTGGCCGTCGGACGGCCCGCCACCGTCACCCGGCCGGCGGTGACGAGACCTGCCGCCTGCTCACGGGACCGCGCGAGTCCACGACGGACGAGCTCGGCGTCGAGCCGGGCACGGCGCGGCAACGGCTACCCCCCGTCCAGGGTCGCGAGGGTCTCGCGCAGGCGGCGGTGCACCTCGTCGAAGACCGGCACGTGGTGGTCGACCTCGAGCTCGCCCAGGGGTTCGAGCAGGCGAACCGCCTCGTCGACCCGTACGTCGCCCGTGGGTGGCTCGCCGGCCAACCCCTCCGTGTCGGGGACCGGGGCGGGCTCTGACGCCTCCACCGCATCGGTAGACCTCGGCTGCGGGCTCGCATCGGAGGGCGCTGGATCGGAGGACGGCGCATCGGAAGACTCAGCGGGCCCCGGCCAGGCGTCGCCGGCGGTCGTCTCGGGTACGTCGTGGCGCGCGGCGGCGACGTCCGTCTCGGACCAGGGCACGTCCCCCTCCGGGTGCGTCACGGCTCGGCCTCCTCGGTACGCGGGACGGGAGCGCAGGAGTACACGCGCGGGCGGCACTGCCGCTCCCGGTCGGATGCGCCACGGTACCGCGCGCATCGGGTGGCGGGTTGGTGCGGCGCTGGGTGTCGTGAGGGTGGTGGTTGGGCCTGTTATCTGGACGGCCTCGGTTCGGGCGACCGGCGTGTCACCAGCCGAGGCGCCGCACCGCGTCCTCCGCACGCACCTTGCCGGGCGCCGACCACGTGGCCGCCAGCACCGCGCGGAGGCCGTCCAGCGCGTCTCCGCACCCCCGCAGCACGACCTCACCGCGGGACACCGACGCGTACCATCCCCCGCACGTCCACCCGTCGTCCGACCGCACCGCACCAGGGTGGGCGACCTCCACGGCAGCCAGGTCACGCCCGACGTAGCGCGGACGCCGGTGCGGCGGCGCCTCGACGAGGTCGGCGGCGGAGCTGAGGCCGGTGAGGACGAGCAGGCTGTCCACACCCGCCCGCACGGCGCCCTCCACGTCGGTGTCGAGGCGGTCGCCCACCACCAGGGGCCTGCGGGCGGACGTCCTCCGCACCGCCTCCTCGTGCAGCGGTGGGTACGGCTTGCCCGCCACGACCGGCTCCCGGCCCGTGGCGGAACGGATCACCTCGACCAGGGCGCCGTTTCCCGGCGCGGGCCCGCGTGGCGTCGGCAGGGTGAGGTCGTCGTTGCACGAGACCCAGGGCACACCCCGCCGGACGGCGAACGTCCCCTCGGCGAGCAGCCGCCAGCCCACGTCAGGGTGGAAGCCGGAGACCACCGCGGCCGGGTGGTCCCCGTCGTCGACAACGGGCCGCAGCCCGCGCTCGCGGACGGCCTCCACCAGTCCCCCACCCCCGACGACGAGAACGGCCGAGCCGGGCGGCACCAGGTCCGCCATCTGACGGGCCGCCGCCTGGGCCGAGGTGACCACGTCGCCGTCCGTCGCAGCGATGCCCAGCCGGGCGAGGTGCCCGGCCACCTCCGCCGGCGTACGAGAGGCGTTGTTCGTCACGAACACGACCCGGAGCCCGGCGCGGCGCACCCCGGCCAAAGCCTCGACCGCACCGGGCACAGGGTCCTCGCCGGTGTACACGACGCCGTCGAGGTCGATGAACGCCGCGTCGTACACCTCGACGAGGCGCCGAGGCTGCCCACCCAGCAGCGTGTACGCCTCGCCCGAGCCCTCGCCCGCGACCTGCGCGGCGTCGTCGCTCACGAGGGCGAGTCGCGGCGGGAGGTCACGTCGCGGCGGGTCACGGCTGACGCTCCTGCGCGCGCAAGGTCGCGCGGGCGCCGCGCAGCGCGTTCACGTAGTCCTTCTTCTCCGGACGCATCGCCACCGCGAGGGCGAGGTGCTCGACGGCCGCCTCGTACTCGCCCAACCGCGAGAGCGACAGCCCGAGACCGAACCGGGCGTAGTCGTCGGACGGGATCTCCTCGACGATCCGGCCGAAGTTGTCCGCCGCGGCGGCGTACTGCCGGGAGACGAACTGGGCCCGCGCCAGGGCCTCACGGATGCTGCGCGCGTCCGGCTCGGCCTCGGACGCGTGGGCGAGGAGGTGGGCGGCGGCCGCGGCGTCCCCGCCGTCGAGCATCTCGAGCCCGCGGGTGTACCAGTCGTAGACCTCGCCGCCAGGGGCCACCCCGGCGTCAGGCCTCCCGCCCGCCGGTTCCTCGCTCGGCCCGTTCATGTCCTGCCTCTCCCTCGCCCGTCGCGACCGGCCCGGTGACCCCGGCGCCCGCTCACGGAGTCCGCCCCGGCTCGTACGATGCCCGCCATGACCGAGCGTGGCGGGCAGACCTGGGCCGGCACGGATGTCTGGGGCCGCTCACGCGACCCCGACGGGCTGCACCTCGCCCCGTTTCGCGGCATCCGCTTCGACGAGAGCCGTGTCGACGACCTGGCGTCCCTGACCGCGCCACCGTACGACGTCATCGGGGCGGACGTCGCACGCGCCCTCGAAGCCGCGGACCCGCACAACGTCGTGCGCCTGATCCTCCCCGAGGACGACCCGGACAGCCCCCAGGGACGCTACGACCGGGCGGCCCGCACCCTGAAGGCATGGCGGGACGAGAAGGTCCTGATCACCGACGACGACCCTGCGCTGTACGTGTACGAACAGTCGAGCGCGACCGCCGTCCAGCGCGGTCTCATCGGCGCCGTCGGCCTGCGCCCCCACGAGGACGGGGTGATCCTCGCCCACGAGGACACGATGCCCGGCCCGGTCGCGGACCGCCTGCGCCTCATGAGCGCGACGCGGGCCAACCTCGAGCCGATCTTCCTCCTGTACCACGGGGGCGGCCCCACGTCCGACCTGATCGAAAAGGTGGTCGTCACCGAGCCGCTCGCCAGCGCCGCGACGGACGACGGGGTGACCCACCGGCTGTGGCGGATGTCCGACCCTGCGCTCGTCCGCACGGTCAACGAGGACCTCGCCCCGAAGCAAGCACTCATCGCCGACGGCCACCACCGGTACGCCACGTACCTCAGGATGCAGGCGCAGGCCCGGGCGGCCGGGCGGGGGGCCGGCCCTTGGGACGTGGGCCTTGCGCTCCTCGTCGACGTCGAGGCGTACCCGCCGGTCGTGAGTGCCATCCACCGTGTGGTGCACGGCCTCTCCCTGCCCGAGGCGTTGCGGCGAATGGGGCCCTCGTTCGAGGCGGAGCCTGTGCCCGACGTCGCGGAGGGACGCGGTCGGCTCGCGCGGCGTGCCGGCGACCACGCCTTCCTGCTCGTCTCCGGCGCGGAGTGCGTGCTGCTCCACACGCCTGACCCCGGCCTGCTGACCCGAACGCTCCCGACGGGACCGTCGGACGCGTGGCGCAGCCTCGACGCCACCGTGCTGCACTCCACGCTCTTCGAGCTCTGGGGCCTGGCAGACGACGAAAGCACGGTGACGTACCACCACGCCGCCGAGTCCGCCCTCCGTGCCGCGGCGACCGGGGAGCACACCGCCGTCCTGCTCAACCCTGTCGGCGTCGGGGACGTGCTCGCGGTCACCGCGGCCGGCGACCGCATGCCCCGCAAGTCGACGTCGTTCGGCCCGAAACCGCGCACCGGGTTCGTCCTGCGCCACCTCGAGATCGACTGAGCCGGAGCCTCGCGACCGCGCGCCGCGTTCGATTGTCCGTGGGCTCGTATATGCGTCGAGGG
>JBOGEN010000055.1:0-14707 GCA_050743265.1 Actinomycetes bacterium
GCCGTACCGAGCCCGGCGCCGCCGACCGTGTCGGCGCTGGCCGACTCGTCCCCGGCAAGCGCCTGGATGGCGTGCTGGCTCGACCCGTGTCCGTGTGGGACCGCTCCGCCGGACAGCACGCCGTCCGCCGTCGCGCCATCGGTGAGCGTGCCGCCAGATCCGGAGGCGTACGCCCCGCCGCCTCCAGCCGCGTAGGTGGCCGCTGAACCTCCAGCCACCGCGGCTGCACCTGCGTCGCTGGCTTGGCCGCCGCTGACTCTCTCGTCCCCGTCCCTGCGCGCAGCCGCTGTTGCGATCTGCTCGCCGTGCATCTCGAACTGCCGAGAAACCCTGTGGTAGGCCTGATCTGCTTCGGCGTCTCGCGCGTCCACGGCCGCTGTGTGCTGCTGTTGTGCTCTGTCGTACGCCACCTCGTCCTGGGGGGTGACGTCGTCGCCGCTGATTCGCCCGGGATCGGGCGCAGCGGGAATTGTTCTCGACTCGAGCGCGCGATGTGTTGCTTGGGCCGTCTCGACTGCACTCGCTGTCGACTCCAGCGCGTCGGCGGACTGGCGAACGCTCGTCTCACGTGCTCGGACTTGACTGGCTAGATCGGAGAACGCCTCCCGTGCGGCGTCAGCTGATCCGCCGCTCCAAGACGAAGTGAGTCGGCTCTGCGCCTCGCCGTCCAGCTGGTCAGCCACGTCGGCGAGTACGTCGGCAAGACTGCGCCAGGAGCGCACCGCGGAGTGGATCTGGCCTGGTTCTGCAGATCTGATGAGGGCCAGTCGCCCCATCGGTGTGGAGGGTCCACCGCCCCCATCCGCTTCCAACATGTCATGACCCCCTGGTGCTCGTGGGCGCGTCACTGCTTGTCGTTGTGCCCCGTCGGGTTGTTGCCGTTCGTTCCCCGTCCCTTTCGCCACCCCAGGACACCGAGCCCTAGGAGAAGGGCGGTCCCAACTGTGGCGAGAGCGGGTACCGCGGGTCCAGATTCGCCCGTGTCCGCTGGTCCCTCCCGCTTTTCACCCGGCGACCCGGTTGGGTTTCCGGGGGCCGTCTCGGAGGGTGAATTCAGTCTGCGTTGGAGTTTCGTTCCGGTGAGTTCGTTGTCGCCGTACTTGATGAACGAGTCAGGCGGCAACTCCTGGAATGGATTGAAGTCGTGCCAGCGCGTTGGATCATCGGCCAGCATGCGCGTGACAGAAACAGCGCCGAAGCCAAGATACTCGCTCCAGTCGAACTTCCGGTCACCACCGGCGCGGTACGCGAGATGCCGGATCAACTGCCAGTTCGTAGCCTCGGGGTGCTTGGCTTTGACCAAGGCGAGGCTTCCGGCAACCAAGGGCGTCGCATATGAGGTACCCCAGCCGACGAATTCGCTGCTCCACGTACCGGCGTCGTATCCACCGATCGCCACGCCCACACCGGGGGCCGTCACCACCATCTGAATCCCATGACTACTGGCTCTGTGTACAGTGGCCGACTTGTCGAGCATTCCAACTGCCACGACACCAGGAACATTCGCTGGGAATCCTACCCGACCACCGTCATTGCCCGCGCCTGCGACGACAACAACACCACGGGCCTGTGCGTGCTCAATGGCATTCTGTTGGGGGACGGAACCTGCGACGTCGTAGGAGAGGCTGATGACGTCAGCGCCATCATCTGTTGCGTCGCGGATAGCGTGTGCGTAACTCCACGGCAGAACAACGTCGGAATCGATGTCGGAACACCGAATCTCCTTTTGACGGCCGGTCGCCTCATCCACTACGTAGTTGCGGACGCTGGCGTCTGGCGCAATGCCCTTGATGCCTGCCCCACCCGGACCGGTGCCGTGCCCGTTGCCCACCAAGAGTGCGGTGATCGAGGTGGCGTGCTCGGCCCGCTGGCCGGTGGCGGTGGGGGAGGCGGTCTCGCCCTCGTTGCCGCAGTAGTTGCGGACGGGGGTGACGTCCTGGCCGCGCAGCTCGGGAATCGTCGGGTCGACGGGGCCGTCGATGACCGCGATCGTCACGCCTTCGCCGGTCGACTGCTTGTGGGCCTGGGCGATCTTCATCGCGTCGTACCACCACATGCCGGGGAGCGATGAGCTGTCCTGTGCGCGTACGGCAGACGAATGCGCGCCCGCAGCGATCGGAGCAGCCGAGGCGGGCGCGCCGATCGCCACGGACGTCGAGGCAAGAGCGCCGGCGGCCGCGACGAGGCGTCGCCGCAGGCCGGGTGTACGCGAGAACAGGGGAGTCATCTCGGCTACTCGAAGCTGGTGCTGGTGTCTCCGGTGCCGCTGTCGGACGGCGTCGTGGACGACGGCGCCGCAGCCGAGGTGGGCGGCTCGGACGCAGTCGGGTCGCCGGACACAATGCGAGCCCCCGTGTCGCCGTCGCCGAGGACGGCGCTGTGCTCCTCGCTCGCCGCCACCTGGTGGGACGCCATGGCGTAGCTGTCGTCCAGATGGGTGGCGAACCGGAGGAGGGCCGACTCCGCGCCCTCGTCCGCCGACAAGGCCGTACGCACGGACGCCATCAGCTGTTCCTGGAACCCCTCGAGGTCCTGCCTCAGCCCCACGACCGTCTCGGCGACGACGTCATGGGCCGCACTGAGCTGGGACGAGAACTGCTGCGCCTCGGGCATGCCGCCGAAGATCGCCCACTCACGGGGGGCGCCAAGGAACTCTGCGTGCTCGTGCTGGACCAGGGTGGTGAGCGCCCCGAAGAGGCGCTTCGCGAGGTCCTCGATGTCGTCGGGCGACATGGCGATGTCGTCCCCGGAGAGCTCGCTCATCGCACCGAGGACTTGCATGCTCTGCGTGAGACTGGTGATCATGCCGGTCAGCCCGCCCATCAGGGGCGTGCTGGCGGCAGCGGGCGTCGCGGTGGTGCCTGGCATCAAGAGGTTCGTGAGGTCGTCGTCCGCCACGTGCTCTCCCCAGTCGTGGGCGGACCGGCCTCCGTCAGACGCGACGAGGGGCATGGCCCGTACCCGAGATGTCCGCTCGATGATGGAACGCCCCGTATCAGAGCGCAACCGAGTGTAGTGAGCAGGGCATCTGCGCCGCCGAGCCCTCCACAGCCGGTCGCGCACGCCACACGGCGTCGACTCCGCGGTAGTCGGGCCTCGCCCCTCGCCGTCGCGCCGTCAGTCCTGGGTGAGCCTGAACAACCAGAGGCCGGTGAGCTGCCGCCCGTCCACCGTCGCTACCTGGAGCTCGAGGGGTCCCTGGCGGAACGCCTGCGGGCTGAGCCCGAACCGGTAGAACGTCGTGTCCAGGATCTGCTGGGTAGCGGGCTGGCCGTTGATGGTGATGCGCCAGCCTTGGTCCGCCAGCTCCGGGTCGACCCCGACGCCCACGGACGAGCTGACCGGGACGTTCAGCGTCCTCGCCTCGGACGCGGGCTGCCGGCACGCCCGTTCCGAGATCTCGCCCCCGTCGCCTGCGTAGCAGACGGCCTCGGCGTGCACCGAGGACGTGCCTGACGTGAGCGTGACCAGCGGCGTCGGCTTCTCGCAGCCGCCCAGCAGCGCCATGCCCAGCATCGCGCCCACCACGGCGACGGCGAGGCGGACGCGCACGGGCACTCCAGGACGGGCGGGAACGGCTTGCGGCCGCCCCGAGGCTACCGGGGGGTCGGTCGCCGAGGAGGTTCCCGTGTCGGGCGCACGGACGGAGGCCGCGTACGCAGCCGGTACCAGGACCGCGCGACCGACAGCAGCATCACGAACAGGCCGGCCGCGGCGATCCCGAGCCCCAGGTCTCCCCGAAGCGGCAGCAGCGTGCCGATCCCGGCCCCGACCACCCAGGACAGCTGCAGCAACGTCTCTGCCCGGGCGAAGACGGAGGAGCGGACGTTCTCGGGGATCTCCCGCTGGATCAGCGCGTCGAGTGACAGCTTGCCGAGCGACTGGGCGAGGCCGGCGGAGAGGGCCACGAGCGCGATCGACACGATCCCGTACATCCACGCCGCCCCGAACGAGCAGAGCGCGGCGACTCCGAGGACGCCGAGGACGATGGCCTCGGGCGGACGGTCCCGGACGAGCGCACCGAGACTGATGCCCACGCCACTGCCCACCGCGGCGGCCCCGACGACGATGCCGGTGGTCACCGCGGGCCCGAGCCCGTTCACCGGGTCCGTCCGCAGCAGGAACGCGAGGAAGAAGAGGAGGAACCCCGCGAACGCGCGGATCGCCGCGTTGGCCCGTAGCCCGATCGAGACCTGGGGTCCGACTGAGCGCAGCTTCCGAGCCGGACGCCCCGGCACGGGCGTGTCACCCTGCGGGGCGTCCTTGCCGGTCAGCAGGACGTCCTGCTCGCCGCGCGCGTGGTCGACCTGTCCCGGCAGCCGGGCCGCGAGCACGGCGCCGACGGCGAACACCACGACGGCCACCCGCAGCGACCAGGACGGCCCGGCCAGCGTCGTGATCGTTCCCGCGACACCTGCGGCGGTCAGGGCCGCCAGCAGCCCAGCAAGGTTGAGCCGTGCGTTGGCCTTGACGAGGCCGATGTCGCGCGGCAGCAGCCGCGGGACGGCGCTGGCGCGCGTCACCCCGTACGCCTTGGACAGTACGAGGATGCCGAACGCTGACGGGTACAGCTGGACGGCGTCGTTCGTCACGACCGCCCCTGCCAGGGACCAGGAGAGCGCGGCGCGCCCGGCGAACGTCGCCGCCAGCGCGTACCGGCGCCCGTGCCGGAACCTGTCGAGGACGGGGCCGATCACGGGCGCGATCAGGGCGAACGGGGCCATCGTGAGCAGCAGGTAGAGCCCGACGCTGCCTCGCGCCTCGCCGACGGGGACCGCGAAGAACAGCGTGCCCGCGAGAGCGAGGGCCACCATCGCGTCCCCGGCGCTGTGCACGGCCTGGGTCTCGATCAGCTTGCCCAGGCCGGACGCACCGGCTCCCTGGGCGTGGGTGGCCTTGCGGAGCAGCCGCCCGCCGGACCGCACGAGCCTGCCGGCCCCGCGTCCCCACCGGCCGACGACCCTCATCCCTGCATCGTGCCGCGCCATGAGTGCGGGCGCTGTGCCTTCGACCGGCATGTGGGAGAGAATGCGCTCGTGAGTTCCACCTCGACCCGTTCCAGGACGGCTGCGACCGAGGGCTCGACAGCCCAGGACGAGGGCTCGACGGCTCAGGACGGGCCTTCGTCCTCGCGGGCGACCCGCTCGCGGTCTCGCCCGCCGGCACGTGACGCCCAGTGCCTGGCGGCGGTCGACCTTGCCCGCGACGCGGTCGTCGAGGTCGCCGGGCCCGACAACGTCGGTGACGCGGTGGACGTGCAGACGGAGGGTGAGCGTCTGGTGACGCACCTCTTCGCCGCCACCACTCCCGGCTACCGAGGGTGGCACTGGGCCGTGACCGTGACCCGCGCTCCCCGCGCGCGGGTGGTCACGGTGAACGAGGTCGTGCTGCTGCCCGGGCCTGACGCGCTGGTGGCCCCGGAGTGGGTGCCCTGGAGCGAGCGCATCCGCCCGGGTGACCTCGGTGTGGGCGACCTGCTCCCGACGCAACGGGACGACCCGCGCCTCGCCCCCGGCTACACGGGCGAGGACCTCGAGCCGGACACGGTCGGCGAGGCGTCCCGGACGTACGAGATGGGTCTCGGCCGGGCCCGCGTGCTCTCCCGCGAGGGACGCGACGAGGCCGCGTTCCGCTGGAACGCCGGTGACAGCGGCCCCGACTCGCCGGTGGCCAGGTCCGCGCCGGCGCACTGCGCGACGTGTGGGTTCTTCGTGCCGCTCGAGGGTGCGCTGGGGCGGGTCTTCGGGGCGTGCGCCAACGAGATGTCACCGTCGGACGGGACGGTCGTGTCCGCGGACCACGGCTGCGGTGCCCACTCCGAGGGCGTGGAGGTGCCGGGCACGCTGTCCAGCGGCCCTCCGATCCTGGACGAGTCGGGGTACGACGAGCTCGCCGTCCACGCCTCGTCCCACTCCGAGGGCTCGGTGGACGCGGCGGCGGTCGAGGACCTCGGACACAGCTGACCCCGGGCCTGCCGTGAGCGCCGACCCTCTCGGGACCGCGGCGCTGCGTGCCCGCGTCCTGGACGCCTGGGCGGCCTCACCGGCGCGGTTCCGCGAGGATGCGAACGCCGAGGAGGACCTGTCCCACGGCGCGTACCGCGAGCGGCTTGTCGTGGAGCTCGCGCAGAACGCGGCGGACGCGAGCCTCCGGGCCGGTGACGTGCCCGGGCGGCTGCTGCTGCGGCTCACCGCGCGCACGCTCGTCGCCGCCAACACGGGCGCGCCCCTGGACGCCGAGGGCGTCCAGGCCCTGTCGACGCTGCGTGCGTCGGCGAAGCGTTCCGGGGACATGACGGGACGGTTCGGGGTCGGCTTCGCCGCCGTGCTCGCCGTGACGGACGCGCCGGAGGTCCGGTCGTCCGCGGGTTCCGTCCGCTGGTCGCGCGAGGACGCGCACGCGGAGGTGCGCCACCTGGCCGAACACGCTCCCGAGCTCGGTGACGAGCTGGACCGGCGCGGCGGCGGGGTGCCGGTACTGCGGCTGCCGTACGCGCTGGAGGCCGCCGCACGGCCGCGGGACGCCGCACGGCCCCCGGACGGGTCGGCCCCGGCCGAGCCACCACCGGACCACCGTCCGGACGACTACGACACCGCCGTCGTGCTCCCGCTGCGCGACGAGGCCGCTGTGGCCGCCGTCCGGCAGGCGCTGTCCGAGGTTGACGCCACGCTGCTGCTCACCCTGCCTGCCCTCGGCGAGGTGGTGGTCGAGGTGGACGGGGTTCGCCGCGCGCTCCGGGCGACCCGTTCCCTCCGCGCCGTGGTCGTCGAGGACGGTGACCAGGTGACCCGGTGGCGGACCGCGTCCGCGACGGGACCGCTCGACCCCGCACTCCTCGCCGACCGGCCGACCGAGGAGCGCGCTCACCCCGCCTGGACGGTGACGTGTGCCGTGCCGGTGGACGACGAGGGGCGCCCGCAGGCGTTGCCCGACACGCTGCCGCGCGTCGTGCACGCGCCCACCCGCACGGACGATCCGTCCGGACTGCCCGCGCTGCTCGTGGCCTCCTTCCCGCTCGACTCGACACGGCGGCAGGTCGCCCCGGGGCCGCTTCGCGACTTCCTCGTCGAGCGCTCCGCCGAGGTGTACGCGCGGCTCGTGGCCGACCTGGCCAGCGACCCCGCGCTGCTTTCCTTGGTGCCCGGTCCCGTCCCGTCCGGTGCCCTGGACGGCGCCCTGCGGGAGGCCGTCCGCATCGCGCTCGCCGCGACGCCGCTGCTGCCCGCCGCGGACGGCGGGCGCCTGCTCAGAGCCCGCGACGCGGTGGCGCTCGGCCCGGACGCCCGGGGCGCGGCCGCACCCGAACGGCTCGCTGCCGTCCTGCCCCGCCTCGTCGAGCCGGCGTGGTGGGCGGGCCACGGCAGGGCCACGGCCATGCGCCTGCTGGGCGTACGGGAGACGCCGCTCGCCGACCTCGTCGACGACCTCGCCTCACTGCGCCTCGATCCGCGCGGCTGGTACGACCTCTATGCCGCGCTCGACGGAGCGGACAGGGACGCCCTCGGAGCCCTGCCCGTCCCGCTGGTGGACGGCCGGCTGGTGCGCGGGCCGCGAGGGGTGCTCACGCCCGAGGGCGCGGGGTCGGTCGAGGGGCTCGACCTCGCCGTGCTTGCGCCGCTGGCGATGCGCGTGGTGCACCCGGACGCCGCGCACCCGCTGCTGCTGCGTCTCGGGTCGGTACCGGCGACGCCACGGTCACTGCTCGACGACCCGTCCGTCCGGGCGGCCGTCACCGCCTCGTACGACGAGGACGACCCGTCCGCGATGACGGAGGCGGTACTCGCGCTGGTCGCGGCGGCCGGCGTCGCCCCGGGGGAGGAGGAGTGGCTGGCCGACCTGGCGCTTCCGGGGCAGGACGGTGAGTGGTACCCGGCCGGGGAGCTGCTGCTGCCGGACGGACCACTCGCCTCCCTCGTGCGACGTGACGCGCCGTTCGGACTCGCCACGTCCGACCTGGTCGCACGGTGGGGGGCGCACGTCCTCGAGGCGGTCGGAGTGCTGCGGACGTTCGCCGTGGTCCGCGCCCAGGACGTCCCACTCGACCCGGACGCCTCCGACCACGACCTGGACGCCGAGGACGAGTGGCTCGAGGAGGTGCGCGAGGCGCTGCCGGAGTCCGCCATGCCGCCGGTGCTCGGCGAGCTCGTCGCCGTCCGTGACCTCGAGATGGTGGACCCGGACCGCTGGGCGGACGCGCTCCGCGTGCTCGGCGCCCCGCCACTGCGGGAGGTCCTCACCCGCCCGGGGCTCGCGCTGCTCGCGGACGGGCGTCGGGTCGAGACGCCCTCCTACACCGCCTGGTGGCTGGCCCGGGCTCCGGTCGTGGGTGGGCGCCGCCCGCACGACCTGCGCCTGGGGGACGACCCGCGGCTGGCCTCGCTCTACGCGGACGCGCCCGCCGACGCCGATGCCGACCTGCTGCGCGCGCTCGGAGCGCGTACGTCCCTCGAGGCCCTGCTCGACGACCCGTCCGGGCCGGACGACCTGCTCTCCCGGCTTGCCGACCCCGCGGTCGAGGTCGACCGGGATCAGCTCACCGCGCTGCACCGGGCGCTCGTCCAGGTGCCCGCGGACCGGGTCAGGCCGCCGGACGCCGTCCGCGCCGTCGTGCAGGGCCGGGTGGCGGTCGCCGATCCCGCGCAGGCGGTGGTGCTGGACGCGCCAGACCTGCTGCCGCTCGTGGGCGACCGGCCGCTGCTGCTCGTCCCGGCGGGGGACGCCGCCGCGCTGGCCGACCTGCTCGCCCTGCCGGTCGCGTCCGAGGTGGTGTCGGGCGCAGTCGGGTCAGCCGGACGCGAGGAGCCGGTGCCCGCGGCCGTCCGCGAGGTGCTGGCGGGCACGCCGGCGGTGTGGACGTCCCACGACCGGCTGGTGGTGGACGGCGTCGACGTCGGATGGCGGTACGTCGACGGGACGGTGCACGCCGCTTCTCCCGAGGGCCTCGCCCGCGGCCTGGCCTGGGCCGCCGGCGCGTGGGAGCGACGCCACCTCGTCGAAGTCGTGCTGCAGGACCCCTCCCGCGCGGTCGTCCTCCGGGCGGAGGCGGACCTCGACGCGGGCCCGCCGCTGCCGGGCTAGGACAGCGGTTCGCGCAGCGTCTTCGCCTTCTCCTCCTCGATCCGGCGGACACTGCGGCGCATGTGGTTGCGTCGCCGGACGCAGTAGGCGAGCCCGAGGACTCCGAGCCCGGCGCCGGTGAGGCACGTCCACAGCCACCACTCGTCCCCGCGCTCGGCCAGCTCCCCCCGGAACGCGAGGAGCACGAGGAAGGCGGCCGCCCACCCGACCGTACCGGCGGTGACGGCGAAGACACCGTCGACGTCCAACGGCTGCGGGTCGGGCGAACGAGGGCTCACGCCTCCAGGCTACGTGCCCCGCGGAGGAGCCACGGGAGGTCAAGGGCACACTGTGGGCGCCACAGCACGCCGCACGCCGCAGCGGCCCGATCTTGGGGAGCCCCCATGTCCCAGCAGTCGCGGACGTCGACCTCGACCAGGACCGACGCGCGGGGTGCGCCGCAGGGCGGCCTCGACCGCTACTTCCGCATCTCCGCGCGCGGCTCGACCGTGAAGCAGGAGGTGCGCGGCGGCCTCGCCACGTTCTTCACGATGGCGTACATCGTCGTGCTCAACCCGCTCATCGTCGGCACCGCCGAGGACGCGGACGGGCGCGTGCTCGGCATCCCCACGGTGGCCGCGGCGACGGCGCTGGTCGCCGGGGTCATGACGATCCTCATGGGCGTCGTGGGGCGCTACCCGTTCGCGCTGGCCACCGGGCTCGGGCTGAACGCGTTCGTCGCGTTCGCGATCGCCTCCCAGATGTCATGGGCGGACGCGATGGGCCTCGTCGTCCTCGAGGGCGTGCTCATCACACTGCTCGTCCTGACGGGGTTCCGTACGGCGGTGTTCCACGCCATCCCGGCGGAGCTGAAGACCGCGATCAGCGTCGGCATCGGCCTGTTCATCGCGCTGATCGGGTTCGTGGACGCGGGGTTCGTCCGGCGCACCGGGGAGGGCCCGGTCCCGGTCGAGCTGGGAGCCGGCGGGAACCTGCAGGGGTGGCCCACGTTCGTGTTCGTGGTCGGGCTGCTGCTCACCGGCGTCCTGGTGGCTCGCAAGGTCAAGGGCGCGATCCTGCTCGGGATCGCGGCGACCACCGTCCTGGCGATCGTCGTCGAGTCGATGGTGTCGGCCGGGCCGAGCGTGGGGGCCAACGGCGAGACGAACCCCTCGGGCTGGAGCCTCGTGGTGCCGGCCATGCCGGACACCCTGGTGACCACTCCCGACCTGTCGCTGCTCGGGGACGCCAGCCCGTTCGGTGCGTTCGCCCAGATCGGGGTGGTCGCCGCCCTGCTGCTGGTGTTCACGCTCATGCTCGCCGACTTCTTCGACACGATGGGGACGGTCGTCGGCGTCGGCGCCGAGGCCGGTCTCCTGGACAGGAACAGGCAGCTGCCGGGTGTCCAGCCGGTGCTGCTCGTGGACTCGCTGGCCGCGGTCGCCGGTGGTGCGGCGTCCACGTCGTCGAACACCACCTACATCGAGTCGGCGGCGGGCGTCGGCGAGGGGGCCAGGACGGGGCTCGCCAGCGTCGTCACCGGCCTGCTGTTCCTCGGCGCCATGTTCCTCACGCCGCTGGTGTCGGTGGTGCCGTTCGAGGCGGCCACGCCCGCACTGGTGATCGTCGGGTTCCTCATGTTCACGCAGGTGCGCAACATCGACGTGACCGACTACGGGATCGCGGTCCCCGCCTTCCTCACCATCGTGCTCATGCCGTTCACGTACTCGATCACGAACGGGATCGGCGCCGGCTTCGTGTCGTACGCGGTGATCCGGCTGGCGCAGCGCCGTGCTCGCGAGGTGCACCCGCTGCTCTGGGTGGTGGCTGTGCTGTTCGTCGCGTACTTCGCCATCGACCCGATCGAGCGCTGGCTCGGCGTGTCGTAGCCCGGACCTGGATCGAGGTAGCGTTCCCCGACCCGCGGCGGGTGGCAGGATGGGCGCGTGGGTCGGCGCCTGGGGTGGGTCGTCGTCGCGGGGGTCGTTGCGGCGGCACTGGTCGCCGTGGGCGTGGGGTATGTCGCCTCGGACGGCTGTGCGACCGCGGGCAGCTCCAGCGCCGGGCAGCCAGCGTTGGACGTCGCGCTGAAGAAGTTCCGCTCCCGCATGGCCGACCGCTACGCCCTGCTGGTCGTCCGCAACCGGGGTGAGAGCACCGTCACCATCAGCCGCCTCCGGCTGGAGGCCCCCGGGCTGGGCGGGCTCCCCGCTGCCGCGACGGACACCGTTGTCGATCCCGGTCAGCGCGTGGACATCCCCCTTCGGTACGGACCCACTCGCTGTGGCGAGGCGGGCGAGCCCGTCGGCCACGGGGCGACCGTGCGGGTCCGGGTCCAGACCGGCAAGGACGGCGGCGCGGCCCGCGACGTGCGCTTCGCGCTCGCCGAGCCCGAGCCTCTCGTCCGCCGGATCGTCACCTACGACTGCCAGCGCGAGGCCCTGGCCCGGGCGGCAGAGGTCCGGCTCGGTCCGGACCTGCGACCGGTCGGCCCCGGCACGTGGCGCGGCGAGGTCCTCGTGAGCAGGCGGGACTCCTCCGCTCCCGTGACGATCGACAGCGTGGACAGCAGCGTCCTGTGGATCCTCAGCCCGGCCCGCAAGACGTCGGGGCCGCTCGCCCGCATGGACGCCGGCGAGGACGAGGCGACCGGTCTGTTGACGGTCCGCCTGCCGAGCTGCGACCCCCACCTGCTCACCGAGGTGAAGACGGGGTTCGTGTTCCTCATGCGGGCACGGGTGGGGGACGGGCCAGAGCTGGTGACCACGCTCACGGTCGAGGACCTGGTCCGCGACCGGCTCCTCATGCTCATCCGGGCGACCTGCGGCTCCGAGCCCTGACCAGGTGTTTTCCATTAGCACAAGTAATGACCTATGCTAATGGTCATATGCCACGACCAGACGACCCCAAGCTGTCGAGTGGCCTGCGCATCTCCGTGATGCGGCTGGCCCGGCGCCTGCGCGCGGAACGGCTCGACACCGCCCTGTCCCTCAACCAGCTCGCCGCCCTGGCGACGCTGGACCGGCACGGCGCGATGTCCCTGGCCCGGCTGGCGGCCCACGAACGGGTGCGCCCGCCGTCCATGACCCGGATGGTCGCCTGTCTCGAGCAGGACGGTCTGGTCACGCGTGCACCGCACGCGAGCGACCGGCGCCAGTTCGTCATCGCGATCAGTGACGCGGGCGCCCGCCTGCTCGCCGAGGACCGAAGGAAGCGCGAGGTCTGGCTCGCTCGCCGCCTCGCCGAGCTCACGGCCGAGGAACGGGAGGTGCTGCGGGCGGCTGCCCCGATCCTCGACCGGCTGGCACAGGCATGAGCCCGACCTTCCGCTCGCTCGCCGTCCGCAACTACCGGCTCTTCGCCGCGGGTCAGGCCGTCTCCCTCACCGGGACGTGGATGCAGCGCATCGCCCAGGACTGGCTCGTCCTGCGCCTTACCCACGACTCGGGCACCGCCCTCGGCATCACCACCGGGCTGCAGTTCGCGCCGATCCTCCTGCTGTCGATGTATGGGGGCGTGCTCGCCGACCGGTACTCCAAGCGGCGCATCCTCGTGCTCACCCAGGGCGGCATGGCTCTGGTGGCCCTGACGCTCGGCCTGCTCGACGTCACCGGCCTCGTCCAGGTGTGGCAGGTCTACCTGCTCGCCTTCCTGCACGGGATCGGCAACGCGCTCGACAACCCCGTACGGCAGTCGTTCGTGCACGAGATGGTCGGCAAAGACGACCTGCCGAATGCGGTGAGCCTCAACTCGGCGACGTTCAACCTCGCGCGCATCACCGGGCCGGCGGTTGCCGGGCTGGTGATCGCCGCGTTCGGCACCGGCGTCGTGTTCCTCGGCAACGCGGTCTCCTTCGCCGCGGTGATCTGCGGCCTGCTCGCCATGCGGGTGTCCGAGCTGCACGTCAGCGACCGGGTGAGCCGGGGGAGGGGGCAGCTGCGCGAGGGCCTGCGCTACGTGCGCCGTCGGCCCGACCTCATGCTCGTCCTCACCACCGTGCTGTTCGTGGCGACGTTCGGGCTCAACTTCCAGATGACGATGGCGCTCATGGCCAAGGCGGAGTTCGACCGCGGAGCCGCGTCGTTCGGGCTGCTGTCCACCGCGGTGGCCACCGGGTCGCTCGTCGGCGCCCTGCTGGCCGCGCGGCGGGGGCGTCCCCGGCACCGGCTGCTCGTCGGGGCGGCGATCACGTTCAGCCTGCTCGAGATGGCGACCGGCCTGATGCCGTCGTACCTCACGTTCATGGCGATGCTCGTACCGACCGGGGTGGCCATCCTCACGTTCACCACGTCCGCCAACGCCACGATCCAGCTCGGTTCGTCCTCGGCGATGCGCGGGCGCGTCATGGGCCTCTACCTGCTCGCCTTCCTCGGGACGGCGCCGGTCGGGGCCCCGCTGATCGGGTGGTTCGCCGAGATCATGGGGCCGCGTGCCTCCATCGTCGGCGGGGGAGCGCTCTCGCTCGCCGGCACACTGCTGGCTGTGGCGCTCTTCGCCCGGCGGCAAGGCGTGGTGTTCCGGGCGAGGCTGCGCCCGCGCCCGCAGCTCATCGTGCTCGACCAGCAGATGGTGCAGGACGTCAAGGCGTCGTGACACGCGGCACCACCGGGTGCGCTCGTCGTGCCACTGTGGGCCCATGGACGTCACCGAGTGGCTCGACGCGTTGCGCGAGGACGGCACCCTCCTCGCCACCGCCGCCCGTCAGGACCTCGACGCACCCGTGCCGACCTGCCCGGGCTGGACGGTGCGGGACGCCGTGGTCCACACGGCTGCGGTGTACGGACACAAGTCCGCCGCGGTCACTCTGGGCCGTCGTCCCGAGCCCGGCGAGTGGCCGACCGAGCCCGCCAGTGGCGAGGACCCCGTCGCGTGGTTCCGCGCCCGGCACGCGTACCTGCTCGATGTCCTGACCACGTACGACCCGGACGCCGTGGCCTGGACGTGGTGGCCCCCCGACCAGACCGTGCGGTTCTGGTGCCGCCGCATGGCCCAGGAGACCGCCGTGCACCGCGTGGACGTGCAGAGCGCGTTCGACGACATCACCCCCGTCGGGTCGGCCCTCGCCGCGGACGGGGTGGACGAGCTGCTCTCGATCTTCCTCGTGGAGGAATCCGAGGAGGAGGTCGGCGGCACCGGGCAGCGCGTCACCGTCCGTCTCGGGGACCGTGCCTGGCGGTCGACCCTGCACCCGGCCGGGGTCGAGCTCGACGACGCGATCGGCCCCGCCGACGCCGTCGTCACGGGCGAGCCGAGCGAGCTCTACCTGTACCTGTGGGGGCGGCGCCCAGAGTCGGCGGTGCAGGTCACGGGCGACGTCGAGGCCGCGCGGGCGCTGCGCGGCTGGCTGGTGACCTGCACCCAGTGAGGCTGTTCGCCGCGGTCGTACCGCCCCCGCCGGTGCTCGCGGACGTGGCCCGGCTGGTGGACGGCGTGCGGCACGGGTGGCCGGGGCTGCGCTGGTCGCGACACGACCAGTGGCACCTCACGCTCTCGTTCTACGGCGAGGTGGACGAGGACGACGTCCCCGACCTTGAGCGACGGCTGGCGCGTGCTGCCGCCCGTGCCACCCCGGCGGAGCTGGCGTTCGGCCCGGGCGGGACGTTCGGAAACCGGACGCGCGCCCGGCTGGTCTGGCTGCGCGCGGACGGAG
>JBOGEN010000056.1:0-34063 GCA_050743265.1 Actinomycetes bacterium
GCGTGCCACAGCCCGGCCAGCGCGCGTACCGCCCGTGCCGGCGTCGTGTACGACGGGAGCCCGGCGTCGCGGAGCGCGGCCGCCGCGGACGGGGCCAGGAAGTCCGCGCCCGTCCGCGCGACGAACACGGGCTTGCCCGTCCCCTCGGAGACGCGGTGGAGCGAGTGGATGAGCCGTCCGACGTCGTCCCCGGTGAGCGAGCAGAAGCAGCCGAGCACGACGTCTACGCCGGGGTCGTCCGCCACGACGGCGAGGCACCGGTCGAACAGCGCCGGGTCGCTCATGACCGTCGCGGTGATGTCGACCGGGTTGGCCGCGGACCCGAAGGCGGGCACGATCGCGTCCAGCGCCTCGCGGGTGCCGGGCGTGAAGTCGGCCAGCGCCAGGTCGTGCTCGGTGAGGGCGTCGGCCGCGAGGATGCCCGACCCGCCGGACGTGGTGACGACCGCGACCCGCGGCCCCGCCGGACGCCGGGGGGAGTCGAACGCGTCGCCGAGGTCGAGCAGGTCGTCCACGTCCTGCGCGCGGGCGATGCCGAGCTGGCGGAGCGCGGCGTCCACCACGCGGTCGGACGCGGCCAGCGCACCCGAATGCGAGGCAGCCGCGCGGGCGCCCGCGTCGCTCGTGCCGGACTTGAGCAGCGCCACCGGGACGCCCGACGAGGCAAGTGCGCGCAGCGCGGCCCCGTCCGTCAGCGACTCGACGTACCCGAGCAGGGCGCGGCAGTCGGGCTCGTCCGCGAGGGCCAGCAGGACCTCGACCGCGGTGACGTCCGCCTCGTTGCCCGTGTTGACCGCCCAGCCCAGCGGGAGCCCTCGCTCGAGCGCCAGCGACACGGCCCCGTACCCGAGGGCACCGGACTGGCTCACGAACCCGACCCCGCCTGGCTGCCAGGGCACTGTCTCCGCGGCGAACATCGGGCTGAACGCGCTCACCTGGCCGGCGTGGAACCCGACCGTGCCGATGCAGTTGGGGCCGACCAGCCGCAGCCCGCCCGCGCGCGCCCGCTCGACGACCTCGTCCTGCAGCTTCGCCCCTGCCTCGCCGGTCTCGGCGAAGCCGCTCGACATCACGACGGCCGCAGCGACGCCCGCCGCGGCGCACTCGGTCACGACGTCCGGCACACGGTCGGCGGCGACGAGGATCAGTGCCAGGTCGACCGGGCCCGGGCACTCCGTGAGCGAGGCGTACGCGGGGAGGCCGAGCACCGTGCCACCCTTCGCGTTCACCGGCAGCACTCGGCCGGCGTAGCCGTACCGCAGCAGGAACTCGACGGGCAGCCGGCCGAGCGCGCCGACGCGTTCGGTGGCCCCCACGACCGCGACGGCACGGGCGTCCCACAGCGGTCGGAGGGCGTGGGCCGGCATGTGCCCACCCCACACTGCGCGGTTTCGGTCGTCAAGAGAACGACATACGCCGGCCTGCCGCCGTGCGGTTTACCCGGTTGGCGTGCCGCACGACGTCCGAGAGGATCGGTCGATGCCGTCGACACGTACCAGGCCCCCCGCGCGCCTCGCTCTGGGTGCCTACCTCTGGCTCGTACGGCAGGGCGACGTGAGCCCCGAGGCCGTCTACGCCGCCGTGGACGCGTCCCGGGAGCACCTCGAGCCGTGGATGCCCTGGGCCTCCGGGTACAGGCCGGCGCATGCCCGAGGCTTCGTCATGCACGCGCGCGAGGCGTGGCAGGCCGACGGCGAGTACGACTACGCGATCGTCGCGCGGGACGGGTCGGTGGCCGGTGCCTGCGGCCTGCACCGGCGGATCGGCGAGGGTGGGCTCGAGATCGGGTACTGGGTGCGCGCCGACCTCGTACGCCGGGGCATCGCCTCGCGCGCCGCCGCGGCGCTGACCGGGGTCGCCTTCACGCTCGACGGGATCGAGCAGGTCGAGATCCACCACGACGAGGCCAACGTCGCGAGCGGCGGGGTGCCGTGGCGGCTCGGCTTCACCGAGGTCGGCCGGGCCCCCCGCGCGGCGGAGGCCCCGGGCTGCGTCGGCATCGAGGTGGTCTGGCGGATCACCCGCGAGGAGCTCACCGAGCCGGAGTCCGGCCCCCCGTGGCGGTGAGCGCCTCCCGCAGCTGGGCCACCGTCGGGCTGCCCGCCATCCCGTTCGGGGTCGGGTAGAGCCGGCACGCGACACCGGGTCGCTCGTCCCCCGTGGCGAACGGGTCGCGCCCGTCGATGAGCACGGTGGGGGAGCCGGGGAAGCCGAGCACGTCGGCCTCCTCCGGGGTCCGGACGACCTGGTGGGCCACGGTCAGCCCGAACTCGTCCGCGACGGCCTGGAGCATGACGTCCATCGTCTGCCAGTGCCGGCACTCTTCGACGTACTGCAGCGTCACGTCCATGGCACCCCTCCCTCGTCCGGCCCCGATGGGAGGGGAACACCCGCGGCGCCGTCAGGCTTCCGCGGCCAGCAGGTCGGCCAGGTCGTCCGGCCGGGACAGCATCGGCCAGTGCCCCGTCTGCAGCGCGACGAGCCGGACATGCGGCCCAGCCAGCTCGGCGAACCACGGGTGGCCGCTGTCGATCATCGCGCGCACCTGGTCCAGCGGGAACGAGCACGACACCAACGTCATCGGGAGCTCGAGGGTGGGGTGGCTCCGGAGAAGCGGCTGCGTGAACGGCCCGGCCGGCTGGTCGGTCGCCCGTGCCCGGAACGTCTCCCGGGTCGGCCCGTCCAGGCCGTCGAGGCTCGCCGTCAGGGCCAGCGTGTCCCAGTCGGGCAGCGGCAGGCGCCAGCCGTCCCCCTCGTCCGCCACGGCCTTCTCGACCGCTGCCCGGGCGTCCGGCGGCCAGGAGTCGAGCAGGGAGGACCCGTCCGGGGTGGGACCGCTCTCCACGTACACGACGCGGGCGAGCCGCTCGGGCGCACGGTCCGCGACCGCGGTGACCACCGGGCCCGCGCCGCTGTGCCCCACCAGGACGACCTCGTGCAGGTCGTCGGCGGCGAGCAGGCCGAGCACGTCCCCGACGTGCGTCTCGAGGTCGACGGACGGGCTGGCGAGGTGCGTCCGTTCGTCCAGGCCGGTGAGCGTGACCGGGTACGCGTCGTGGCCGGCCGCCCGCAGCCCGGCGGCAACCTGCTGCCAGGCCCACCCCCCGAGCCACCAGCCGGGGACGAGGACGAACGGGGACATCGGAGCCTCCTTCGGCCGGGAGAGGCCAGCATCGCTCCCCCCGGGTGACACCGTTGTGTCACCGTCATGGGGTGAACCGCACGGACCGCCTGTACGCGCTGGTCGAGGAGCTCCGTCACGCCGGCTCGCGGGGGCGTACGGCGGAGCGCCTGGCCGACCGGTTCGAGGTGAGCACGCGCACGGTCAAGCGGGACGTGTCCGCGCTGCAGCAGGCGGGCGTGCCGATCTGGGCGACGGGCGGGCCCGGCGGGGGGTACGTGCTGGACGCCCGGGCGAGCCTCCCCGCGGTGAACTTCACGCCGGGCGAGGCGGTCGCGGTAGCCGTCGCCCTCGCCACCCAGCCGGGCATCCCGTTCGGCGCGGACGGGCAGTCCGCCCTGGGCAAGGTGCTCGACGCGATGGTCCCCGCCCAGCGGGACCGTGCCGAGCGGCTCGCGGGGCGGCTGTGGGTCCGTCCGCGAGGCCTGCCGTTCACCCCGGTGAGCCGATCCCTGGAGCAGGCCCTCGAGGACGAAGTCGTCGTCATCCTCGACTACGTCGACGCGGAGGGACGGCGGACGACCGCGCGCGAGGTCGAGCCGTACGTGGTGGCTCTGGACGACGGCAAGTGGTTCCTCGTCGGCTGGTGCCGCCGGCGGGACGGCGCCCGCTGGTTCCGGCTGGACCGCATCGAGCGCGCCTTCGTCACCACCGAGCCCGTGCCCGCCCGTGACCCCGCCGTGTTCGGGGCCCCTCCGGACGACGCCCGCCCGGTGCGCTGAGCGCTGGCGCTCGGGCGACGCCGCGGCGCATGTCGGTGTGACCGACGCCGCGGCGCCGGCCGGTGTCCGTCGTCAGTGGCCCCGGAAGGCCTCCTCGAGCCACTCGGCGACCACGGTCGGCACGACCTTGGCGTCCACGAGCAGCGGCCGCTCCCTGGTCGTGGCCCAGCGCCCGACGGCGCCGAGGTCGTCCGGCCGCCGGACGGTGACCGCCTCGTAGCCCAGGCTGCGGGCGAGGCCGGCGAAGTCGGTCTCACCGAAGCGCACCGTGGCCAGGTCGACGCCGGACGGGCCGAAGTGGTGAACCTCCGCCCCGTACGCCGCGTCGTCGTAGACCACGACGCACATGTCGAGGCCGAGTCGGGGCACGGTCTCCAGCTCGGACGCGGACATGAGCGCGCCCCCGTCGCCGAGTGCGGCGACGGTGAGCCGGTCCGGACGGGCGACCGCGGCACCGATGCCGGTCGCGAGCCCGAGCCCGATCGACTGGAACGACTGGGTGAACACGAACCCGTGCACGTCGGGCACCCGCCAGTACATGGGGGGCCAGCCCATGAAGTGTCCCGAGTCGACCGCCACCGTCCTGTCGTCGGGGAGCAGCTCGTCCAGCACGCGGGAGAGGGTGCGGGGGTCGATCTGCGTGTCGGTGCCCGCGTCCTCGTACGGCACATCTCGCCACGAGCCGGACGCGAGCCGGAGGGCGGTCTCCTCCGTCCGCCACCCGGTCGCGGCGTGCCGCCGCCGCTCGAGCGCGTCCGCGAGTGCGCCCGCGGTGGTGGCGGCGTCCCCGAGGACTCCGAGGTCGACGCGGTGGTGTGCGCCGATGGACTCGGCGTCCAGGTCGACCTGCACGACGGTGGCGTCCGGGCCGACGAGCCGGCCGTGGCGGGTCGTCCACATGGTCAGTGTTGCGCCGACGGCGAGGACGACGTCGGATTCCGCGACCATCTCCGCCGCCACCGGGGAGGCGAACCCGCCGGAGATGCCGATCGCCCACGGGCTCCCCGCGAACAGCCCGTGCGCCACGGCCGAGGTCGCGAGCAGCGCCCCGGTGGCCTCGCCGAGCCGCTCGAGCGCGCCGCGTGCCCCGCTCAGCGCGGCGCCCCGTCCGGCCACGATCACCGGACGGGACGCCGCGGCGAGGACGTCCGCCACGTCCGCCACGGACTCGGGCGACGGCGCCGGCGGGTGCAGCGCGGGTGCCGGGGCGAGCTCCACCGGGCCGGGTGCCTCGGCGGCCTGGACGTCCAGCGGCATGGACAACACGACGGTGCGGCGCCTGTCCCGGGCCAGTCGGTACGCGGCGACGGCGTCGTCCACCGCCGTACGCGCCGACTGCAACCGCATCGGCACGGCCCCGACGGCTCGGGCGAGCCCGGCCTGGTCCACGGCGAAGTTCGAGCGCGCTGCGCCCGCGCCCGTGTCGGCAGCGAGCACGAGCAGGGGCGTCCGGCTCTTCGCCGCCTCGGTCAACCCGGTCAACGTGTTCGTCATGCCCGGCCCCTGATGCACGGTCACGAGGCCGACCTCGCCGCGGACGCGGGCGAACGCGTCCGCCATGGTGGTGGCGGCGCTCTCGTGCCGGGCGGCGACGAACCGGACGCCGCGCTCGGCGAGGCCCTGCGTCACTGCGAAGTTGCCCGAGCCGACGACGCCGAACGCGTGCGACGCACCGAGGCGGGTGAGCCCCTCCGCGACGGACTCGCTGACCTGCATCCCGTGCCCCGGCCGGCTCAGCGCTCGACCAGTGCGAGCACCCGGGACGGGCTGCCCGACCCGCGCACGATCGGCAGTGGCGCGGCGACCACGACCGCGCCGGTCGGGGGCAGCGACGCCAGGTTCTGCAGCTGCGTGAGCCCGTACTTGCCCGCACCCATGAGGGACGAGTGGCACGGGAACGGGGGGTCGAAGGAGTGCGCGGTGCCCGCGTCCGTGCCGACTGTCTCCACCCCGACACCGATCACCGGAGCCTCCTCGGCCAGCCAGGTCGCGCACTCGGCGGAGATGCCCGGCGTGTGCGGCCCGGTCTCGTTCGCGTTGAGGAACTGCGCGGAGTCGTGCGACCGCGCGTCCCACCCGGTGCGGTAGAGCAGCCAGCCACCGCCCGGCAGCGGGCCGTGCTGGCCCTCCCACGTCCTGATGTGGTCCATCTCGAGCAGGAAGTCCGGGTCCTTTGCGGACTCGGCGGAGAAGTCGAGCACGGCCGCGGGCGCCACAAGCTGGCGCGGCGGAACCTGCGAGACGTCCAGCCCGTCCTGCCCGGTCACCCAGTGGATCGGCGCGTCCATGTGGGTGCCGACGTGCTCGCCGGTGGAGATGTCGTTCCAGTACCAGGCGGGCCCACGCTCGTCGTACCGGCTGATCTCCTCCAGCTGGAACGAGCGCGTGTTCGCGAACGGTGGCGGCAGCTGGAGGACGGGCGTGGTGTCCGTCAGTGGTGCGGTGAGGTCGACGACCTCGACGTCACCGGACGCGAGCGCGGCGAGCAGGTCGGTGAGCACGGGCATGGCGTCTCCCGGTGGCGTGTGCGGGTCTCAGGTCGCCCCCACTTCCTATCGGCGGACGACCAGGAGCGGAAGCGCTGGGTCCGGACTTGTCCACAAGGGCAAACGGTGAGGCGACCCGCTCTCCTAGGGTGACCCGCCATGACTGGCGGGATGGATGTGAAGCCGGAGGTCTTGCGCGAGGCGGTGCGCCTGCTGACGGTGCGCGCGTCGTCGGTGTCGCGCCACCCCTCCGTGGGGGCCCGCCCGGATGTGGGCGAGTCGTCCGGTGAGCTCGGCCTCCTGTTCACCCAGGTGGAGGACGTGACAGGTGCGCTGGCCGAGCGGGTGAGGGCGCTTGCGGACGCGGTGGATGCCAGCCTCTGCAGGTACCTGGACGCCGATGACCGCGCACACGGGCGGTTGGACGACCTGGTCGTGTGGGGCCGGCAGTGATCGAGCTGCGGGTGTTCGGCAGCCCTGAGCAGGGCCGGGATGCTGCGAGTGCGCTGCGCCGGCTGGCGGCCGCGCTGACGGCAGTCTCCGATGACGTGCGTCGCGGCGTGGAGATCAGCGACGACGGGTGGTCCGGGGATGCGGCGGAGGGGTACAGGGCCGCATCGCGAGGGCTGTACGCCGACGTGCGCGACACGGTGACGGACGTCGGGCGGGCGGCTGACGGTCTCGACGCGTTCTCCGGCTCACTCGAGGCAGTGCAGGGCACGATGCAGCAGGTCCGAGCGAGGGCGCTCGCCGGTGGCTTGCCGGTGAGCGGGGACACGGTCGGGGTGCCGGTCGCTTCCGTCGGTACAGCCGACCTGGCTTCGACCCACGTCCACGAGACCAGGGTCACTGTGTACGAGGAGCTGTCAGCGCGGGCGGCGGAGGCCCGCGCTGAGGAACGGGCGGCGCACGAGCGGTTGCAGTGCCTCGTGGGCGACCTGAAGCCTGCGATGGATCGCTGGCTCGAGACCTTCGGGGTGATCCCGCCTGATCATCTGGGTCCCGCGGGTGTCGGCATCTGGGCGAGCGGGTTCGGGGTGAACGCCGTGGGCGTAGGCGCGGAGTGGCTGACCAAGGTGCGCTACGGCGACCTGGTATCCGCGGGCAGGCACGCCGCCTCGACCGGCACGGCCAAGCATGTGATCGCCCTGCGGGCGCTGGAGCCGGGCAACTGGCAGGCGGCACCCGGGTACAGCGTCGTGCAGTCGAGATGGGCCACGGTCGGAAAGTTCTCCGGCATCGCTGGTGGTGTGCTCGCCGGCGGCACCTCGGCGTTGGACCAGTGGGCCGAGGACCGCGACCGACGAGACCTGAGCGCCAGTGAGCGTTACAGGCGTGCAACCGCACAAGGATTTGGCACTGGCGCGGGGGCCGCGGCGGGCGCTTGGGCGGGAACACAGGCTGGTGCGGGTATCGGTGCCGCGGTCGGTAGCGCGTTTCTTGGGCCCGGCACGGTGGTGGGTGGAGCCGTCGGTGGCGTCGTCGGCGGGATCGCCGGCGGCGTTGCCGGTACGGAGGTTGGAGACGAGATCGGCGACTGGCTGGCGGACAGGATCGGATGACACAGGGAGTTGGCGCGCTTTCCGGCCGCGATCGCGCGCCGGGCTGCACCGAGGAGCGATAGGTGAATCTGGCACTGGACGTCGTCTTGATGTTGTCAGGCAGCGTGGCGCTGCTCTGCTTCGTGGCGTGGTGCTGGAGAGGCAGGTCGAGGTCCTCGCGGTGGTGGGCAGGGAACCCGATGAACGAGCGCATGGTCCTGTTGGTGTTCCTGGGATCTGGCTCGTTTTCCGTCGTCGTATCGGTGATGGGTCTCGCCAAGGACACCTCGATGGAGCCGGTGGTCGACGCGGTGTTGACGCCGTTCTTCTGGAGTGCGGCGCTGATCGGCGCGTGGGGCTTCTGTTTCCTGCCGATTCCGCGCTGGTGGGGGCCACGGTGGCTTCGGGAGACGTCGAGAGAGGAGCGTCGGCCGAATGTGCGGGAGCCGTTGTCCGCGTTGATGGTGGGCTTCGGGGGCGACTCGGGTGTGCGGAGCGCGGCGGAGGCGGCTCAGGTGTTCACCGGCTCGGCTCGGTTCGGCTCGTGGCGGGGGAACTACGTCTACGAGCCGGACTCGATGCAGCGGGCCCACGGGTTGGCCCCGCGGGGGGCGGTGGATGGGTATCTGACGGCGTACGAGGCGGGGTTGGTGTTCTCCGCGTCGCGGCTGGAGGACAACTTGCGGGGGGAGTCGACGGTATTGGCCATCGACGCCGAGCAGGTCGTCGGGGTGCGGGTGGTGCCGGCGCGGGCGGGTGCGGACGGGGTGAAGCGTAAGGGGGTGTTGTTCCGCTCGGCGTTTCCACGGTTGGTGGTCGACACTCGGGACGGGAGTCTCGTGTTCGACTTCCTCCGGTCCCGGCGGATCGCCGAGCGGCTTCAGCCGTTGGTCTCGCGGAACCCATGACCGGCGTGAGGTCGGTGGGCTACCGGCACCTGCGGACAGGGTTCGCGGTGTCACTGCCCGAAGGCTGGGACCACGTCGACGACCCGCAGCCCGGTGTGGCGTTGGTGGCCCTGGAGCCGGACCGGGGCACTGGCTTTCGGGCCAACCTGGTCGTCACCGTCGACGAGGTCCCCGACGGCGTCGACCTCGCCGGCTGGCAGGCCGGCTGTGACGAACTGCTGGCGCGCACGCTGGTGGACTACCTCCTGCTGGACCTGCACACGGTCAGCAACGAGCGCGGGCCGGCCGCCGTACACCGCCTGGCCCACCACCTGGTGAACGACGCGGAGGCGGTGACCATGGCGCAGTGGGCGGTCCTTCGCGGGCGAACCGGGCTCACGCTGACTGCGTCCGCGGCGACGCTGGCGTACGACAGCCTGGCCGACACGTTCGCCGCGGTGGCCGGAGGCTTCCGCCCTGACCCGTGCGACGGTGCTGCCCGGTGAGGCTGGCGTTCGACCCGGGGACGAGCCGGCTCCGGCTCGACACGGCGGCGTTCCAGGAGTTGGTCGCGTACGCCTCGGAGCCCGCGCGTGCTCCGTCATCGACGCGGAGGACCCTGCATCGGGCCGGAGCCGTGACCGAAGCCGGAGCCCACCCCTGCCTGAGACCTGGTCTCGCGGCAGTCACCGACCATGTCTGCCGACTCCACCTGACGGTGGTCGGCACCGACGGCCCCGCGGAGGTGGCGTACGGCTGGGTCTCGCGCGAGGCCGCCACACTGCTGCTGCCCGCATCCGGTGAGTGGTGCGAGATGGTCACCGTCGCACCCGCTTTCGTTCCCGCCTCGATCGTCCGGGTGACCGGGCTCGGCCCTCGCTACACGCCCGTGGGTGGCGCCCTGCGTGCGTCCGCGGAGACAGTTGACCACCTGTTCGCCGACGACCCCGCCGGACGACAGGCCGCCGCGATGCGGCTCGTCCCGGACGACAGCACCTCTGAGCGTGCTGTGACCCAGTTCGGCGAGGCTGAACGGCTGCTGTGGCGGGCAGCGATGACGTGGACCGGCCCGGACCAGCAGGAAACCGGCCGCGCAGTCGCTGTCGCCGATACCAGCGCCGGACTGCACGTCATCGAGCCCGACGGGGATGGTGCGGTTCTCCGACCGACCACGCCGTCGGACGTGTGGCGCCTGCTTCTGCTGCTCGTGCCCACCGACCACGACCTGCTGCAGTGACATCGCCGCGGGGTCGTCGTGCCGCGTACGGGCCGCAGGATCGCGGCGTGACTCCTGGCGTGACTCAGGGCTGCGGGCGCCAGCGCTCGTGCTGTACGGCCTCGGCGTCGGGCTCGCGGATCAGCTGAAGGCGCGGCTTCGGCCCGTCGGTACGCCCGGTCTGCGGCTTGCGGGCGCCGTAGCGGAACTGGACGGGCCACTCGACGCCGTCGCCCGCGTAGTCCTGGTCCAGCGCGGCGTGCAGCGTCCACGCAGGGTCGTTGAGGTGAGCCCGGCCGAGCGCGCACAGGTCCGCGCGCCCGGCGAGCACGATCGAGTTCACGTCGTCGTACGAGGAGATCGCCCCGACCGCGATGGTGGCCACGCCGTACGGCACGCCGACCTGGTTGCGGATCCGGTCCGCGTACGGCGTCTGGTAGGACCGCCCGTAGGCCGGTGCCTCGTCCGGCGTGACCTGGCCGGTCGAGACGTCGACGGCATCGACGCCCGCGGAGGCGAACGCCCGGGCGATCTCGACCGCGTCGTCCGCGTCGATGCCGCCGGCGACCCAGTCCGTGGCGGAGATGCGCACCGACATCGGCCGGTCGGCAGGCCAGACCTCGCGGATCGCGCGGAAGACCTCGAGGGGGTAGCGGAGCCGGTTCTCCAGCGTGCCCCCGTACTCGTCCGTCCGCCGGTTGGCGACCGGGGAGATGAACGAGGACAGCAGGTAGCCGTGCGCGCAGTGCAGCTCGAGCAGGTCGAAACCCGCCCGTGCGCCCGCGCCCGCCGACGCCACGAACTGGTCGCGCACCACGTCCATCTCCGCGCGGGTCATCTCCCGCGGCACTTGGTTCACCCCGGCCCTGTACGGGAGTGCCGAGGGACCCACAACCGGCCAGTTGCCCTCCGGCAGCGGATCGTCGATGCCCTCCCACATGAGCTTCGTCGAGCCCTTGCGTCCGGAGTGGCCGAGCTGCAGCCCGATCCTCGCCGGTGTCTGCGTGTGGACGAAGTCGACGATGCGGGTCCAGGCAGCCTCGTGCTCCGGCGTGTACATGCCGGTGCAGCCGGGCGTGATGCGGCCCTCGGGGGACACGCACACCATCTCGGTCATCACGAGCCCGGCCCCGCCGAGAGCCTTGGACCCGAGGTGGACGAGGTGGAACTCGCCCGGGTGCCCGTCCTCGGAGGTGTACATGTCCATCGGCGAGACGACCACGCGGTTGCGCAGCGTGAGCCCGCGCAGCGTGAACGGCTGGAACATGGGTGGCCGCGGGTCCGTACGCCTGCCCCCCGTGACCCCGCGCTCGTGCTCGGCCGCGGCGAACCAGACGTCCATGTCCGCGACGAAGTCACGGTCGCGCAGGCGCAGGTTGTCGTACGTGACCCGGCGCGAGCGGGTGAGGATGTTGAACGCGAACTGCTCGGGCTCCTGGTGCGTGTACTGGCCGAGGTTCTCGAACCACTCCAGGCTCGCCTGGGCAGCACGCTGCGTGGAGAGCACCACGGGCCGCCGCTCCGCCTCGTACGCCGCCAGCGCGGCGGTCACGGTGGGCTGCTCGTCCAGGCAGGCGGCCAGCGCGAGGGCGTCCTCCATCGCGAGCTTGGTGCCGGAGCCGATGGAGAAATGGGCCGTGTGTGCGGCGTCCCCGAGCAGCACGACGTTGCGGTGCCGCCAGGTCGCGTTGCGCACCGTCGTGAACGAGATCCACCGCGAGTTGTTCGCGAAGAGGTTCGCGTCGCCCAGCACGTCACCGAAGAGCTTGTGCACGAGCTCGATCGAGTCGTGGTCGGACTCTCCGGGCGCGTACTCGCGGGTCGCGAAGTCGCCGAACCCGGCTCGCCGCCACACGTCGTCGTGCATCTCGACGATGAACGTGCTCGCCGTCGCGTCGTACGGGTAGCCGTGCAGCTGCATGACCCCGTGCTCGGGCTCGGCGACGACGAACGTGAACGCGTCGAAGACCAGGTCGGTGCCGAGCCACATGTAGCGGCAGCGCCGCTCCTCGAGGTCGGGCTCGAACGTGGCGGCGTACCGGGCCCGGGTCCGTGAGTTCAGTCCGTCCGCGGCCACGACGAGGTCGTACGACGCGGCGAGCTCGTCCACGTCCGGCGCCTCGGTCCGGAACAGCAGCTCGACGCCGAGGTCACGGCAGCGGTCCTGGAGGATGCCGAGCAGCTCCTTGCGTCCCATCGCCGCGAACCCGTGCCCGCCGGAGGTGAGCACGCGCCCCCGGTAGTGCACGTCGATGTCGTCCCACCGGGCGAACCGGGAGGTCATCGCGTCGTGGATCACCGTGTCCGCGTGCTCGATGCCGCCCAGCGTCTCGTCGGAGAAGACCACGCCGAAACCGAACGTGTCGTCCGGGGCGTTGCGCTCCCAGACGGTGATCTCCCGGGACGGGTCGAGCTGCTTGGCGAGGGCAGCGAGGTAGAGGCCGCCCGGGCCGCCTCCGATGACGGCGATGCGCACGCTGACCTCCCTTGCAGGCCTGTCGAGAGTATGTTGCCTCCGTTACCGTCGTCAACGAGACGTGAGGAGCGGGCGGGATGGCGCGAGCGGATCGCTTCACCGGGCGTACGGCGGTGGTCACCGGGGGGTCCGGCGGGCTCGGGCGGGCGGTCTGCACGGCGCTGGCCGCGGAGGGGGCCGCGGTGGTCGTGGCCGACCTCGACGCCGGCGCGGTGGAGGCGGTGGTGGAGGGCCTTCGTGGCCGGGAGGCCCGCGCCGAGGGCCTCGCCTGCGACGTCACGGACCCGGACGCGGTCTCCGACCTGATGGCCACCGTTCACCACCGCCTGGGCGGCCCGCACGTTCTGGTGACCTGCGCGGGTGGCTCGCTGGGCACGCCGCGCGACCTGGACGCGATCACGCCCGCGGACGTCGCGACCGTCCTCGACGTGAACCTGAAAGGCACCCTGTTCTCGGCCCAGGCGGCCGTCCCGTACCTGGCGGAGGCCGGCGGCGGCGCGATCGTCACCGTCTCCTCGATCGGGGGACGGTCGGCCTCGCCGGTCACCGGCGTGCCGTACGCCGCGGCCAAGGCGGGCGTGCTGGGCCTCACCCGCCGGCTCGCGCGGGAGGTGGGCCCCTCGGGCGTACGGGTGAACGCCGTCGCCCCCGGGTTCTTCACGACCGGGCCGCGGCTGCAGGGCATGTGGGACGCGATGAGCGAGGCGGAGCGCACTGAGGTGCTGCAGGCCATCCCGCTTCGCCGGATGCCCGAGATCTCCGAGGCGGTCGACCCCATCCTGTTCCTGGCGTCGGACGAGGCCAGCTACGTCACCGGGGCCGTCCTCGACGTCAACGGAGGGCGCTTCATGGCCGGCTGAGACGATGGGGGCCATGTCCGACGCGTCACGCCTGCTCGCCGGCCGGTACCGCCTGAGCCACCCCCTGGGCCGCGGGGGCATGGGCGAGGTCTGGCAGGCGCACGACGAGGTGCTCGAGCGCCCCGTCGCGGTGAAGATGCTCGACCTGTCCAGTGCGACCGACCCGCACGCGGCCGAGCGCTTCCGCCGCGAGGCGCAGATGGTGGCTTCGCTGAGCCACCCTCACATCATCACCGTGTACGACACGGGCACGGAGGGTGAGACCGCGTACCTGGTCATGGAGCTGCTGTCCGGCCCCTCGCTCTCGGACACCCTGCGCGAGCACGGGGCGCTGCCGGTGGGCGAGACCGTGCTGTACGCCGAGCAGACCGCGAGCGCGCTGGCTGCAGCACACGCCGCGGGGGTCGTCCACCGAGACGTCAAGCCGGCCAACCTCATGCTCGCCTCGGACGGCAGCCTGCGTGTGCTCGACTTCGGCATCGCCCGGCTGCTCGAGCAGACCGGTCAGACCGCGCTCACCGCGACCCAGACCGTCGTTGGCACGGCCGACTACCTGTCCCCGGAGCAGGCCCGCGGCGTCCAGGTCGACGCCCGCGCCGACCTGTACGCGCTGGGCTGCGTGCTCGTGGCGCTGCTCACCGGCTCGCCGCCGTTCCGCGGCGACACGCCCGTGGCGGTCCTCGGCCAGCACATCTACACCGACCCTCCCCGGCTGGCCGACCTGCGACCGGACGTCCCGCCCTGGCTGGACACACTCGTCGCCGACCTGCTCGCCAAGGACCCGGACGCCCGGCCTCCCTCGGCGCAGGCCGTGGCCGACCGGCTGCGGGCGCGTGAGGCCGGTGCCTTCGCCCCGACCGCCGCCATGCCGGCGGGGGCTGTGCCCGCCGGGGGCGACCGGACCGCGGTGCTCCCCGCCGGGGCGGTGCCGGACGACAGCAGGAGGGCCACCGGCCGGTCCGGGCGCGGACGCCGGGTGGCCGGCGTGCTGGCGGGCCTGGCCGCGGGAGTGGCGGCAGTCCTGCTCGTCCTCGCCCTGACGAACCCGGGGGAGGGGGAGCGTACCGGCGGCCCGACGGACGAGACGAGCCCGGCGCAGTCACCGCAGGCCACTCCGACCCGAAACAGCCCGTCACCCACCCCGACGAAGACCACGCCCACCTCGAAGCCCACGCCGACCGAGGAGAAGCCGTCCGTCGACCCCGCCGTAGCGGCCGTCGCGGACGTGCGCAACACCATCGACCAGGAGGTCGCCGCAGGCGGGCTGGAGGACAAGGACGCGCAGCGGCTGCGTGACGGGGTGTCCAAGGTCGAGGAGAAGCTGGCAGCGGACGACTCGGACGGTGCTGCCGACGAGACCGACAAGCTGACCGAGGAGCTCGACAAGCTCGAGCAGACGCAGAAGATCGAGCCGGACTCGCGCGCCGGCATCCAGCAGAAGGTGGACGAGCTCGCGGCCTCGCTCTGAGTTCAGAGCTGTCGTCGCTCAGAGGGTGGTCGTCGCTCAGCCGCCCGTCGTCCCGCCCGAGGCCGGTGCGGTGAGCGAGACGGTGGACGGCACCGTGGCGGGGGCGGCGGTGGTCGGCGTCTGCGGGACGAGCAGGACGAGCAGCCCGCCGACCATGGCGAGCACGGCGAACACGAGGAAGTTCCAGACGAAGCCGAGGCTGGACCCGAGGATCAGCCCGCCGATCATCGGTCCGAGGATGGCCCCCAGCCGGCCGACGCCCAGGGCCCAGCCGAGCCCCGTCGCGCGGGCGGCCGACGGGTACACCTTCGCCGTGTACGCGTTGACGAGGATCGTCGTGCCGATCGTCCCGAGCCCGGCTACGGCGACCAGGGCGTACAGCGCCGCCGTGGGCAGCCGGACCGCGAGCAGGGCGATGCACGCCGCGGCCACGAGGAACGCGGCGGCGGTCACGGGCTTGGAGCCGATCCGGTCCGCGGCGGCACCGGCCAGCGGGGTGCCGATGATCGCGCCGAGGTTCAGGGCGAGCAGGAAGAGGATCGCCGACCCCAGCGGGTAGCCCGCCTCGCGCATGATCTGCGGGAGCCAGGTGTTGAACCCGTACACCAGCAGCAGCCCCAGGAACGTGGCGCCCCAGAACAGGACGGTGGCGCGCACGTACCCGGCCGAGAAGAGCACGCGGAGGCCGCGCGTTCCCGCCTTGTCACCCGTGTCCTCGGGGGTCGCGGCGGCGTCGGCGGCGTACTGCTCGAGGTCGAGCCCGAACCGTGCGGCCGTCGCGCGGGCCTCCTCCGTCCGGCCGCGGGCCAGCAGGAACCCGGGCGACTCCGGCAGCAGCTTCCACGCCAGCGGGACGACGGTCACGAGCGGGACGAGGCCGCCGGCGAGGAAGAAGGCGCGGAACCCGACGTCGGCGAGCAGCGCCGCCGTGACCAGCGCGGCGATGATGCCGCCGACCGAGTACCCGGAGAACATCACCGAGTTCGCGAGCATCCGCCGCCCGGGCGGGGCGAACTCGATGGTGAGCGCGATCGCGGTCGGCACCACGCCGCCGAGCCCGAGCCCGGCCACGAACCGCAGCGCGCCGAAGACCTCCGCCGACGGGGCCATCGCGCACCCGACCATCGCCAGCGAGAACCACGTCGTGCACACGAGCATGATCCGCCGCCGACCCACGACGTCGGTCACCGTCCCGACGACGAGGGCGCCGATGAGCATGCCGATCAGGGCGTACGACCCGATCGCGCCGGCCTGGACCTCGCTGACCCCCCAGGGGGCGTACTCGAGGATGGCGGGCAGCGTCGTCCCGTAGACGATGAGGTCGTACCCGTCCACCACGATCGTCACGGCGCAGAGCGCGAAGACGAGCAGCCCGGGGCGCAGCGAGCTGGACGAGCGTACGGGCGATCCTGAGCCGGTCACGGCAACCACGTCCTCCAGTGGGGCGGCCCCTGCCGCCCGAATGCCCGGAATGTTACGTCTGTCACGCTCTGGTGTCGCCACCTAGACTGCGGCGATGCCCCGCCGGACCGCTACGAACACGCAGGTCGATCTCTGCGGGCTGCTGGACTTCTGCCGCTCCCGCCACCACGGCCTGCTGATCACCCGACGTCGCGACGGAGGGCCGCAGGCTTCCCCGGTGTCGTGCGGGGTCGACCCGGAAGGGCGCCTCGTGGTGTCCACGTACCCGGAGCGGGCCAAGACGCGCAACGCACGCCGCGACCCGCAGGCGAGCCTCGTCGTGCTCTCCGACGACTGGGACGGCCCGTGGGTGCAGGTCGACGGCACGGCCGAGGTCATCAACGCGACCGAGGACGTCGAGCCGCTCGTCGAGTACTTCCGCAGCATCTCCGGCGAGCACCCCGACTGGGGCGAGTACCGCGAGGCCATGCTGCGCCAGGGAAAGTCGGTGCTGCGACTGACGCCGGAGCGCTGGGGTCCGGTCGCGACGGGCGGGTTCCCCGCACGGCTGGTCGACCAGGACGGCTGAGCGTCAGCCGATCAGCTCCGGCCGCTGCGGGCCCGACTCGAGCAGGGCGGCGCGGACGTCGTCGGGCCAGGGGGCGGATCCCTCGGACGGGGACGCGGCGTGCACGGCGACCATCACCCCGCGGGCGGCGGTCGTGCCGTCCCGGCGTACCTCGAAGGCGAACCGGACGGAGGACCGGCCGACCTCCGCGACGTCGAGCCCGACCTCGATGCGGTCGTCGAACCAGAGCCGGTCGAGGTAGTCGACCTCGTAGTGCACCCGCGGCAGCCGTCCGAACAGGCGCAGCCCGAGCCGCTGCTGCAGGACGGCCTCCGCCTCCTCCACCCAGCGGATGACCGCGCTGTGGTGGAAGTGCCCGCTGGCATCCGTCTCGGCCCAGGCCACGCGGCGTTCTATGACGACGCCGGCGGGGGACGCGGCACCCCCGCTCTGCGCGGTGCTCATGCGCCGGTCTTCTCCGCCGCCGCCTTCTTCTCGCGCTCCCGCAGGACGAACCGCTGCAGCTTGCCGGTCGCCGTGCGCGGCAGCGACTCGACGAACTCGACACGGCGCGGGTACTTGTACGGCGCGATCTGCGCCTTGGTGAAGTCCTGCAGCTCGCGGACCTTGGCGTCGTCCCCGAGGGCGCCCTCGGTGAGTACGACGAACGCCTTGATCACGGTGCCGCGGTCGGGGTCGGGCGCGCCGATGACCGCGCACTCGAGTACCTCGGGGTGGGCCATCAGCGCGGCCTCGACCTCCGGCCCGGCGATGTTGTACCCGGACGCGATGATCATGTCGTCGCTGCGCGCCTGGTACCAGAAGTAGCCGGCCTCGTCACGCAGGTACGTGTCGCCGGTGATGTTCCAGCCGTCCTGGACGTACACGGCCTGCCGCGGGTCGGCGAGGTAGCGGCAGCCGGTGGGCCCGCGGACGGCGAGGCGCCCGATCTCCCCGTCCGGTACCGGGGCGCCCCGCCCGTCCACCACGCGGGCCTCGTACCCCGGGACAGGCAGGCCCGTCGAGCCGGGACGGATCGCGTCGCCGGACGAGCCGATGAAGATGTGCAGCATCTCGGTGGACCCGATGCCGTCGATGATGCGGACGCCCGTGGCGTCGTGGAACGCCTCCCAGGTCGCCAGGGGCAGCGTCTCCCCGGCCGAGACGCACTGCCGCAGCGACGACACGTCGCGCCCCTTCAGGTGCCCGAGCATCGCCCGGTACATCGTCGGTGCGGTGGACAGGACGCTGATGCGGTGCCGCTCGATCGCGTCGACGAGGCCCTCCGGGGTGGCCTTCTCCATGAGGAACGTGGACGCGCCCGCGTGCAGCGGGAACACCACGAGCGAGCCCAGCCCGAACGTGAACGCGAACGGCGGCGTACCGGAGAAGACGTCGTCCGGGGTGGGCGCAAGGACGTGCTTGCTGAACGTGTCCCCGATCGCGAGGACGTCGCGGTGCAGGTGCATGGTGGCCTTGGGGCGGCCGGTCGTCCCGGAGGTGAACGCGAGCAGCGCCACGTCGTCCGCGGCCGTCGGGCACGCGGTGAACGTCTCGGACTTGCCTGCCATCAGCTGCGCGAGGTCGTCCGGGCCGCTCCCGCCGTACGGGACCACCGGCGCGCCGGCCAGGTCGGCCGCGAGCAGGTCGTCGGTGAAGCGGTGGTCGCACAGCGAGAGGCCGACGCGCGCGATCTCACCGATGGTCGAGATCTCGCGCGCGCGCAGGAGCGGCATGGTCGTCACCGCCACGCCTCCCGCCTTGAGTACGCCGGCCCAGCAGGCGAGCAGCCACGCCGCGTTCGGCCCCCGCAGAAGCACCCGGTTGCCGGGCACGATCTCGAAGTCCTCGACGAGCACCTGCGCGATGCGGTTGGACCAGGTGACGAGGTCCCCGTACGTGAACGTCTCGTGCTCGGTGACGACGCACGGCCGGTCCGCCCCGTGCACGGCGGCGCGGTCGTCGAGCAGCGAGGCGGCGCAGTTCAGCCGGTCGGGGTACGCGAGCTCGGGCAGCGCGAAGGTCAGCCCGGGCCACTGGTCGGCGGGTGGCAGGTGGTCGCGCGTGAACGTGTCCAGGTGCGCGGACGGCGAGAGCTGCATTGGGTACGGACCTCACTCGCGGCGGCCGGTCGCGCGGGACCGGACCCCGGGATCGCCGGGGATGCCCGTCAGTATTTCCCTCTCGTGACGGCAGTCAAGAGAACGCCGGCCGCGCTCGGGGTCCATGGACTGCGCGCTCAGACCAGGCCGTCGAGCGCCCGCATGAGGTCGTCGGCCAGCTCCGGTCGGCAGACCACCAGGTCGGGCAGCCACGGGTCCGGGCCGTTGTAGACGAGTGGAGACCCGTCGGCACGGGACGTGTAGAGGCCGGCCCCGGCGGCGACCGCGACCGGTGCGGCCGAGTCCCACTCGTACTGCCCGCCGGTGTGCACGTACGCGTCGACGGTGCCCAGCACGACGGCGGACACCTTGAACCCGGCGGAGCCGAGCGGAACCGTGGTCACGTCCAGCCGAGCGGAGAGCTCGTCGAGGAACGCGGGCGGACGCGTCCGGCTCACCGCGAGACGCAGCGGGCCTGCCGGACGGGCCGGGACGGGTGGCGGTGCGTCGGCGGTGAGGACCTCGTCGCGCCCGGGCAGCGCGACGGCTCCGGCCGTGAGACGGTCCCCTGCCCACAGGGCGACGTGCACGGCCCAGTCCTCGCGGGGCGGCTCGCCGTATTCGCGCGTGCCGTCGAGCGGGTCGACGATCCACACCCGGGACGCTGCCCGGCGTGCCTCGGGGGCGTCCGGGCTCTCCTCGGAGAGGACGGCGTCGTCGGGCCGTGCCCGGGCCAACGCGTCCAGCAGGTAGCGGTTGGAGGCCTTGTCCGCGGCGGGGCGCAGCGCCTTCGGGTCGTCGGTCGCCCCCGGCTCGGAGCGCAGCCGCAGCAGCAGCGCACCCGCGCCCCGGGCCAGCGTGCGCGCCAGGGTCGCATCGTCGGTGCCGGCGTCGACAGGCGCCCGGACGGCTTCCTCGGTCAGGCGCGCGGCGCGCTCGTGCACGGGGTCCTCGCAGACGTGGGGGGCGGGTCACCCCGAGCCTACGGGCCCCTCACGAGGACGGTTCCCACAGCGTCGAGCACCCGGGGCCAGGCCGAGGAGTGCGGGTCGATCAGCGCGAAGTGCTCGACCCCCTCGACGGTGACGAGCTCCACGTCGTCGCCTGCGCGGGTGGCTCGGGTGTGGAAGTCGCGGCTCACCTGCAGCGGGACGCGGTCGTCCTCGGTGCCGTGGACGAGAACCAGACGGGTCCCCAGCGGCAGCAGCGAGGACGGGCTCGCCGCCGCCACCCGGCCGGGCACGCGGGCAGCGGGACCGCCGAGCAGGTCGTCCACCGCGGCGTCCCCGAGCCCGAGCGCGCTCGCCTGCGCGAGGTCGCACACCCCGGCCAGTGCGACCACACCCGCGACGGGCAGCGGCTCCGTACGGTGCCAGGGCGAGGTCGTGGCGAGCCGGTGCCGCCCGGCCGCCCAGAGCGCGAGGTGCGCGCCGGCCGAGTGGCCCAGCAGCACGATCCGCGTGGTGTCCACGGCCTCGGGAGCCGCTGCGGCGACCAGGTCGGGCACCGCGTCCACGGCGATGGCGACGTCGTCGAACGTGCCGGGCCAGCCACCGCCGTCCTGGCCCACCCGGTGGTACTCGACCGAGGCCACCGCGTACCCGCGACCGGCGAGGTCCTGGCACATCGGCCGGGTGTGCGTGCGGTCGTAGGCCACCCGCCAGAAGCCCCCGTGCAGGACGAGCACGAGCGGGGCCGGCAGGCGCCAGCCGGCCTGCGGCAGCCACACATCCGCGACCTGCTCGTCCTCAGGGCCGTACCGGACCACCAGCTCGGGCGGAGGCGCCGGCCGGGTGAGGACCTCGCGGGGGTCGTGCCCGGGGTACGCGTTCACGGGACGACCGCGATGCCCTCGAGCTCGACCAGGGCCTCGGTGTCCCACAGGCGGACGATCCCGACGAGGGCGGTGGCGGGGAAGTCGCGCCCGGCCATCGTCCGCCACACGTCGCCGATCTCGGAGGCGTGCTCGCGGTAGTCCTCCGGGTCCACCGCGTAGATCGTGAGCTTGGCCAGGTGCTCCGGGCTGCCGTCCGCACCGCGCAGCGCGGTGAGCAGGTTGCCCAGGGCCTTCGCGAACTGGGCGACGACGCCGGTGCCCACGATCGCGCCTTCCGCGTCGGCGGCCGTCTGGCCGGCGAGGAACACCAGGCGCCCGCCGGTTGCGACGACGGCGTGGCTGAAGCCGCTCGGTCTGGCCAGCGAGGGAGGGTTCACGCGTTCCAGGGTCACGACTGGACCGCCCCTCCGTCGACGTTGAGCCCCTGCCCGGTGACGGCACCGCTGCGCACGCAGTACAGCACCGCCTCCGCGACCTCCTCGGCGGTGACCAGGCGCCCGATGGGCTGCTTGGCCGCCAGGATGCCGCGCGCCTCCTCGTAGGAGCGCCCGGTACGGCCCACGATCATCTCGACCGTGCCGTCGGTCATCGGCGTGTCCACGTACCCCGGGCAGACGGCGTTCACGGTCACCCCCTTCGTGGCCAGCTCGGCGGCTGCGCTGCGGACGAGCCCCAGCACCCCGTGCTTGGACGCGGTGTACGCCGCGATGTACGGCTCACCGTGCTTGGAGGCGACCGAGCCCAGGACGACCACCCGGCCGAACCCCTGCGCGACCATGCCAGGGATTGCCCGGCGGAGGAACCGGAACGGTGCAGTGAGGTTCAGGTCGAGCATCGCCTGCCACTGCTCGTCCGTGGTCCCGGCCACGGGGGCGGTGGCGCCCGCGCCGGCGTTCGCGACCAGCACGTCGACGGCCCCCCAGGCCCGCTCGACCTCGGCGTACGCCGACTCGACGTGGGCCGGGTCCGTGGCGTCCCCGGGCAGCACGAGCGTGACCGCCTCACCGCAGGCCACCGCGGTCTCGGCGAGCTGGTCGGCGCTGCGGGCGGTGAGCGCCACCCGGTGGCCCTCACCGGCCAAACCGACCGCGACGGCCCGGCCGATGCCCCGGCCCGCTCCGGTCACAAGGCAGGAGAGCTGACGCATGATGGACTCCCCGGGTGGTGTCGGCGCCGACGTGGCTGCCCGCCCCGACCGTGTGCTGGTGCTGTTCTGCCGTCAGGATAGGGAGACATGGACGCCTACCTGCTCGACGCCGTCCGCACGCCGTTCGGCCGCCACCGCGGCGGGCTCTCCGGGATCCGGACCGACGACCTGGCCGCGCTGCCTCTGCGCGCGCTCGTCGAGCGCCACCCCGAACTCGACCCGGCCTCGGTCGAGGACGTGATCCTGGGTGACACGAACGGGGCCGGCGAGGACAACCGCAACGTGGCCCGCATGGCCGCCCTGCTGGCCGGGTTGCCCGCGACGGTGCCCGGGGTGACGGTGAACCGGCTCTGCGCCTCGGGCGGGGAGGCCCTTGTCCAGGCCGCCCGCGCGCTCGCGGTCGGTGACGCTTCGCTCATGGTGGCCGGCGGGATCGAGAGCATGAGCCGCGCGCCTTACGTGCTGCCGAAGCCCGACGACGCTCTGCCCAGGACGATGGAGATGCACCAGACCACGGTCGGGTGGCGGATGGTCAACCCGGCCTTCCCGTCCGAGTGGACGGCCTCGCTCGGCGCGTGCGCCGAGAACGTCGCCGCCGAGATCGGCATCGGCCGCGAGGCGCAGGACGACTGGGCGTTGCGCAGCCACCGCCTCGCCGCCGAGGCCTGGGACAAGGGCCTGCACGACGACTACGTGATCGAGGTCGAGAGCGTCCGGCGGGACGAGTCGATCCGCGCCAACTCGACACCGGAAAGCCTCGCCGCGCTCAAGCCGGCGTTCAGCCGCGACGGCACCGTGACCGCGGGCAACGCCTCGCCCGTCAACGACGGCGCGATCTCGGTCCTGATGGGCACGCGGGCCACGGCCACGTCCCTCGGCATCGAGCCGGTGGCGCAGGTGCTCGGCTCGGCGACGGTCGCGCTCGAGCCGCAGCGGTTCTCGGTCGCGCCGGTGCCGGCGATCGTCAAGCTGCTCGACCGGCTCGGGCTGAGCGGGTCCGACATCGCGGTGTGGGAGATCAACGAGGCGTTCGCCGCGATGGTGCTCTCCACGCTGCACGGGCTGCGCGAGCGCGGCGTCGAGATGGACGAGGGCCGGGTGAACCCGCACGGCGGCGCGATCGCGATCGGGCACCCGCTGGGCGCGTCCGCGCCGCGGGTCATCATCGACTGTGCCCGCGAGCTGCGTCGCCGCGGTGGCGGCATCGGCATCGCGGCCGCGTGCATCGGCGTCGGCCAGGGCAGCGCGGTGGCCGTCCGCGTCGACTGAGGCCGGCTGAGCGAGCGGGTCAGGGAGGGTGACTGTGCGGGTCGAGGAGTTCACCGACGTCAGGTACGAGGTCGCCGACGGCGGCGTCGCGGTCGTCACCATCGACCGGCCGGAGCGCTACAACGCGTTTCGCGGCCGGACGGTGGACGAGCTGCTGCACGCGTTCCGCGCCGCCTGGGCGGACCGGTCGGTGGGCGCCGTCGTCCTGACCGGCACGGGCGAGAAGGCGTTCTGCGCGGGCGGTGACCAAAAGCAGCGGGCCGAGACCGGGGACTACGGCGAGACCGAGTCCGGCATGTTCGAGATCGAGCGGCTGCACCGGATCATCCGCGACATCCCCAAGCCGGTCATCGCCGCGGTGAACGGGGTCGCGGTCGGCGGCGGGCACGTGCTGCACGTGCTCTGCGACCTCACCGTGGCCTCGCACAGCGCCCGCTTCGGCCAGGCCGGCCCCAGGGTGGGCTCGTTCGACGCCGGGTTCGGCACCGCGTACCTCGCCCGGGTCGTGGGGGAGAAGCGGGCGCGCCAGATCTGGTTCCTGCTCGACCTGTACGACGCCGAGACCGCCGAGCGGTGGGGCCTCGTCAACGAGGTCGTCGCGCCGGACGCGTTGATGGATACCGCGCTGAGCTGGGGACGCAAGATCGCCTCGTACTCGCCGACCGCGATCCGGTTCTGCAAGGCCTCGTTCAACGCCGACACCGAGCACCAGGCGGGCTTCCACACCATGGCCTACGCGGGCCTCGACCTGTTCACGGGGACGGACGAGGCCAAGGAGGGCTACACCGCGTTCACCGAGAAGCGTCCGCCGGACTTCAGCCCGTACCGCTGACCGCCCGGCGGGGCCGCACCCCGCGAGGCTGCCTCAGGCGTGCGACGGCACCACGGCGTCGCCGCGGCGCAGCGCGTCGTACGCCTGCGGGTCGTGGTCGGCGAGGTCCCTGCGGGCGCGCAGCCGGTACCGCCACACCTGGGTGAGCCCGAGCGCCCAGACCACGTACTGCACGGCGAACGCCCAGCGGAAGGACGAGGGTTCGTACTGCGTGGACGGCCCCGGGGTGAGCACGTCCAGCACGAGCCCGATCATGAGCATCACGCTCAGCGAGGCCACGAACCCGCCCACGTTGACGATGCCGGTGGCGCTGCCCAGTCGCGGGGCCGGGTTGAACGTCCGGGCGTAGTCGAAGCCGATCATCGACGACGGGCCGCACGGTGACATCGCGAGCATGAGCACGACGAGCAGCGGCGTGGGGGCGGGCCCGGGCCAGAGCAGGACGGCCGTCCACGCGGATGCCGCGACGGCCACGACACCGAACACGATCCGCGACCGGTGGAACGGGTGCCGGGCCACGAGCCCGCCGAGGAGTGGCCCGACGACCATGCCGGCGACCGTGAGCGTGGTGAGCAGCGCACCCGCGTTGTTCGGTGGCAGGCCCTGCGCCTGGACGAGGAACGGGTACCCCCAGAGCAGCGTGAACACCAACATGGGGAACTGGGTCACGAAGTGCGTCCACAGCCCGAGGCGGGTGCCCGGCTGCGCCCAGGACCGGCGCAGGCTGGCCCGCACGTCGGCGAGGCTCGGCTGCAGACGCTCGTCCGGCGGGACCTCCCAGGGGGAGTCGCGCAGCACGCCCAGCACGAGCACGCCCACCACGGCCGCGAGCGCACCCGCCCCGAGGAAGGTCGGCGTCCACCCGACGCCGTGCAGCGCCGTGACGAGCGGCACCGCGGACGCGATCGCGCCCAGCTGCCCGAGCAGGCCGGTGAGCTGGACGAAGAGCGGGTTGCGCCGCGGCGGGAACCAGAGCGCGACGAGCCGCAGCACGGCGGTGAACGTCATCGCGTCCCCGACGCCGAGCAGGACGCGGGCGGTCACGGCCGCGGGCACGCTGGCCGCGAGCGCGAACACGACCTGGCCGACGGCCATGAGCACGGCCCCGCCGACGAGGATGCGGCGCGACCCGAGCCGGTCCAGCAGCACCCCGACCGGGATCTGCATGCCCGCGTACACGGCCAGCTGCAGCACCGAGAAGACCGCGAGGGTGGACGCGCCGACGCCGAACCGCTCGGCGGCCTGGAGCCCCGCGACGCCGAGCGAGTACCGGTGGAACACCGCCACCACGTACGCGAGCACGCCGGTGCCCCACACGACGTACGCGAGACGACCTCCGAGCGGGTAGCGCAGGACCGCGTGCGGGGTGGGGCTCACCGCACGCTCCGCAGCCGCCCCCCGGCCTGGACAGCCGGGAGCGGCACCGTGGTCGCGTTCATGCGTGTTCCATTGTGCCCGCACTCGGCGAGTGCTCCGGGGCCGCGGACATGCCCACCTCGCGGACCCGGTGTGTTTCCTGTCACACCCGCCGGGGTGGGTAGCCTCGCGGCCATGACCAAGTGGGAGTACGCGACCGTGCCGCTTCTCGTGCACGCGACCAAGCAGATCCTCGACCAGTGGGGCGAGGACGGGTACGAGCTCGTCCAGGTCGTCCCCGGACCGAGCGCCGAGCAGCTCGTCGCCTACATGAAGCGCGAGAAGGCGTGAGCGGGTCCGCAGGGACACCCGAGGATCGCCTCGCCGCGCTGGGGCTCACGCTCCCGGGCGTGGCCCCGCCAGTCGCCGCGTACGTGCCGGCGCTGCGGACTGGCGGGTATGTCTACACGTCCGGCCAGTTGCCGTTGGTCGACGGCAAGCTCCCGGCCACCGGCAAGGTGGGCGCGGGCGTCGACCCGGACGAGGCCAAGCGGTTCGCCGCGACCTGTGCGCTGAACGCGCTGGCCGCGGTCAAGGCCGAGCTAGGTGACCTGTCGGCGGTCACCCGTGTCGTCAAGGTCGTCGGCTACGTGGCCAGCGACCCCGGCTTCACCGGCCAGCCGCAGGTCGTCAACGGCGCGAGCGAGCTGCTGGGTGAGGTCTTCGGCGACGCGGGCGTGCACGCGCGCAGCGCCGTCGGGGTGGCCGTCCTGCCGCTGGACGCGCCCGTCGAGGTGGAGCTGGTGCTCGAGGTCGCCTAGCGGCCCGACTCCTGCGTCGCCTCGCCATCCGGCTCCTGGGTGTCGGCGCGCTCGTCGCGCGCTCGCCGCACGGCCTCGGTCACGGACGTCGACAGCAGCGACTCGAACCCCGCGACGCACATCTGCACCGCGTACGGCGTGAGCGTGTCGGCACGGTCGGCCGCACCGTCGGAGGTGGTGTCCGCGAGCGGGCTCTGCGGTGCCGGGGTGGCCGCGAGCACCTGGCCCACGTGGTCCGCGAGCATGCGCGCCTGAGCGCTGACGTCGACGAGCACGCGCACGACCTCCGCGAGCGGCACACCCTGCTCGATCAGCCGGAGCGCCGCGGTGAACAGCGCCGCGTCGGCCGTGAACTCCCCGTCGCGCGCCCGTGTGAGCACGCCGGCCCCGGCCAGCAGGTCGGGCGCCTGCGGGTCGAGCTCGCGCAGCCGGGCCACGCTCACCGCGGGCAGCCTCACGGCCGCGCCGGTACCGGAGGCGCGGGCGCGCTCGCGCATGTCGTGGAACAGCCAGGTCACCACCTCGCGGCTGTCCAGCAGGGCTCGGGCCGCCGCCAGGTTGAGCCCCCGCTCCTGTAGCTCCTTCACGAGAAGGAGGCGGCTCACGTGGGTGCCGTCGTAGTACCCGGTCCTGCCGTGCACGGTGGGCGAGTGCACGAGGCCACGGGTCTGGTACGCGCGAACGTTGCGTGGCGTGATGCCGACGGCGCGGGCCAGCTCGTCGATGGTCAGCCCCGGGTGGACGTCCGGCGCCGCCGCGGCACGATCCCCCGAGGATCCGGCCATGCTCGGAGGCTACCCCGGGGCCGCGAGCGGCCCCGCGCCTACCATCGGCCCATGTCCACCGCTGCGCACCGGCCCGACCGCGCGCTGCCGCCCGCGCTGGTCGAGCGGGCGCGCGCCTTCGTCCGCGAGCCGCGCGCCCCGGTGCAGGCGAGGCCGGCGGCCACGGTCGTGCTGCTGCGCGACGGCGCGGGCTCTGCTTCTGGCGGGCTCGAGGTGTACCTGCTGCGCCGTGCCGCGTCCATGGCGTTCGCCGCGGGCATGCACGTGTTCCCCGGCGGGACGGTCGACTCGCGCGATGTCGACCGGACGGTGCGCTGGGCCGGGGAGCCGCCGGAGCACTGGGCGCAGGCCTTCGCGACGGACGTCCCGCACGCGCGCGCCCTCGTGTGCGCGGCCGTACGCGAGACGTTCGAGGAGTCCGGCGTGCTGCTCGCCGGGCCGGCCGGCGAGCCCGCGTCCGGTTCCCCCTCGGGCGCCGTCCTCGCGGACACCGGTGCGGAGGACTGGGAGCGTGACCGCGGTGCGCTGGTCGACCGCTCCCTCGGCTTCGCCGACCTGCTCGACGCGCGGGGTCTGCAGCTGCGCGCGGACCTGCTGCGCCCGTGGGCGCACTGGATCACGCCCGAGTTCGAGTCGCGCCGGTACGACACCCGTTTCTTCGTCGCGGGGCTGCCACCTGGACAGCGCCCGCGTGACGTGTCCGGCGAGGCCGACCGGGTCACCTGGGTCAACGTGTCCGAGGCCGTAGCCCGGCACGCGCAGGGCGAGATGGCGATGCTCGTGCCCACGATCGCGACCCTGCTCGACCTGCAGCAGTACTCCTCGGTCGCCGAGGTGCTCGACGCCGGGTGGTCGCGCGAGATCCGCCCGATGATGCCCCGTGCGGTGCTCGACGGGGAGCGTGCCTGGGTCGTCCTGCCCGGCGAGCCGGGGTACGCCGACGGGGTACGGGCGTGAGCGCGACCGGCCACGCTCACGGGTCCGGCGGCGAGGGAGACCGTCCCGGCAGGCCCGCCACGATCCGCGCGCGGTGCGTGCTCGCGCCCAACCCCGGGCCGATGACCCTCGACGGGACGAACACGTGGGTGCTCGCCGAGCCGGACTCCGACCTCGCCGTGGTGGTCGACCCCGGGCCGGACGACCTGGGACACCTGCAGGCCGTCGTCTCCGACGTCGAGGCGTCCGGACGACGCGTGGGACTGACCCTGCTCACGCACGGGCACCTCGACCACGCCGAAGGCGCGCGGCGGTTCGCCACGATGACGCGTACCGCGGTGCGTGCCCTCGACCCGGCGCTCCGGCTCGGGGAGGAGGGCCTGGCCGCCGGCGACGTCATCGAGGTCGGCGGGCTGGAGGTCCGGGTGGTGGCGACCCCCGGCCACACCAGCGACTCGGTCTCGTTCCATCTGCCCGCGGACGGTGCCGTGCTGACAGGCGACACCGTGCTCGGCCGGGGCACCACGGTGGTCGCGCACCCGGACGGCCGCCTTGCGGACTACCTCGCGTCGCTGCACACCCTGCGCCGGCTGGCCGAGCATGCCGAGGCGCCGACGGTCCTGCCCGGGCACGGCCCGGTGCTCGGTGACGCGGTGGCCGTGCTCGACGCGTACCTCGCCCACCGCGCCGAAAGACTCGCCCAGGTCGAGAGCGCGGTGGCTGCCGGTGCGCGGACCCCTCGCGAGGTCGTCGAGCGGGTGTACGCGGACGTGGACCGTTCACTGTGGCCGGCGGCGGAGCTCTCTGTCCGGTCGCAGCTCGCGTACCTGGAGGAGCAGGGCGACCTGCGTACCTGAGCGATACCCGGCCCGAGCGCCCTCAGCCCGACCCGGCGGGAAAGCGCCGGGGTGGCTCTCAGCGGGCTCGGTGCTCCAGCCGCTCGGCGTCGAGCAGCACCACGCCCCGCCCCTCGAGACGCAGCCAGCCGCGCGCCGCGAAGTCCGCCAGCGCCTTGTTGACGGTCTCGCGTGAGGCGCCGACGAGCTGGGCGAGCTCTTCCTGCGTGAGCTCGTGCGCCACGTGGACCCCGTCGTCCTGCGGGACGCCGAACCGCTCGGACAGGTCGAGCAGGGCCTTCGCGACCCGGCCGGGGACGTCCGAGAAGACAAGGTCGGCGAGGTTGGCGTTGGTACGTCGCAGCCGCTGGGCGAGGGCCTGCAGGAGCTGCAGCGCGACCTCGGGCCGTCCGGCCAGCCAGGGCCGCAGGTGGTCGTGCCCGAGGGCTACGAGCTCCGTGTCGGTGAGCGCCGTGGCCGTGGCGGTACGCGGCCCGGGGTCGAAGAGCGACAGCTCGCCGAACATCTCGCCGGGGCCGAGCACCGCCAGCAGGTTCTCCCGCCCGTCCACCGACGAGCGGCCGAGCTTGAGCTTGCCGTCGGTGATCACGTAGAGGCTGTCCCCGGCCTCGCCCTCGGAGAAGAGCAGGTCGCCGCGTCGCAGGGACACCTCGGTCATCGAGGTGCGGACGGCGGAGGCGGCCTCGTCGTCGAGGGCGGTGAACAGGGGCGCACGGCTCAGAACGTCGTCCACGGCACCCAGTGTGACCGACGTCATGCCGGGCCGCGCATCAGGCCCCGCCGGTAACGCTTCGTCATCGTCCGACGTCACACGGCTACGGAGCCGGCAGAAAGGTCAGCGGACCGACGGCTCCGGGGTGTCGCCCTCGGGGTCGAGCGGCAGGACCTTGAGGCAGAGCGCGGGGTCCTCGTGGTAGCGCGCGATCAGCTCGGCGGTGGCGCTGTTGAGCCGGTTGATCACGGCGTCGCGGTACGTGGACAGCTGCTGCTCGGCGACGACGAGACCGTCGACGGTCGCGCGGAAGGCCTTCGTGTCGGCCGGGTCGACCTCGGTGTGCCAGAGCCTGGCCACGTCCGGGAGCGGGGGCACGTCGTCCACCGGGACGGTCTCGATCAGCGCGGTCCGTGCGCTGGCCTGCTCGGCGCCGCCGAGCACCTCGCCGAAGCGCTGGACGTCCGGGCGGTCGGTCCCCGTCCTGGTGAGCAGGTCGAGGCGCGCCTGCAGGATGCGACGCCAGTACGAGACCCGGCTCTCCTCGTCGCGGAGCTCCTGGCGGTACTCCCTGACCTCCGCCAGCGACAGGTGCACGTGCTGCGGCGAGCGGACCGGCTCGGCGCGGACTCCGGTACGGCCGCGGCCGGACCAGGTCCGCTCGCGTGCGTCCGGGGTCGTGTCCGACTGCCTGGCCATGGCGGGTCCTGTCCTGGTGCGCCGGGGGTTCACGGGGAACCTGGGAAACATCTGACTGTTCCGGCATCGGCGCTCGCCAGGGCCGCTTGAGCCCGCGTCACCCGGACGGGGCAGCCTGCTTCAGCCCCGTACGCTGGGGGCGTGTCGCCCCGTTCCCCCTCCTCGCCCTCAGCGCCTGCTGCCACGAGGAGTCGCCCGGAGACCCGGCTCGGCCTCGTCAGGCGTGCCCGCAAGATCGACAGGGAGCTCACGGAGGCGTACCCGGACGCGCACTGCGAGCTCGACTTCCGTACGCCGCTCGAGCTGCTCGTGGCGACGATCCTGTCCGCGCAGACCACGGACAAGCGGGTCAACATGGTCACGCCCGGCCTCTTCGCCCGCTACCCCACGGCGGCCGACTATGCCGCCGCGGACCGTGGCGAGATGGAGACGATGATCCAGTCCACCGGGTTCTTCCGGGCAAAGACGAACTCGCTGATCGGGCTCGGTCAGGCGCTCACGGAGCGGTACGGGGGAGAGGTGCCCGGGCGCCTGGACGACCTGGTGACCCTGCCGGGGGTCGGCCGCAAGACCGCCAACGTGGTGCTCGGCAACGCCTTCGACGTCCCCGGGCTCACCGTGGACACCCACTTCGCCCGGCTCTCGCGCCGGTTCGGCTGGACGACCTCCACGGACGCGGAGCGCATCGAGGCGGAGGTCGGCGAGCTGATCCCCAAGCGGGACTGGACGATGCTCTCCCACCGGCTGATCTGGCACGGCCGCCGCATCTGCCACGCCCGCAGGCCCGCCTGCGGCGCCTGCCCGGTGGCTCGGCTCTGCCCGGCGTTCGGTGAAGGCCCCGTCGACCCGGCCGCTGCGGCGAAGCTCGTGAAGATCCCGTCCCCGGCCGAGGGGGGCGGGTGAGTGCGGGCCGTACGGCCGCACTCCTCCTCGTGCTCGCGGCCGTGACCGGCTGTGGTGGCGAGCCGTCCCCGGGTACGGGGCCCGGCGTCGCCAGCCCGGGCGGTGACCGTACGGCCGTCGCCCGCGACGACTCACAGGCCGGGGCGGACACGCCGGCCGAGGCGGACGCACAAGCCGAGGCCGACCTCCCGCCATGCCCGGCCGGCGCGGACGTGGCGTCGCGTGACGAAGGGCTGCCACGGCTCACGCTCGACTGCCTGGGCGAGGGCCCGGCGGTCACCCTGTCCGGCCTGCGGGGCAAGCCCCTCGTTGTCACCGTGTGGGCGTCCTGGTGCCCGCCCTGTGCGCAGGAGATGCCGCGGCTCGAGCAGGTCAGGCGCGAGACGCAGGGACGCGTCCAGTTCCTCGGCATCGACCTGCTCGACCGGGCCGGTCCCGCCCTCGACGCCGCGGCCGGCTTCGGCATGGGCTTCCCCTCCGTGCAGGACCCGGACGGCCACACCCGCCAGGCCCTCGCGGTGCCAGGCCCGCCGGTCACGCTGTTCGTCGACGCCGAAGGGCGGGTCGTCCACCGCGAGGTCGGCGAGATCACGAGTACGGACGCCGTACGCGACCTCGTCCGCCGGCACCTGCAGGTGACGGCGTGACGGCGGCCGGACGCGACCAGCCCCCCGAGGCGCTGCCGGGCTGGCTGCTGCCGCTGGCCCGGGCGGCGGACGACGTGCAGCCCGAACAGCTCTCCCGCTTCCTGCCCCCGGACGACGGGGGCGGGCGCCGCTCCGCCGTCCTCATCCTGTTCGGCGACGGCCCTGAGGGCCCCGACCTGCTCGTCATCGAGCGCGCCCGCGACATGTCCAGCCACGCCGGGCAGCCCGCCTTCCCCGGCGGCATGGCCGAGCCGGGCGACGACGGGCCGGTCGGGACGGCGCTCCGCGAGGCTGAGGAGGAGACCGGGCTCGACCCGTCCGGCGTGCACGTCTTCGCCACGCTGCCGGCGCTGTACCTGCCGCCGAGCGGCTTCGTCGTGACCCCGGTGGTCGGCTGGTGGCGCGAGTCCAGCCCGGTGTACGCGGCTGACCCGGCCGAGGTGGCCGCCGTCGACCGGGTGCCGCTGGCGCAGATGCTCGACCCGGCCAACCGGCTCTCCGTGCGCCACCCGTCCGGGTACGTGGGGCCGGCGTTCAAGCTGCGCGGCCTGCTCGTGTGGGGGTTCACCGCGGGGCTCGCGTCCCGCCTGTTCGCCGTCGCGGGCTGGGAGCGTCCGTGGCCGGAGGACCGGGTCGAGGACCTTCCCGACGACGCCGTGGCGCTGGCTGTCCGCGACCTCTCCCGGGGCGAGGAGAGCCCGTGAACCTGCTCGACCTCTTCCTCGTCCTGGCGGGCGTCTCGTTCGGCATCTCCGGCTACCGCCAGGGCTTCGTCATCGGGGTCGCGGCCTTCGCCGGGTTCCTCGGGGGCGGGTTCCTCGGCATGGCCGTCGCCCCCAAGGCGCTCGAGGAGTGGGAGACGGGCTCCGGGCAGGCACTGGTGGCCGTGCTCATCGTGCTCGGGCTCGCCACGGTCGGCCAGATCCTCGCGCAGTCGGCCGGCTCTGCGATCCGCCGGCGGGTGACGTGGGACCCCGTCCGCGCCCTCGACGCGGGCGGGGGAGCGGTGCTCAGCGTGGTCTCCATGCTGCTGGTGGCCTGGTTCGTCGGGACGGCGGTCGCCCAGTCGTCCGTCCCGCAGATCAGCCACCAGGTCCGTGGCTCGCAGATCCTCACCTCGGTGGACCGCGTCATGCCCGACCCGGCGCGGTCGCTGTTCTCCTCGTTCCGGCGCATCCTCGACCAGGGCGGGTTCCCCCAGGTCTTCAGCGGCATCTCGCCGGCGCCCATCGTGCCGGTCGAGGCGCCCGACCCGTCGGTGTCGAACCGCCCGGGCGTACGCCACGCGCGCCCCAGCATCGTCAAGGTGATCGGCACCGCCGCGGCGTGCAGCCGGTCCCTCGAGGGCACCGGGTTCGTGTACGCGCGGGAGCGCATCATGACCAACGCCCACGTCGTCGCGGGCGTGAGCGACCCCGAGATCGAGCTCGAGTCCGGACGCACCCTGGACGCGCGGGTCGTGGTGTTCGACGAGAACAGGGACCTCGCCGTGCTGTACGTGCCGGGCCTGGGCAGGCGCACGCTCGACTTCACCGGGCCCGCCGAGCGCGGCGACGACGCGGTCGTGGCCGGGTACCCGCGCAACGGCCCGTTCCGTGTCGACCCGGCACGCATCCGTGACCGGCAGGACGCCCGTGGCCCCGACATCTACCAGGAGGGCCTCGTCACCCGCGAGGTGTACGCGGTGCACGCCCGCGTCGAGCCGGGCAACTCCGGCGGGCCGCTCCTCGCGCCGAACGGCGACGTGTACGGCGTCGTGTTCGCGGTGTCCGTCGACGACCCCGGCACCGGCTACGCGCTGACCGCCGACGAGGTCTCGGGGCGTGCACAGCAGGGCAGGCGGGCCACCGCACAGGTGGGGACCGGGACCTGTACCTGAGGCGCCGTCACCTTGGGGCGCCGTCACCTGAGGCGCCGTCTCAGGCGCGCAGGCGCAGGACCACGTCGGCGGGGGTGACCGCGTCGGTCCCCGACTGCTCGACGAGGGTGGCGACCCGCTCGGCTTCGGCGACGACGTGCGCCGCGTCCAGCCCGTACGGCGGTGCGTCGGCGTACGCCGCGACCGCTCCGGAACCCCGCCGCAGCAGCCGTGCGGCACCGATGGCGTTGCCGCGCTGCGTGTGGGTGAGCCCGACCGCCACCTGGGCCAGGCCGCGCCAGAGCGCACGCTCGTCAGCGGGGGAGTCCTTCCACGTGCCCTCGAGCACCTCGTGGGCGTGGAACGGCCTGCCCGCGACGAGCAGCCGCTCGGCCTCGGCGAGCGACTCCGCAGGGGGGAGGGCGACGTCCTCCGGGGGCGGGGGCACCCCGGGCGCGCCGCGCGGGAGCGGGCGCCCCGAGGCGTCCCGGGGGCG